>NZ_JBIDCW010000077.1:0-1042 GCF_043204795.1 Streptomyces sp. NPDC047706 | reverse complement strand
ACAAAGCCGGTCACGATCCCACACCCTCCGTCAATTTTGACTACGCTTAGAAAGCCGTACTTTTTCATCAACGACAAATAAGGACTTTCTTATGCTGAAGAAAAGTATTATCGCGATCTTCTCTTTGATGATTTTGAGCTCGCTGACCGCCTGCAATACCACCCGCGGTGTGGGTGAAGACATTCAGGCCGGCGGCAAGGCTATTCAGCGCAGCGCGGAATAATCCGTTCTCTACCCGGCGGCGTTCCGGCTGCGGAGAGCCGCCACATTTCTATCCCTTGCCTGAGCGTTAACGCTGCTGCTATCCTGCCGCAGTGCGGGTGAGGTTACCCGTCATGCGTCACCTCGCTAAACGGGACGACCCGTTTACGCGTCATTTTATCGGGGACGACCCCAGTGGTAGGGAGGCCGTCTCATGGCCTGGATTATTCTGCTTATCGCCGGTTTGCTCGAAGTGGTTTGGGCTATCGGTCTGAAATACACCCACGGTTTTACCCGGCTGACGCCGAGCATCATCACCATCGCTGCGATGGTGGTCAGCATGTTGCTGTTGGCCAACGCCATGAAAACGCTGCCCGCCGGCACCGCCTATGCGGTGTGGACCGGCATCGGCGCGGTGGGCGCGGCCATCATGGGCATGGTGCTGTTGGGCGAATCGACCAATATCGCGCGCATCATCAGCCTGTGCCTGATCGTGGTCGGCATACTCGGGCTGAAGTTCAGCAGTCACTGATCGGCGGACTGTTGCACCCAGATCAGCTTGTCGGTGGCGAAACCGTAGCCTTTGGCCGTCTGCAATAAGCTGTCGCGTACGCTGGCGTCAAGCGTCGGCGTGCGCGACAGGATCCACAGATAGTCGCGGTTAGGGCCGCAAACCAGCGCGTAGCGATACGCCGGGTCCAGGGCAATCACGTTATAGCCGCCGTAGAAGGGGCCGAAGAACGACACTTTCAGCGCCGCGACCTGCGGTGAACCGATAAAGTAGGCTTTGCCTTCGCTTTCTTGCCATTGCTGTTTTTGCGCATTGAAGCCGCGATTGATG
>NZ_JBIDCW010000076.1:0-1073 GCF_043204795.1 Streptomyces sp. NPDC047706 | reverse complement strand
TTCACCGACCGTGACCTGACCGTGCGGTTCGTCTCCAACGTCGACGGCGCCGACCTGCACGAGGCGACGCGGGACCTGGATGCGGCCGAGACGCTGTTCGTCGTCGCGTCCAAGACGTTCACCACGATCGAGACGATCACCAACGCGACCTCGGCGCGGCAGTGGCTGCTGGCCGCGCTGGGTGACGAGGCGGCGGTGGCGCGACACTTCGTGGCGCTGTCGACGAACGCGGAGAAGGTCGCGGAGTTCGGTATCGACACGGCCAACATGTTCGAGTTCTGGGACTGGGTGGGGGGCCGCTACTCCTACGACTCCGCGATCGGTCTGTCGTTGATGATCGCGATCGGGCCGGAGCGGTTCCGGGAGATGCTGGAGGGGTTCCGGCTGGTCGACGAGCATTTCCGCACCGCGCCGGCCGAGTCCAACGCGCCGCTGCTGCTGGGCCTGCTGGGCATCTGGTACGGCAACTTCCACGACGCGCAGTCGCATGCCGTGCTGCCCTACAGCCACTATCTGTCGAGGTTCACGGCGTATCTGCAGCAGCTCGACATGGAGTCCAACGGCAAGTCGGTGGACCGTGCGGGCCGGCCGGTGCAGTGGCAGACGGGGCCGGTGGTGTGGGGCACGCCCGGTACCAACGGGCAGCACGCCTACTACCAGCTGATCCATCAGGGCACGAAGCTGATCCCGGCGGACTTCGTCGGTTTCGCGCGTCCGGTCGCGGAGCTGAGCGAGGAGCTGAAGGCGCAGCACGACCTGCTGATGGCCAACTTCTTCGCCCAGACGCAGGCGCTGGCGTTCGGCAGGACGCCCGAGGAGGTCCGCGCGGAGGGTGTGCCGCCGGAGCTGGTCGCGCACAAGACGTTCCAGGGCAACCACCCCACGACCACGATCCTCGCGCGCGAGCTGACCCCGTCGGTGCTCGGCCAGCTGGTCGCCCTCTACGAGCACAAGGTGTTCGTGCAGGGCGCGGTGTGGAACATCGACTCCTTCGACCAGTGGGGCGTCGAGCTCGGCAAGGTCCTCGCCAAGCGCGTCGAACCCGCCCTGACCGAGGGCGCACACGTGCCCGG
>NZ_JBIDCW010000075.1:0-1086 GCF_043204795.1 Streptomyces sp. NPDC047706 | reverse complement strand
GCCCTGCTCCAGCCGCGTCGCGCGGTTGGCCTCTTCCCATTCTCCCGGCACCGCGATCGGCTGTTCGCCGCTCGGCGGCGACGCCTTCACCCAGCCGATAAACGCTTCGGCCTCGGCCTGCATTTGCGGGGCGTCGAAGGCCTGAGGATCGAGGATCAGGGTCGTCATGCAGTTGAAGATGGCGTCGCTGTCGGCTTTCAGCGTAGCGTCGTGGGTGGTGCGGCCGCCGGAGAGCGCGCCGCCGAGGATCTCGCACATCGCCGCCAGCGCATAGCCTTTGTGCAAGCCGAACGGCAACAGTGACCCGAACGGCGCTTCGTGCATCACCTTCGGTTCGGTGGTGGGTTGCCCGTGTTCGTCGATCAGATAGCCCGGCGCCACCGACAAGCCTTTGTTATAGGCCACCCGAGTCTTGCCGAAGGCGATGCCGCTGGTGGCGAAATCCAACAGCAGCGGCGTGCGGCCCGGCCGCGGGAAAATGGCGCAGAACGGGTTGGTGCCGAAGCGGCGATCGCTGCCGCCGAACGGCGCCACCATCGGATCGCCCACCACGTTGACGAAGTGAATCGAGATAAAACCGGCGCGGGCGCACTGCTCCGCCCAATGGCCGATGCGGCCGATATGGTGCGCATTGTGCAGCGCCACCGCTGCCAGGCCCAGCTTGCCGGCGCGTTCAATGCCCAGCGCCATCGCTTCGCTGGCCACCACCTGGCCGAAGCCGCGCGCGCCGTCGAGCGTCAGCACCGCGCCAGCGTCGCGCACCACTTCGGCGTGCTGATTGAGCTGTAATTGCCCCTGCGCCAACGACGCCATGTAGCTGGGGATCATGCCGACGCCGTGCGAATCGTGCCCGGCCAGATTGGCCTGCACCAGATGATCGGCCACCAGCTCGGCTTCGCGCGCCGTACTGCCGGCCTGGCGCCAAATTGCCTGAACGAACTGCGTCAAATGCGGGCTGGCGATACGGTATTCGGTGCTCATCATGCGGTCCTTATGCGTGGGGAATGTGCCTCCACACTATGAGCAACGCCTTGTTGCGGCAAGCGATTATGCCGATCGCAAGCGTCCCGTTTTAACTACAGTGTC
>NZ_JBIDCW010000074.1:0-1119 GCF_043204795.1 Streptomyces sp. NPDC047706 | reverse complement strand
GAGAAGCATGACGCCGAGGGCCGGGGCAGCGGCAACAGCCGCAACGGGACCCGGGCGAAGACGGTGCTGACTGATGTCGGCCCGGTCGAGGTCAAGGTCCCCCGGGACGTGGCGGGTTCGTTCGAGCCGCAGATCGTCAAGAAGCGGCAGCGGCGCCTGTCCGGGGTGGACGAAATGGTGTTGTCGCTGTCCGCGAAGGGCCTGACGCACGGGGAGATCTCCGCACATCTGGCCGAGGTCTACGGCGCGAGCGTGTCCAAGGCAACCATCTCCACGATTACCGACAAGGTGATGGACGGGATGGCGGAATGGTCCAACCGCCCCCTGGACCGCGTCTATCCGGTGTTGTTCGTCGATGCGATCAACGTGAAGATCCGGGACGGGCAGGTGGCGAATCGCCCGGTCTACGTCGTCATGGCCGTGACCGCCGAGGGCCACCGCGACATCCTGGGGATCTGGGCAGGCGACGGCGGCGAGGGCGCGAAGTACTGGCTGAGCGTGTTCACGGACCTGAAGAACAGGGGAGTCGACGATGTCCTGATGCTGGTCTGCGACGGGCTCAAGGGCCTGCCGGAGGCCGTGGAGACCGTCTGGCCGCGAACGATTGTGCAGACCTGCGTCGTTCATCTGCTACGGAACAGCTTCCGGCACGCGGCCCGACAGGACTGGGACAAGATCGCCAAGGCGTTGAAGCCCGTCTACACGGCGCCGAACGAGGCCGCCGCGACCGAGCGGTTCAGCGAGTTCCAGCAGGACTGGGGGAAGAAGTACCCGGCGGTCATCAGGCTCTGGGAGAACGCCTGGGCCGAGTTCGTGCCCTTCCTCTCCTTCGACGTCGAGATCCGCAAGGTGATCTGCTCGACGAACGCCATCGAGTCCGTCAACGCCCGCATCCGCAAGGCCGTTCGCGCCCGCGGACACTTTCCCAACGAGGCCGCGGCCATGAAGTGCGTCTACATGGCCCTCATGTCGCTGGACCCGACCGGCAAGGGCCGCAAGCGGTGGACCATGCGCTGGAAAGCACCCCTGAACGCCTTCCAGATCGCCTTCGAAGGCCGGCTCACCCCGGCCGCCAACTGACCCCTACAAAAACTGGATCAGCCGTCTACTGGACACACC
>NZ_JBIDCW010000073.1:0-1121 GCF_043204795.1 Streptomyces sp. NPDC047706 | reverse complement strand
GGACCGCGTGTATGCCTACTTTCGCAGGTGGCGGAAGGCGGGCCTGGCCCGGGAGTTCCACGGCCGGCTGCGCTGCAGGGTCCGCGAGGCCGAGGGCCGTCGGACGGAACCGACGGCGGCGATCATCGACTCGCAGTCGGTCAAGGGCGCCGCGTCGGTGCCCTCGGTCTCACGTGGCTACGACGGCGGGAAGAAGATCATCGGCAGGCGCCGGCACGTCATCACGGACAGCGTCGGCCTCATCTTGATGGTGCTGGTGACGGCGGCCAATGTGACCGACCGGCAGGCCGCCTGCGTCATGCTGCCCCGCCTGCGGGCCCGGTTCCACAAGATCGGCCTGGTCTGGGCCGACGGCGGTTACACCGGCCGCCTCGTCACCTGGGCGAAGGAGAAACTGCAGCTCACGCTTGAGATCGTGAAACGCTCGGACGACATGAAGGGGTTCGTGGTGCTGCCGAGAAGATGGTGCGTGGAGCGCACGCTGGGGTGGCTGATGAACTCGGGGCGCCTGGTGCGGGACTTCGAGACGCTGCCCGCCTCCAGCGAGGCGTTCATCTACTTCTCGCAGGCCATGCTGATCAGCCGCCGCCTGGCGCGGACCACTTCCCGTTCGCGCCAGGAGCGGCCCCTGTGGACGGTCGCCGCGTGAACCGGCCGGACGGCGAGACCGTCAGCCAGCCCCGCTCGGCCAGGCGCCTCGCCTTCGAGCGCACTCCCTCGATCTTCGCCGGGACCAACTCCAGCTCCAGGCAGGCGGCGAGCTGTTTCGCCGAGATCCCCTCGCTGTCATCCGGACGGTCCTGAACCAGCTCGACGATCCGCCGGTAGTCCGTCGAGAGCGCCTCCGGCGTCGCACCGGGGTGCCACCTGGGCACCACGGACCCCGCAACCGGCGCCGTGGCCACCGCGGCGTCGGCCTCCTGAGGCCCGGGCACGACTTCCGGCTCGGCGGCCTCCGCCCTCTCACGGGCCAGGGCCAGGACCTCGACGACTTCTTCCCTCGCGATCATCCGACGGGCCAACACCGCTTCCGCCTCGGCGAGTTCAGCAGCGATCCGCTCCGCCTGGAGGCGAAGTTCCTCCGCCCGTGTTCGGGCCGCCGCCTCTCGCTCCTCCAGAAA
>NZ_JBIDCW010000072.1:0-1165 GCF_043204795.1 Streptomyces sp. NPDC047706 | reverse complement strand
CGGATGGTGTTGAGCTGGGTGATGAGGGGGGCGATGCTGTCGGGGTCGTCCCAGTCGCGGGGTTTGAGCTGGTACTTCTCCGAGTCGAGGTACTCCTCGCTGCCCTCGCGCAGGGGCACGTTCTCGCACAGCTCGTAGCCCGAGTACACACCCCAGGTGGGCGAGAGGGTCGCGGCGAGGACGGCCCGTGCCTCGAACGCGGGACGGCCGCCGTGCTGGAGGTAGGCGTGCAGGATGTCCGGCGTGTTGACGAAGAAGTTCGGCCGCATGTAGGAAGCCGCCTCACCCGAAAGCTCGGTCAGGTACTGCGTCAGCTCCTGCTTGGAGTTGCGCCACGTGAAGTACGTGTACGACTGCTGGAAGCCGATCTGCGCCAGCGTGTGCATCATCGCCGGACGCGTGAACGCCTCCGCCAGGAAGATCACATCCGGGTCGGTGCGGCCCACCTCGGCGATGACCCGCTCCCAGAACACCACCGGCTTGGTGTGCGGGTTGTCGACCCGGAAGATCCGCACCCCGTGCGACATCCAGTGCCGCAGCAACCGCAGCGTCTCGGCGACCAGACCGTCCATGTCCCGGTCGAAGGCCAGCGGATAGATGTCCTGGTACTTCTTCGGCGGGTTCTCCGCATAGGCGATCGAGCCGTCCGGGCGGTGATGGAACCACTCCGGATGCTTCTCCACCCACGGATGGTCCGGCGAGCACTGCAACGCGAAGTCCAGCGCGATCTCCAGCCCGTGCGCCCGGGCCCGCTCCACGAACCAGTCGAAGTCCTCCAGCGTGCCCAGATCCGGGTGGACGGCGTCGTGGCCGCCCTCGGGCGAGCCGATCGCCCACGGCACACCCACGTCGTCGGGCCCCGCGCAGAGCGTGTTGTTGGGGCCCTTGCGGAACGTGCTGCCGATCGGGTGAACCGGCGGCAGGTACACCACGTCGAAGCCCATCGCGGCGATCGCCTCGAGCCGCCGCGCGGCGGTACGGAACGTCCCGTGCGGCCGCTCCCGCGTGCCCTCCGAGCGCGGGAAGAACTCGTACCACGACCCGAACAGCGCCCGCTCCCGCTCCACCAGCAACGGCAACGCCCCGGAAGCGGTCACCAACTCCCGCAGCGGATACCGCGCGAGCACCGCGTCCACCTCCGGCGTCAACGCCGCGGCGAGGCGGG
>NZ_JBIDCW010000071.1:0-1180 GCF_043204795.1 Streptomyces sp. NPDC047706 | reverse complement strand
CGGGGGTGAACAGTCTCTTGTCACGCAGCATCGCCCACAGCACGTCGACGCGGCGCCGGGCGAGCGCGAGCAGGGCCTGCGTGTGCAGCAGCCCCTCACCGCGCTTCTTGAGGTAGTAGTCCCGCGACGGGCCCGGCCGCATCATCGCGGACTGCGCGGACATGTAGAACAGCCGGCGCGGGCGCCGGTTGTAGCGTTTGGGCCGGTGGTAGTTGCCGGTGCGGCGGCCGGAGTCGCGGGGCACCGGGGCGAGGCCGGCGTGCGAGGCGAGGCGGCCTGCGTCGCGGTAGCCGGACAGGTCACCGACGATGGCGACGAACTCGGCGCCCAGGATGGGACCCATGCCGGGCAGGGACTCGATGATCTCGGCGCGCTCGTCAGTGCGGAAGCTCTCGCGGATCTCCCGGTCGTTGTCCTTGATCCGCTCGTCCAAGGCGAGGAGCTGGTGGGCCAGGTCGCGCACCAGCTTCGCGGCCCGGTCCTGGCCGGGCAGAGCGGTCGTCTGGGACTGGGCGGCCTCGACGGCCTTGGCCGCGGCGGCGTCGGCGCCGCGGACCTTGCGGCGCTCCAGTCAGGTGGTCAGCCGCTTGACGCCGATCCGGCGCAGAGCTGCCGGGGTCTGGTATTCGGTCAGCATGACGACGGGGCCCTTGGCGGCCGAGTAGTCGAAGGCCCTCTCCAGGGCGGGGCAGATGCCGACCAGCAGATCACGCATCCGGTTGATCAGGCGGACCCGGTCGGCGATGAGGTCTCGTCGGTAGCCGGTCAGCAGCTGGAGTGTGGAGACCAGCTCCGGCGGCGTCTCGATCGGGGCGAAGTCCCGGCGCATGCGGGCCTGGTCGGCGATGACACGGGCATCCTTGGCGTCGGTCTTGCCCTCGCCGCTGTAGGCGCCGGTCATCCGGTTGACGGTGCGGCCGGGCACGTAGACGGCCCGCTGGCCGTGCGCGATCAGCAACGCCAGCAGCAGGGCGGAGGCCCGGCCGGAGATGTCCACCGCCCACTGGACTTCGGCGGCCTTCTCCCGGGCCGTGTCGATGAGCGTCAGGATCTGGGCCTCGTCGTTGATCACCTTCGTCGAGAACACCGTTTCGCCGTCGGTATCGACGGCCACCGCCCAGTGGTGCCCCTTGCCGGCGTCGATGCCGACCCATATGCGTGCATGCCGCGTGGTCAACCG
>NZ_JBIDCW010000070.1:0-1192 GCF_043204795.1 Streptomyces sp. NPDC047706 | reverse complement strand
GTGTACCGGGCCGGACGGTGCCGTGGCTGCGACCAGCGTCCGGCCCGGAGTCTCAGTGCCCCGTCACGGTGGTGAGGGGGTCGTGTTCGTGTGCGCAGGTTTCGTCGAAGCCGTAGGTGTCCCAGGCGGGGAAGGGGTCGGTGTCTGGCGGGGCTTCGTCCGCCCGTATGAGGCATTCGGCCAGGGACGCGCGCAGGGATTCCGCGTCCAAGTGGGTGCCGATGAAGACGAGTTCCTGGGCGTAGGGGCTGTCGGTGTCCCGTGCGGAGGAGGGTTCGAAGCGTGCCACGGAGCCGGCCTGGGACCACAGTCCCGTCACGCGGGGCCGGCTGGCCAGGGTGAAGAAGCCCTTGGAGCGGAGGACTTGTCCGTGGGTGCCGCTGTCGAGTGCTTTGGTCACGAACGTCCACAGCCGTCCGGGGTGGAAGGGTGCCGCGGAGCGGAAGACGGTGGAGGAGATGCCGTACTCCTCCGTCTCGGGGACGTGGTCGCCGTTGAGCTCTCTGACCCAGCCCGGTGCCTGCTGTGCGCGCTCCAGGTCGAAGCGGGCGGTGCCCAGGATCTCGCCGACGGGTACGCGGCCCCGCACGGCCGGGACGATGTGGGCGGCGGGGTTGAGGCGGGCCAGGGTGGCCCGGAGCCGGTCGGCGGATTCGGCGTCGACGAGGTCGAGCTTGTTGAGGACGATGACGTCGGCGAACTCGATCTGGTCCATCAGCAGGTCGCTGACGGTGCGTTCGTCGTTCTCGTACTGGTCCAGGCCCCGCTCCGTCAGTTCGTCGCCGCCGGCCAGTTCGGGCAGGAAGCCCGCGGCGTCCACGACCGTGACCATCGTGTCGAGGCGGGCCAGGTCGCCGAGGGTGGCGCCGTCGTCGCGGGCGAAGGCGAAGGTGGCGGCCACCGGCATGGGTTCGGAGATGCCGGAGGACTCGATGAGGAGGTAGTCGAAGCGCCCCTCGCGCGCCAGCCGTTCCACCTCTTCCAGCAGGTCGTCGCGCAGGGTGCAGCAGATGCACCCGTTGGTCATCTCGACCAGGCGTTCCTCGGTGCGCGACAGCGCCGCCTCGCCGCCGCGCACCAGGGCGGCGTCGATGTTGACCTCGCTCATGTCGTTGACGATGACGGCGGCGCGCAGGCCCTCGCGGTTGGTGAGGACGTGGTTGAGCAGGGTGGTCTTTCCGGCGCCGAGGAA
>NZ_JBIDCW010000069.1:0-1242 GCF_043204795.1 Streptomyces sp. NPDC047706 | reverse complement strand
CTGACGGCGGCTTCGCCGAAGGAGCTGGCGGTGCAGCGGAGGCTGGTGGAGGATCTTGGGGGGACGTTTCATCATGTGGTGGGGGATGACATACCCGCGGCGTTGCTGGAGTTCGCGCGGGGTGTGAATGCCACGCAGATCGTGCTGGGGTCGTCGCGGCGCAAGGCGTGGCAGTACGTGTTCGGGCCGGGTGTGGGGGCGACGGTGGCCCGGGAGTCGGGTCCGGATCTTGATGTGCACATCGTCACGCACGACGAGGCGGGCAAGGGGCGGGGCCTGCCCGTCGCCCGCGGCGCACGCCTGGGCGGACTGCGCCTGCTCTGGGGCTGGCTGGTCGGCGTGCTCGGCCCCCTCCTGCTCACGCTGCTGCTGACGAGCGTCGCGCCCGGCGTCGGCCTCGCCAACGACATGCTGCTGTATCTCACCCTGACCGTGGCGGCGGCGCTGCTCGGCGGGCTCCTGCCGGCACTGGCGTCGGCGGTCGTCGGATCGGTGCTGCTGAACTGGTACTTCACCCCGCCCGTGCACACCCTGACGATCGCCGACCCGAAGAACATCGTCGCCATCGCGATCTTCGTCGGCGTCGCGGTGGCGGTGGCGTCGGTGGTGGACCTCGCGGCCCGGCGTACGCATCAGGCGGCCCGGCTGCGGGCCGAGTCGGGGATCCTGTCCTTCCTCGCGGGCAACGTGCTGCGCGGCGAGACCAGTCTGGAGGCCCTGCTGGAGCGGGTGCGCGAGACCTTCGGCATGGAGTCGGCCGCGTTGCTGGAGCGCGAGAGCGACGTCGCCCCGTGGACCTGCGTGGGCCGCGTCGGAGCCGGCGGGCCGCTGGAGCGCCCGGAGGACGCGGACGTGGACATGCCGGTGGGGGACCGCTTGGCGCTGGCCCTGACGGGGCGGGTGCTGCCCGCCGAGGACCGCCGGGTGCTGGCCGCGTTCGCCGCCCAGGCCGTGGTCGTACTGGACCGGCGCCGCCTCCAGGAGGAGGCCGAGCGGGCGCGTGCCCTCGCCGAGGGCAACCGCATCCGCACCGCGCTGCTCGCCGCCGTCAGCCACGACCTCCGCACCCCCCTGGCCGGCATCAAGGCGGCGGTCTCCAGTCTGCGGTCCGACGACGTGGCGTGGTCCGAGGAGGACCAGGCAGAGTTTCTCGAAGGCATCGAGGAGGGCGCCGACCGGCTGGACCACCTGGTCGGGAACCTGCTCGACATGTCCCGCCTGCAGACCGGCACGGTCACGCCG
>NZ_JBIDCW010000068.1:0-1411 GCF_043204795.1 Streptomyces sp. NPDC047706 | reverse complement strand
CAATGCCGCTGACTTTGGGGTGAGTTGCTTGTAGCTTGTGGCCGGGAGGGATGCTGGTGCCACGGGCTGGGCAGGTGAAGCCGCCGGTTGAGGAGCGGTTGTCGGACCGGATCGCGTTGGGGGTGCTGACGCGGGTGTTTCCGGCAGAGCTGGTCGATGAGGTCGTTGCTGAGACGGGGCGGGGTGAGAAGCGGAATCGGCTGCTGCCGGCACGGGTGACGGTCTACTTCGTGCTGGCGATGTGTCTGTTCTCGGGGCAGGCGTATGAGGAGGTCGCACGGCTGCTGGTGGAGGGGCTGGAGTGGTCGCGCCGGTGGCGGGGGTCGTGGGAGGTGCCCACCACCGCGGCGATCTCCCGGGCGCGTGCCCGGCTCGGCCCGGAGCCGCTGCGAGCGCTGTTCGCCCGGGTGTGCCGGCCGGTGGCGAGTGCGGACACGGTCGGTGCCTGGTATCGGGGGCGGCGGCTGGTGGCAGTGGACGGCACCACGCTGGACGTGGCGGACACTGCGGACAACGACGCGTTCTTCGGACGGCCTGGCTCGGGGCGGGGGGACAAGAAGAGCGCGTTTCCGCAGGTGCGGCTGGTGGTGCTGGCCGAGTGCGGCACGCATGCGGTGTTCGCCGCGGCCACTGGGCCGTGCACGGTGGCCGAGACGGTGCTCGCTGACACCCTGCTGCCGCAGCTTCAGCCGGGAATGCTCCTGCTGGCCGACCGCAACTTCCCCGGCTACGACCGGTGGAAGGCCGCCGCCGCGACGGGCGCGGATCTGCTGTGGCGGGTCAAATCGGATGTCGTACTGGTGGTGCGCGAGCAGTATGCGGATGGCTCGTACCTGTCGGAGATCTACGCGGCGAGGGACAAGCGCCGCGCGCACGGGCAGCTGGTGCGGGTAGTGGAGTACACCGTCGCCGGCCACGAGGAGGCCGGCCCGGTCCGGCTGATCACCACGATCCTCGATCCGGAGCAGGCACCGGCGGCGGAGCTGGCGGCCTTGTATCACGAGAGGTGGGAGGTGGAAGGGGTGCTGGACGAGATCAAGGTCCACCAGCGCGGCCCGGACGTGGTCCTGCGCTCCAGATACCCCGACGGCGTCGAGCAGGAGGTCTACGGCTTCCTCCTCGTCCACCACGCCGTCCGCCAGGTCATGCACCACGCCGCAGACCGGGCCGGGACCGACCCCGACCGGCTGTCCTTCACCCGCTCCCTTCGCGTCGTGCGCCGCCAGGTCCCCGCCCAGGCGGCTTTTTCCCCCTGAACGCCTCACCGCCGCCTGGGACCGCACCCTCGCCGAGATCACCCGACGCCTCTTACCGGTCCGCAGACTTCGTGCGTTCCCCCGCGTCGTCAAGCGCAAGATGTCCAACTGGGGCCTCAAACGCGCCCACCACCGCTCCTGGCCCCAGCCCGCTG
>NZ_JBIDCW010000067.1:0-1710 GCF_043204795.1 Streptomyces sp. NPDC047706 | reverse complement strand
CCCGGATCCACCGGCTGACGTCTGTGGACAACTTCTTCGGGAACGAGGAAGAGCCTTGTGACCTGCGATGATGGGAGTTCTTGAAGCTTCCAGCACGCACGATGACAAGGCTCTTCCGAGATGCAATCTTCCCATGCCGCCGTCCATGTCTCCGCACTCTTCGACGAGCCGAATCTGATCGCGGATGCGGGACTGCTTCCGCTGGTCTCGCTCGCCGAACGGGTCGGCCTGCCCGCTCTGGCCGCCCAGGTCCGCATCGAGGCGGCCGACAACAGCGGCGGCGCCCATCCAGCAGCCAAGGTGATGTCGCTGCTGGGCGCGATGTGCTCGGGGGCCGACTCCATCGATGACGCCGACCGGCTGCGGCACGGCGCGATGGACCGGGCCTTCGCCGACATACGCGCCCCGTCCACGCTGGGCACCTTCCTGCGCTCCTTCACCCACGGCCACAACCGGCAACTCCACCGAGTGCACCGCGACTTCCTGGCCCGCCTCGCGACCCGCACCCCGCTGCTGCCCGGCGCCGGGCAGCTGATGTTCATCGATATCGACCCCACCCACCGCCGGGTCTACGGACGGGCCAAGCAAGGCGCCGAGCACGGGCGCCTGAAGGGGCAGCGCACCCTGCACCCGATCGTGGCCGCCTTGTCCACCCCGCTCGCCCGGCCGGTGATCGGTGCGGTCCGCCTGCGCCGCGGCAAGGCCGCCGATGTCCGCGGCGCGAAAAGCTTCGTGCGTGAGGCCCTGGCCATCGCGAAGGACGCGGGCGGAACCGGAATCCGGATGGTGCGGGCGGACAGCAAGTTCTACACCGCCGATGTGGCCGTCGCCTGCCACAGGTCCGGTGCCCACTTCTCCCTGACCACGGGCATGAACCCCTCCATCGCCGCCGCCATCGGCCGCATCACCGAGGACGCCTGGGTCCCGATCCGCTACCCCGACGCGTTCGTGGATCCCGACACCGGCGAGATGGTCTCCGACGCCGAGGTCGCCGAGACCGAGTACACCGCGTTCACCGGACGCAAGAAGGCCGAGCAGGTCACCGCCCGTCTGATCGTGCGCCGGGTGCGACGCCTGAACCCACAAGCAGCCACCGGGCAGGGCGAGTTGTTCGACTCCTGGCGCTACCACCCCGTCTTCACCAACAGCCCCTTCGGCATGCTCCAGGCCGAACTGCACCACCGGCAACACGCTGTCGTGGAACAGGCGATCGCGGACGGAAAGTCCTCCGCGCTCGCCCACCTGCCCTCAGGAAACTTCCAGGCGAACGCCGCCTGGCTGACCCTGTGGGCCATGTCGCACAACCTGCTGCGGGCCGCCGGCGCCCTGGCCTCGGCCTTCCACGCCAAGGCCACCACCGCCACACTCCGCGCCCACCTGATCCACGTCCCCGCCCGACTCGCCCGCACCGCGAGGATCAAGCTGACCGCCCACCTGCCCGCCAACTGGCCCTGGCAGGGCGCCTACCAGGACTTGTTCGAAGCCGTCCACCACTCGCCGTCGACACCCTGACGGCCTCCACCGACACCGCACCCTGACGGCCGCACCGGCCACCGGCGCCACCGCCCCAGCCCCGACTCGAAAGACACCTCGGACAGGCCGCGACCCGAGCGCGGCGGACGCTGCACGCCCTCGAACCCGTGCCCCACACCACCATCAGCCCTCGGCGAGAAATCGGACCCCGGAAACATCAGCCGGTGGATCCGGGCT
>NZ_JBIDCW010000066.1:0-1824 GCF_043204795.1 Streptomyces sp. NPDC047706 | reverse complement strand
CGTCTGGAGCGGGTGATCATCAGGTTCGCGGGGGACTCGGGTGACGGTATGCAGCTCACCGGTGACCGTTTCACCTCGGAGACCGCGTCGTTCGGTAACGACTTGTCGACGTTGCCGAACTTCCCGGCGGAGATCCGGGCTCCTGCGGGGACGCTGCCGGGTGTGTCGTCGTTCCAGCTGCACTTCGCCGATCATGACATTCTCACGCCGGGTGACGCGCCGAATGTGCTGGTCGCGATGAACCCGGCGGCGCTGAAGGCGAACGTGGGTGATCTGCCGCGGGGTGCGGAGGTCATCGTCAACACGGACGAGTTCACCAAGCGGGCGATGCAGAAGGTCGGGTATGACACCAATCCGCTGGAGGACGGGTCGCTCGACGGGTATCAGCTGCATCCGGTGCCGTTGACGACGTTGACGGTGCAGGCGCTGAAGGATTTCGACCTGTCGCGTAAGGAGGCCGAGCGCAGCAAGAACATGTTCGCGCTGGGTCTGCTGTCGTGGATGTATCACCGGCCGACGGAGGGCACGGAGAAGTTCCTGCGGTCGAAGTTCGCGAAGAAGCCGGACATCGCGGCGGCGAACATCGCCGCGTTCCGGGCGGGCTGGAACTTCGGGGAGACGACGGAGGATTTCGCGGTCTCCTACGAGGTGGAGCCGGCGGCGAAGGCGTTCCCGGTGGGTACCTACCGCAACATCTCGGGGAATCTGGCGCTGGCCTACGGTCTGATCGCGGCGGGCAGGCAGGCGGATCTGCCGCTGTTCCTGGGCTCGTATCCGATCACTCCGGCCTCGGACATCCTGCACGAGCTGAGCCGGCACAAGAATTTCGGGGTGCGCACGTTCCAGGCCGAGGACGAGATCGCGGGGATCGGTGCGGCGCTGGGGGCGGCGTTCGGTGGTGCGCTGGCGGTGACGACGACGTCGGGGCCGGGGGTGGCGCTGAAGAGCGAGACGATCGGGCTGGCGGTGTCGCTGGAGCTGCCGCTGCTGGTGGTCGACATCCAGCGTGGCGGTCCTTCCACGGGGCTGCCGACCAAGACCGAGCAGGCGGATCTGCTGCAGGCGATGTTCGGGCGCAACGGTGAGGCGCCGGTGCCGGTCGTGGCGCCCGCCACGCCGGCCGGCTGTTTCGATGCCGCGCTGGAGGCGGTGCGGATCGCGCTGACGTACCGCACTCCGGTGTTCCTGCTGTCCGACGGCTATCTCGCCAACGGTTCGGAGCCGTGGCGGATCCCGGAGGTGGAGGAGCTGCCGGACCTGACCGTGCAGTTCGCGCAGGGCCCGAACCACACCCTGGACGACGGCACGCACACGTTCTGGCCCTACAAGCGGGATCCGCTGACGCTGGCCCGGCCGTGGGCGGTCCCGGGCACGCCGGGGCTGGAGCACCGCATCGGCGGTATCGAGAAGCAGGACGGCAGCGGGAACATCTCCTACGACCCGGCCAACCACGACTTCATGGTCCGCACCCGCCAGGCGAAGATCGACAACATCGGCGTCCCCGACGTCGAGGTCGACGACCCTTCCGGGGCGAAGGTCCTGGTGCTGGGCTGGGGATCGACCTACGGGCCGATCACCGCGGCCGTGCGGCGGGTGCGCAGGGAGGGCGGCAGCATCGCACAGGCCCACCTGCGGCACCTCAACCCCTTCCCCGCCAACCTCGCCGACGTCCTCGCCCGCTACGACACGGTCGTGATCCCGGAGATGAACCTCGGCCAGCTCGCCATGCTGATCCGCGCCAAGTACCTCGTCGACGCCCACTCCCACACCCAGGTCAACGGCATGCCGTTCAAGGCCGAACAACTCGCCACGGTGCTGAAGGAG
>NZ_JBIDCW010000065.1:0-1843 GCF_043204795.1 Streptomyces sp. NPDC047706 | reverse complement strand
GCCTGCGCGGACTTCTTCTCTCGCTACCTGCCGCTCTCTTACCGCACGCTGGTGGTTATCCTCGCGCTCTTCGCCATGCTGGTCTCCAACATGGGGCTGGCCAACCTGATCCGCGTCTCGCTGCCGGTGCTGACGGCGATCTATCCACCCTGCATCGCGCTGGTGTTGCTCAGCTTCAGCCAGAACCGCTGGCGCAGCGCCAAGCGCGTGTTCGCGCCGGTGATCGCTACCAGCCTGGTGTTTGGCCTCGCCGACGGCCTGAAGGCCTCCAGCTTCAGCGGCCTGCTGCCGACCTGGTTCGATAAGTTGCCGCTGGCCGAACAGGGTCTGGTCTGGCTGCAGCCTACGCTGCTGGTGCTGTTGCTGGCGGCGGCTTACGACCGGTTGCGCAGCGCCGAAAGCATCAAGACCGCGTCGTAATCGCGGTTTCCGCTGACTAGTCCTGATATAGGTTGACACTTTTCAACCGGATAACGCCCGATGAACCTCATCGGGCGTTTTGTATTTCAGCGACAAGTGCGGCCGCCGCGTGTTGTAGAGGTTCACCGACTCCCTGACCATCTTTCTTGCCTGCGCGATATCTTCTGGCCTGCCGAGCAGGTATTCCGTTTTGAGTATCCCGTTTATCCGTTCCGCCAGCGCGTTCTGATAACAGTCATACCCGTCCGTCATCGAGCAGATGACGCCATACTGCTGATGTAACGCCTGATATTCCTGCGAGCAGTACTGGATACCCCTGTCCGAGTGATGCACCAACGGCAACGCCGTGCGTCTGCCGGCCAGTGCCATTTTGAACGCGCAGGCGACATGCCGGGTATGCAGACTGTCATGCACGTGATATCCCACGATTTTTCTCGACCAGGCATCCGTTACCAGGCTGACATACGCCGTCCCCGTTCTCAGCGGCAGGTAGGTGATATCCGCCACCCATACCTGTTCCGGACGGCTGGCTATTACTTGATTGTCTCCCGCTTTTAGCAGGTTGGGATGGCGATAAAAACGATGATGGCTGTGCGTCGTCTTGTGATACGCCCGTTTAGGCATCACCAGTAACCGCGCGCAGCGCAGGATACTGAACAACCGGTCACGGCCCACATGCAACGCCGGTTCGGGGTGTTGCCGCAACAGGTGATGCAGCTTACGTGTCCCCAGTCGGGGTTGGTGCAAGCGGATGGCCGTCACCTGTTCGACGAGATGCCGGGCCTGCTCCTCTTTGCCTGCTTCACGCTGCAGGGACTGATACCACGCTTGTCGGCTGATGCCCATCCATCGGCAGGCCCGCGTTACTGTGAGTCCCGGTACTTGTGTTTGCGCGATAAGGCGGTTAGCTGCTTTTTTGTCAGCGTGGCGCCAAAGTCGGTGTTCATCACTTTGACGACAGCTTCGAAGAACTGGGCTTTGACTTCAGATTCAGCCAGTTGCTGCTCAAGTTCTTTAATACGCTGTTCGGGCGTCAGGGGGAGTTTGGGCATGTTGTCTCCGCACGTTCTGGTGGAAGGAGAAGTTCGCCAGTCAAGTTGACCGTATTTGCGCAGCCAGTTCATGACAGTCTGGCTGCCTTGGATACCGTAGCGATCTTGCGCCTGGCGGTATGTCATCTCGCCTTTTTCGACCTGTTCGACGACAGCCAGTTTAAAGGATAGAGAGTAATCGCGTTGTGTGCGTTTAATATACTGGTTCATCACATTTTCCTCTGTGCGTGAGTAAAATGTGTCAACGCTATTCAGGACGGGTCACAGACGTGAAACAGGCCGGAATTCCGGCCTTTTTTTATGCTTGCGGTTTGGCTTGCGTCCAGTGTTGCCAATGACGCTTGATGAAGGTCACCGGCGGCGAGGTGGCT
>NZ_JBIDCW010000064.1:0-1948 GCF_043204795.1 Streptomyces sp. NPDC047706 | reverse complement strand
TACTCCAGCCGTAGATCGTGATCTTCATGCCTGAGTGGCTTGTCGACGGTAGTGGCTGGCCTGGGATCGGGCCTGGTGGCGGCGCCGCCAGTCGGACCAACCGAGCCGGTGGGCGGCATCGTGGACGGGTCGGACAACGAGTGTGATGAACAGGCGCTGGATCTCGTTGCAGGTGAGCGGAATGAGGGCATCGGGTGCGGGGCGGGTGTGCTCGTCTGCGCGTACGACGGCGAGGAAGGCGTGCGCGAGCATGGCGAGGGTGACCCAGCGGGACCAGGAGGCATAGCGGCGGACCTGGTGCTCGTCGAGTGCGGCCAGGCCCTTGCCCGACTGGAAGAACTCCTCCACCCGCCATCTTGATCCAGCGACTCTGACCAGCACGGTCAGCGGCACGGGTGCGCGCGAGTAGCAGCGGTAGTAGGCGAGTTCGCCGGTGCTGCGGTTACGGCGGATCAGCAGCTGACGACTCCCGGGTCGGGGGTCGGCGAGGTCGATGACTGCCCAGTCGTAGAAACGGTGGCCCTTGGCCCCGGCCCCTGCGGAGAGCTTCTGCCAGGCCCGCTTGGGCACCTCCTTGGCCAGGGTGTCCGCACGGAACCTCCCCGCCCCGGTGGTGACTTCGTGCGAGCAGGCCACCGCGAGGACGTAGCCGGTGCCGCGTTCCTCCAGTGCGGTTCGCAGCCTGGGGTTGCCGCCGTAGACCTCGTCGCCGGCGACCCATGCGGCCTGGTGGCCGGCGTCCAGGAACCGGGCAACCATACGAGTGGCCAGTTCCGGCTTGGTGGCGAAGGCGGTGTCCTGGTCGAGTCCGGCATCCCGGCAGCGGTCAGGGTCGGAGGTCCATGAACGCGGGACGTACAGTTCCCGGTCCACTGCCGCGTGCCCGCGCCGGCCGGCGTAGACCAGGTAGACGGCGACCTGGGCATTTTCGATCCTGCCCGCGGTGCCGGTGTACTGGCGCTGGACGCCGACCGTGCCGGTGCCCTTCTTCACGTCCCCGGTCTCGTCGACCACCAGTACCGCCTGGTCGTCGTGCAGGTGGTCCATCACGTAGTCACACACATCGTCGCGGACCCGGTCGGCGTCCCACTTGGCCCGCCCCAGCAGATGCTGCATGCCGTCCGGGGTCCTCTCCCCGGCCCATTCTGCGATGGTCCAGCAGTTCTTGCGCGGCAGGTCCGACAGCAGTCCGAGCACCAACTTCCGGACCCGGAACCGGGGTTCGACCCGTGTGAACCGTCCCGCTATCCGGCTCATCAGGCCCTCGAACGCCTCCTGCCAGCGGGCAGGGTCTACGCTGTGACCTGCGGCCACCGCGTGATCGTTTGTCTTCACACACCGATGATCAACGGGTGGCCGCACCCGTCTCCACAGCGCGTCGGGGTCGTGCAGCGTCCGCCCGCCGTCCTGTGTCAGGAGGACATGTGCAACGTGGCGAAGTCTGGTGGGTGGAGTTCGACGAGCGGCGGCCGGTCGTGCTGCTGTCGGGAGACGACGCGTCCGGGATCCGGGTGATGCAGGTCGTCGCTCGGGCGGGTGTCGACATCACCGGTCTGGGCGTCGAAGTGGCAGTAGGCGCCGTGGAAGGACTGCCCTTTGAAGGCGTGCTTCGGTTCGCGTTCCCGCGTCCGGGCTTTACCCCTTGCACGTGGCTGACCACCGTGTCCCGGGACGACCTGATCGAGCGGGCGGGCGCCCTGTCCTCCGCGAAACTCAGCGAGATTGAGAACGCCCTCCGTCTCGGTGAGCAGGCGAAGGAGTGGACCCCGGCGACGACCGCGAAGCTCAGCGAGATAAGGAACGCCCTCCGTCTCGGTGGACTCGGGTAGGCGGAGAAGGAAACGAACGCCCGCGACGGCGTGGTCGGTCTCGTCCAGATGATCGACGCTGCCAGCTGCCTCCTCGGCGCCCCTCACGATCGAGATCACGATCTACGGCTGGAGTACTA
>NZ_JBIDCW010000063.1:0-2738 GCF_043204795.1 Streptomyces sp. NPDC047706 | reverse complement strand
CGGGCGAGTAGACCTTCATCACCATAAAAGATGCCTCCTACCCGGCCCCTGCCGGGGCCGGGATCAGAGGTGTCCACCACTCGGGGACAGGTCCCGCCCTTCCCGACGTCAATGCCGACCCATAGGCGTTCGTGTCCGGCGTCCATGCTGCCGTTCCGTTCCCTTTGGTGACCAGTGGGTTGTTGGTCCTTGGAACACCCTGCAACAGGCCCTTAACCAGCGATGACCGCAGATCTCAATCAGCACGTCAGAGCGTCCCGGAGGACCAGGTGGCCATTCAACGAAAGCCACAACAACAGCAGTTGGGCATCAGCCATGCCCGGTCCTCCCGGACCGTCGCCATTGTCCAGCAGTCTGGTATGGGTGCGGCTCTTCCTCAGTGAGCTGGTGATGCCGTGCGCCGTTGCCGTGCGTGCGCGGACGGCGGATCGTCGTGTCCTGAGGCGTGGTCTTGGAGGCGGCGATGGTGTCGTGGCTGGAGGAGATCGAGCGGCGGGAGGCGGCTGCCCGGGCCGAGATCAGTGAACTTCGCTCGCGGATGGAGGAGTTGGCTGGTCGTCTTGCCGAGCGGGAGGCTGTGCTGTCCCGGCTGGAGATCACCCGGGAGACGATGACGGAGATCCTGTCCGGTGAGGGGGCGGTGACGGTGTCTGTGGACGAGGCCGCGGAGGAAGTCCCGCTGCCGGCGGACCGGAGCCAGGCGGGATCTCCGGTCGGAGTGCGGCTGGTGCCGCAGTGGGAGCCGGGGCTTGAGGCGGATGTGCTGCCGCGCTCGTACCGGGACGTCGTCGAGGTGATGCAGGACGCGGTGCATCCGATGCGAGCGCATCATCTGTGCGCCGCGCTGGGGTTGTCGACGGACAAGAACAAGGTGGAGGGGTTCCGTTCGAAGCTGAAACGGCTGGTGGAGCGGGGCTGGCTGGTCGAGGACGAGCCGGGCCTGTTCGCGTGGGGTGGTGCGCGGCGGGCGGGCGCGGATGCGCCGGAGCACCAAGCCGCGGCCGACGGGCGGCGTCGCGCCGGTGCGGGGCCGGGCTCTCGTCCCTAGCGTCGATGGTGCCAACCAGATCGCCACTGTCCGAAGACGAGAGCCCGATGAACGCAGCGTATGAAACGGCCGCGGCGGCTGACCCCTTTGCCCGCGTGTTTTCTTCCCTCACTTTGCTGGCCACCCGCCTCTCCAGCCCCGAAGCACTCACCGCGACGCATGAACAGGCTGAGGCCGACGTCGAAGCAGGCTCCCGGGAACTGGGGCGACTGCTCCTGCAGGCCCATCTCGAGTGGCGGGCCCGCCACGAGGAGGACCACCTGTCCGCCCTCGAGCCGCAGGAGCGGGCTGTGCTCGCCGGCGGCCGGAGCAGGCTGGAGAAGGGCCACCGGCGGCAGCTGGCCACCGTGCTGGGGCCGGTGACCGTGACCCGGTGCGCTCTGCGCGGCGCGGGCATGACCAACCTCTACCCCGCCGACGCCATGCTGGGCCTGCCCCACGGGCGGCACAGTCTGGGACTGCGCCGCCTCGCGGTCCTCGAAGCGGCCCGTGGTTCCTACGACACCGCGCTGGAAGCGATCGACCGCAGCTGCGGGGGCCGGGTGGTGGGCAAACGCCAGGTGGAGGATCTGGTGCGGGCCGCGGCCGTGGACGTCGCCGCGTTCTATACGGCCCGCACTCCCCACCCGGCCCCGGCCGGGACGCTGCTGGTGATCAGTGTCGACCAGAAGGGAATCGTGATGCGCCCGGGGCACCTGCGCGAGGCCACCGCGAAGGCCGCCGCCAGGGCCCGGCGCACCTTCCGCACCCGGCTGTCGACCGGGGAGAAGTCCTGCCGCAAAAGGATGGCCACCCTCGCCGTCGTCCACGACGCCGAGCCCGCAGTCCGCCGCCCGCACGACATCATCGCCCCGCCCGGCGGCCGCACCGGAGTCCGCACCGTCCGCAAAGGACCCATCGCGCGGGCGAAATGGCTCACGGCTTCCGTGCGCGAGGACGCCGAAACGGTCATCGCCGCCGCGTTCGACCAGGCCGAGGCCCGCGACCCCGAACACCACCGAACCTGGGTGGTGCTGGTCGACGGCGCCGCCCACCAGCGGGAGTTGATCCAGACCGAGGCCGCCCGGCGCGGCGTCACGATCCACATCGTCCTCGACATCGTCCACGTGATCGAGAAGCTGTGGGCGGCCTCGCGGTGCTTCCACACCGCCACCGATCCCGCGGCCGAGGACTGGGTCGGCATCAAGGCCGCCCGGATCCTGGCCGGCGACGCCCCCGGCGCCGCCCGTGACATCCGCACCGAAGCCGACCGCCACCACCTCAGCGACGACCAGCGCGCCGCCGCCGACAAAGCATGCCGATACCTCGAGAACAACGCCGACTTCGTCCACTACGACCAGGCCCTGGCAGCAGGCTGGCCGATCGCCAGCGGCGCCGTCGAAGGAGCAGCCCGCCATCTGGTCGCCGACAGACTCGACATCACCGGCAGCAGGTGGACCGTCCCCGGCGCCGAAGCCGTCCTCACCCTCCGCACCGTCATCAGCAACGGCGACTTCCCCGACTACTGGATCTTCCACGCGCGGAAAGAGCACGAACGGCTCCATCCCTCACCCGACCAGCACATATACGCACTTCAAGCCTGACACGGGAACTCACTCAGCCCGGATCCACCGGCTGACGTCTGTGGACAACTTCTTCGGGAACGAGGAAGAGCCTTGTGACCTGCGATGATGGGAGTTCTTGAAGCTTC
>NZ_JBIDCW010000062.1:0-3051 GCF_043204795.1 Streptomyces sp. NPDC047706 | reverse complement strand
GCTTCCGCCTCGGCGAGTTCAGCAGCGATCCGCTCCGCCTGGAGGCGAAGTTCCTCCGCCCGTGTTCGGGCCGCCGCCTCTCGCTCCTCCAGAAAACAAGAAGCAGGCGACCAACCCCACCTGACCCACCAGCAGCCCGGGCCGCCCCGCCCGATACGCGGACGGCCCGGGCCACCGAGAAAGGGCAACAGCCATGACCACCAACACCACCGCCACCGACGCCGCTGGTCGCCCCCTCCACCAGGGGGACCACGTCGGAGGCACCTACGGCCGCCACCAGACCACCATCACCGGCCCTGGCATCGGCATCACCGGCATGTGGGCCACGGTCCTCGTCGCGAACCGCCCCCTCTTCGGGGACGACCGGCCCGGCAACGGCGACGACGTGCGCGTCAGCACCCGCCGCCTGTTCCTCATCCACCCCGCCACCGAGCGCCGTTTCACCGGGTACCGGACCCCGGACGGCCGCACCTGGACCCAGGCTGCCCGCGTCACGGGCGTGCTCTGGGAGGCCCCGCTGGTGCCCCACCGGTTTGCGTCCCGCGACCTGCGCCGCATGTACGCCGCGGACCTCCAGCCGGTGTGGCAGGACGTAGCCGCGGCCCCGGCCAACACTGCGGTACGCACCCAGGCGTTCGCGGAGGCCGCCGCCCGCATCTGGGACCTGCCCCAGGACGACGAACTGGACCCCGGCCGCGGCGACGCCCGGGAGCTGCTGGAGCGCCTGGCCGCCGACACCGCCGCGTACCCGCTCGCCCTGCCCTGGGCGCTGCTCATGGACGACGACGACCTGATCGGGTTCCTCAACGAAGTCGCCGGCGTCATGCAGAGCGCCATCCACATGGCCACCGAGGCGGGCCACGTCCACGCCCGCCGCATCCTCGCCGGCCTGGAGCAGACCTGCGGCACCTGGCGCTTGATCGCCCAGGCCCAGCACGCCCACAACACCGCCCTCGGCCCGGACGCCGAGACGACCGCCTGACACGAGCACGAGAACGGCGCCGATCGTCCCCACCCGATATGGGGGCCATCGGCGCCGGCACCCACCGTACGGAGGCACCGCGTGGCCGAGCAACCCACCTCGCAGGAAACACCCGCCGAACGCGCGGCCGACGGCCCGCGCACCTGGCGACCGGACGGCCCGGGCAGCTTCCAGGCCCCGGACGGCGTCCCCGCCGTCACTGACCGCCATAACCGGCTGTGGACCAAGCGCACCACCCGCTGGACCAGCGACGGCTCCCGGTGGCTCCGCTGGCGCAACCTGGTCGCCGACCACGGCCCGGTGACCGAAGCCAGAGGAGGCACGCCATGACGTGGACGAGACGGGCACGCATCGTCCTGTACACCACGGCGTTCACCGCCCTGGGCTGGTACGGAGCCGCCGCCCTGGTCGCCAGCCGCCGCGCTCTACGCCCTGGCGCTCACCCTCGCCATGTACCGCATGACGACGTCGTACCGCAACGATCAAGAACCGTCACGACCCACGGACTCCGCGAGTTCAACCGGAGTACCACCCGCCCCGGAAGGCGGAAAGGCCCGCCAACTCCGTCGACGGACCCTCACGCAAGATCGAGGAAAGTCCACTATGCCGGACATCACATATGCAAACGTTCGTTACGAGGAAGCGGCACTAATACTGAATGAGCGCGCAAACTTCACACGCCGATCGGCGGCACTTTTAAGCCAAGTGCTTGGATATCTCTTTGCTGGAAGGTGCGGGTTGGGGGGAAGATCCATCCGAACCCCCGCGACGGGGGCATCATGGGAGGGGAATTACATGAAGATTTCCGGCAGATCCATAGCTTTCGCTGTTGCGGGTTGATTCCTGGCTGCAGGTATCCTTGCCGCCCCGGCCACTGCAGGCAGTGCCAATGTTTCGGCCGCTAGTTCGGTCACCGTCACGACTCACACCAGGGGTGATGGCACCCAGCCGCCTGCGGCGCTGGGGGACCCCAAGGAATGGGGCGTCGTGGAGTTCACGGCTGGCTCCGAGGGAGGCGTCACGCCGATGACCGTCCTCGACATTGGTGGCGGCACGTGGAGCTACGGAAAGAATCTCACCACCGATGGCCAGTACTGCTACTCGAACTACTACCATCCCACGGTGAAGCATGGGTCGACCGTGCAGGTGAGTAGCTACGAGGACAAGTCGGTGGTGGAGAAGGGTCTGTGGTCCTACGCCAACATCACTCATGGTGCGGCGTACACATGTAAGACCTACTACTCTAAGTACTAGTTTTCCTCCGCCCCCGGCAGCCACTGCCGGGGGCGGATTTTCTCTCGCGAGGGATTGTCCAAAGAGTAGGGTCATGAAAATCGCACACTTTACGTGTTCTCGTATCGCTCCTATTGTGGCAGTTCTCGGGGCAGGTGCACTGCTTGGTGCGGTCGGCCCATTCGCGGGCAAATTCGACAACCTGGTCTGCCAGGCCATAGGCGTCATATTTTCCGTGGGATGGTCGTGGGCCTGCTTCGCCTTCCTGGTCGGTTACTCGCGGCGGTCAAGAATTGAGGCATCGCTGCTGGCGTCTTCGGCGCTGGCAGTGGGTGTAGCCGTGTATTATCTTTTCAAGTTTCTAAGCCCTAACGTTCCGCCCGGGGGACACGTCATCTCTGGTGCAGGCGATGGCCTCTTCTCCAGGGCACTGTTCTGGGGGGTGGCGGCTGTCGTCTTTGGTGCGCCCCTTGGGCTCCTGGGAAGCATGGCGAGAACGCCCGGCATCGGCGGTCTCGGGTGCCGCCTTCTTGTCCCGTTGATCGCTTTCACCGAGGCTTCCATGCGGCTAGCAGCGGAGGTGGACAACTCACAGGACCGGGTCGTAGAAATGGTCTGGGCTTCGGTTCGCGCGCTCTCGGCGGTGGCCGTCGTATTTCTCGTAGGCCACATAGCGTGGAGGTGGTGGCACGGCCGGCCTGCGCGGCAGCCTGCCCCGGCAAAGCGCTTCTGATGCGTCATTGAGCCTTTCCCAGTAATGGATCATGACGGTGTGTGATCGTCAGATGGTGCGGTCGTATTCGAGTTGGAGCAGGACGAGGGCTGCGGCGGCGATC
>NZ_JBIDCW010000061.1:0-4467 GCF_043204795.1 Streptomyces sp. NPDC047706 | reverse complement strand
CGCCGCGATCTGGCACAACTTCCAGACCGGCCAGGCGGTCAGCCGCTCACTGACCGCCTACGACCACTGACCGTATTCGGAAAGACTCGTCTAGGTTGTCCAGTGGGACGCCGCCAGCCCAGCGCTGCAGCTGGTGGCCGTCGATGAGCTTGACCCCGCCTTGGCGGGAGGCCCAGAGCACGTCCGCGTGGCTGAAGGTGCCGAGGTGGACGACGACCCGGATCAGGCGGTCGACGCCGGGTCGCCCGGGCTCGCGCAAGTGAGCCAGGCCGCTCGCCACCTCGTCCTCGTCCGCTGTTGTGACCGGGCGGAAGGCGACGTCGAGTTCGCGGCCCCGGCGGTCCCGGGCATACAGGCGCGGCCGCCCCTCCCGCGCGCTCGGGTCGACCACCTGCCAACCGTCGCGCCGCAGCATCCGCCCGGTCGCGACCGTCAGACCGGCGTCATCAAGCCGGGCCAGCTCCGCCGCGGTGTAGTGGCCGCCGCGCCGGCGGGCGATCGGTTCACGCAGGCGGAAGCCCACAGTTACGGCGGCCGCCAGGAGAACGGCGCCGAGCACCAGGCCGCTGACGCCGAGCGCGCGGTAGAGCCAGGCAAGCAGCAGGGTGGGGACGAGCACGGCCAAAACCAGGCCGCCGAAGCCGGGCAGGACGTCGCGCAGCTCGGGACCATAGCGGCCCTGTGCCCGAAGTTCGGCGACCGCCCGCTGTCGCTGCGAGCGCCGAGACCCGGGCACGTGAGGACGTCTCCGCCACAGTTGCACCAGGGTCAACTCCCCATAGCCATAGCCATAGCCATAGCCATAGCCCAATCCCGTCCCGTCGTGCGTACTAGAGATGCCCCTCCATCCGCCGTTGATTTGACACTCCCGTCAGTTGCGGCGCGTTTCAGCCAGAGACTGACTGCAGGGTTGCGGCACACGACGGCGGCGCCGGGATGGGACGGAGTGATGATCCCTGGCTTAAACGACTGACGCCCGCGCGACAGGGGCCGACCGCCACGCGGCTCGGCGCCCCGGCGCGGGCGTTCCGAGGTGATCCGGGTCAGTCCACCGGGCCGCGGGCGGCGAGGCGCTCCAGGCGCGCGGCGGTGCCGTCACGGCGCGCGCGCCACAGACCGCACTTGGCCAGCAGACCGTTCGAGACGGTCAGCAACGTCTTGTACGGCGGCGCGGCCAGCCCCTTGGAGGTGTGGGGGGCGTAGCGGGCGCCGTCGTCGGTGACGGTCAGCCATCCGGTGAAGGTCCGCATGCCCACCCCGACGCACTGCGGCCGGAAGGCATGGGCGAGGAGTCCGGCTCTCCTGCCGCCGGGCGGCAGCAGACCCGGGGGCACGGCGAGGCGCAGGCCCGTCTCGTCGTGGCCGGTGACCGCCACCGGGAGGATGACGGGGAAGCCGTCCGCACCTCGGTAGGCCAGCAGCCGGTGCGGTAGCCCGCGGATCTGCCGTACGGCCGCGGTGACGTCGACGCGCGGGGCCGTACCGTTCTTCGGCGGATCCTGAGCGGGCGGTGTCTGCGGCCAGGTCGAGCCGGTGACCGTCATCGCGCCCCGGGCCGCCGTATCGGGCCAGAGCGCGACCCGTTCGACGCCGATGTCGACGAAGACCCGCTCCTGGTGGTACTCGCGCAGCAGCCAGTCCCACACCGGCCCGCGCTTGGTCTCGCCGAGGAACGGCTCCGAGGCGCGCATCAGGTCCGCCAGCCGCTCCGGCGACGGGCGCAGATCGACCGACGCGGTGCCCTGGGCGAGCACGTACGAACTGTTCTCGGCGAAGCCGTGGTCGCGGGTGTGGTAGGCGAGCGACACGTGCGGGTCGCGCAGGATGCGTTCCAGTTTCCTCGGGAAGCCGAGCGAGGTGGTGAAGCTGAGCAGGCCCGCCTCGCGGTCCACGAGGCCCAGCGGCGAGACGCTGGTGACCACGGCGCCGCCGGCGGGCGTGACCCAGGCGGCCGCGACCGTGAGGTCGCCCTTCATCACGGCCTGCGCCGCGTCCGGCCACCAGGCGGGCGTCGAGGTCATGAACCGGTCCCGCGCAGGATCCGCAGATCGTCCGCGGCCTGTCGACGCATGGCGGGCAGGAGCGGGCGCACCGGCTCCGGCAGGCCCGCGAGCACCAGCTCCACCTCGTCGGGTGAGCCCGCCTCGTCGAGGAAGCCGACCATCAGGTGCCCGGCGACGGGCGGCGTGGTCGCGATCACCCGCTGCGCGAAGTCCTGCCATGCGGCGGGGCTGACATGGTCGCGGAGGGCGGGCAGGAGCAGCGGCTCCTCATGGGCGAGGTGGTCGTGCACGATGCCGCGCACCGTTTCGGCCGCGTCCCGGAGCGCCGCCCGGACGTCCGCGCCGGTATCGTTCTCGTGGCCGTTCAGGTTCACCCCGGCCAGCGCATCGAGCGCGTCCGCGAGGGCCTCGTGCTCCTCACTCAGTCCGTCGAGCGCGGTCGCCAGGGCCGGCGCCGCCGCGACGATCCGCGGCCAGAGGTCGTGGTCCTCGGTCTCGTGGTGATGGCGCAGATTCCCGACGAGGAAGTCACGCAGTTGCGCCAGGGCGTCGAGTGGCACCGAAGGCCGGACGGCCGCCTCGGCGAGCAGTGTGGTGGCCACGCGGTGGACTTCGTGGACGACCCGGGTCTCCACGACCGCCGAAGATTCTGAAACGGATCCCATAGTCATGGGGGCGACTCTATTGATTATAGCATCCTACTGTCAATATGGTCACCTATCCCACCCGGCGGTCGCGGACGGTCACTGGTGAGTGGGCCGCCGCACGTCAGGGCCGGTCGTCGGCGACACCTGCGGCGGAAGCCACGGGGACCGGGGTCAGGTCCAGGGGAGAGGCTTCCGTGTCCGCGAGACCCGCGCCCGGCTCGGCGTCGCGCTTGCGCCGCCGACGGCGGTCGGTGCACCAGGCGACCGCGCACGCACCGAGGTAGAGCAGACAGATCGGTACGGCCAGCAGCACCATGCTGAGCGGGTCCGTGCTCGGCGTGGCGAGCGCCGCGAACGCGGCGATGCCCAGGAACATCGCACGCCACCAGCCGAACATCCGGCGCGCGGTGAACACCCCCGCGAGGTTCAGCAGTACGAGGAGGACGGGGAGTTCGAAGGACAGACCGAAGACGAGGACCATCCGGGTGGCCAGATTGAGGAAGTCGTCGACGGGCAGGAGGTTGGTCGCCCCGTCCGGGGTGAGGGAGATCAGCACCTGCGCCGTGGTGGGCAGCACCCCGTACGCCACGGCGGCACCCGCGAGGAACAGGGGAACCCCGGCACTGAGGAAAACCAGCGTGTACTTCTTCTCGCTGCGGTGCAGGCCCGGCGCGACGAACGCCCACAACTGATACAGCCACACCGGGCTCGCGGCCACGACTCCCGCGGTGATCGCCACCTTCAGCGCGAGGGAGAAGGGCGAGAGGAGGCCGTTGAGGGAGATCACGCCGCAGCGTTCCCCGTCGTTCTCACCGGTCAGCCCGCCCGGGGCGCAGCCGGGCAGGGGATCGATGAGGAAGCCGATGAGGTCCTTGTAGAAAAAGGCCGCGGCGATCGTCACGAGCAGGATCGCTCCGACGGCCTTCATCAGTCGGCTGCGCAGCTCGCGGAGGTGTTCCCCCAGGGGCATTCGCGCGGCGTCGTGCGGGGTACGGCTGGGCATGGACAGTCCCGGTCCCTTCATGTGCGGCACCGGCCGCACATGTGTCGGTCGGTGGTGACGGCGCTTCAGCGCCGGTGCGGGATGTCAGCCTCGGCCGCTTCGGGTGCCGTGTGACGGGCGCCCGCCGGCTGAAGGGCGGGGGCATGGGCGGGGGCGGCGGCATACGTGTCGGCCTGCGGTTCGTCCGCCTGGTCCTTGCGCATGGCCTGGGTCTCGCTCTTGAGGATCCGCAGCGACTGCCCGAAGGAACGGGCCATCCCGGGAAGGCGCTTGGCGCCGAAGAGGAGCATGACGACAACGAGGATGAGGATGATCTCGGGGGCTCCGAGCCTGCCGAACATGGTCGTTTCCTTTCCGCTGACGACGGCGCGGGAGCGGCGCTCCCATGCCGTCGGCCCGGCTGCCGGAGGATGCGGCGGCCCAGCCGTGGTGGGTGATCGGTCCGTTGACGGAGGGCGTCGGCCGGTGGGGCAGCCGACGGGGCGGCCCCTCTGGTTCGGGGCCGGTGATCTCTCAGGGCCGGGAGTCGCCCTTGGTGGCGATCGAGCCCGGTCCGGTGGAAGTCCCCGCATTCGCGGGGGTCTTCGACGTGGCGCGGCGGGGTGTTTCCGCGGCGGGATCCAGGTCCGCCGTGAGCTTGTCCAGGCTGAGGCTCTCGTCGTGGAGCAGGTGCTTGGACACGAGAGTCTTCGGGTTGAGGTCCTTGAGGTTCAGGTCCTTCAGCTCAGGGGGGAGTTCGTCACGAATGCTCGCTTGAGCGCTGTGCGAGAGCTGACGGACCCTGCGCAGGACACGCGCCGCGTCGGACACCAGC
>NZ_JBIDCW010000060.1:1946-5148 GCF_043204795.1 Streptomyces sp. NPDC047706 | reverse complement strand
AAAAACACAGCGAGGACGCTGTGAACCATCGGATTATTCCTCCGGTGGTTCCGCTCTCGTGATGTGTCACCGGATCACCGGTAAACATTCACGGAGAGTTTGATCCTGGCTCAGGACGAACGCTGGCGGCGTGCTTAACACATGCAAGTCGAACGATGAACCACTTCGGTGGGGATTAGTGGCGAACGGGTGAGTAACACGTGGGCAATCTGCCCTGCACTCTGGGACAAGCCCTGGAAACGGGGTCTAATACCGGATACTGACCACCTTGGGCATCCTTGGTGGTGGAAAGCTCCGGCGGTGCAGGATGAGCCCGCGGCCTATCAGCTTGTTGGTGAGGTAATGGCTCACCAAGGCGACGACGGGTAGCCGGCCTGAGAGGGCGACCGGCCACACTGGGACTGAGACACGGCCCAGACTCCTACGGGAGGCAGCAGTGGGGAATATTGCACAATGGGCGAAAGCCTGATGCAGCGACGCCGCGTGAGGGATGACGGCCTTCGGGTTGTAAACCTCTTTCAGCAGGGAAGAAGCGAAAGTGACGGTACCTGCAGAAGAAGCGCCGGCTAACTACGTGCCAGCAGCCGCGGTAATACGTAGGGCGCAAGCGTTGTCCGGAATTATTGGGCGTAAAGAGCTCGTAGGCGGCTTGTCGCGTCGGTTGTGAAAGCCCGGGGCTTAACCCCGGGTCTGCAGTCGATACGGGCAGGCTAGAGTTCGGTAGGGGAGATCGGAATTCCTGGTGTAGCGGTGAAATGCGCAGATATCAGGAGGAACACCGGTGGCGAAGGCGGATCTCTGGGCCGATACTGACGCTGAGGAGCGAAAGCGTGGGGAGCGAACAGGATTAGATACCCTGGTAGTCCACGCCGTAAACGGTGGGCACTAGGTGTGGGCAACATTCCACGTTGTCCGTGCCGCAGCTAACGCATTAAGTGCCCCGCCTGGGGAGTACGGCCGCAAGGCTAAAACTCAAAGGAATTGACGGGGGCCCGCACAAGCGGCGGAGCATGTGGCTTAATTCGACGCAACGCGAAGAACCTTACCAAGGCTTGACATACACCGGTAACGTCCAGAGATGGGCGCCCCCTTGTGGTCGGTGTACAGGTGGTGCATGGCTGTCGTCAGCTCGTGTCGTGAGATGTTGGGTTAAGTCCCGCAACGAGCGCAACCCTTGTCCCGTGTTGCCAGCAGGCCCTTGTGGTGCTGGGGACTCACGGGAGACCGCCGGGGTCAACTCGGAGGAAGGTGGGGACGACGTCAAGTCATCATGCCCCTTATGTCTTGGGCTGCACACGTGCTACAATGGCCGGTACAATGAGCTGCGATACCGCGAGGTGGAGCGAATCTCAAAAAGCCGGTCTCAGTTCGGATTGGGGTCTGCAACTCGACCCCATGAAGTCGGAGTCGCTAGTAATCGCAGATCAGCATTGCTGCGGTGAATACGTTCCCGGGCCTTGTACACACCGCCCGTCACGTCACGAAAGTCGGTAACACCCGAAGCCGGTGGCCCAACCCCTTGTGGGAGGGAGCTGTCGAAGGTGGGACTGGCGATTGGGACGAAGTCGTAACAAGGTAGCCGTACCGGAAGGTGCGGCTGGATCACCTCCTTTCTAAGGAGCACTTCTTACCGAGTCCTTCGGGGCGAGGTCAGGGGCCAGTACACCGGCGAGTGTCCGGTGCTGGTTGCTCATGGGTGGAACGTTGACTACTCGGCCTGTTTTCCGGGTCGGAGGCTGTTAGTACTGCCCTTACGGGGCGTGGAACGCATGATCTCCGGGCGGGGGTGGGCCGGGCACGCTGTTGGGTGTCTGAGGGTTCGGCCGTGTGGTCGCCTTCAGTGCCGGCCCCAGTGCACTCGGGATGTTGTCCCGGGGTGATGGGTGGTTGGTCGTTGTTTGAGAACTGCACAGTGGACGCGAGCATCTGTGGCCAAGTTTTTAAGGGCGCACGGTGGATGCCTTGGCACCAGGAACCGATGAAGGACGTGGGAGGCCACGATAGTCCCCGGGGAGTCGTCAACCAGGCTTTGATCCGGGGGTTTCCGAATGGGGAAACCCGGCAGTCGTCATGGGCTGTCACCCGCTGCTGAACACATAGGCAGTGTGGAGGGAACGCGGGGAAGTGAAACATCTCAGTACCCGCAGGAGGAGAAAACAACCGTGATTCCGGGAGTAGTGGCGAGCGAAACTGGATGAGGCTAAACCTTCGACGTGTGAGACCCGGCAGGGGTTGCGTCGTGGGGGTTGTGGGATTTCTCTTCCACGGTCTGCCGGCCGTGGGACGAGTCAGAAACCGTTGATGTAGGCGAAGGACATGCGAAAGGTCCGGCGTAGAGGGTAAGACCCCCGTAGTCGAAACGTCAGCGGCTCGTTTGAGAGACACCCAAGTAGCACGGGGCCCGAGAAATCCCGTGTGAATCTGGCGGGACCACCCGCTAAGCCTAAATATTCCCTGGTGACCGATAGCGGATAGTACCGTGAGGGAATGGTGAAAAGTACCCCGGGAGGGGAGTGAAATAGTACCTGAAACCGTGTGCCTACAAGCCGTGGGAGCGTCGGAGCGTGCTTGCACGTTCTCGTGACTGCGTGCCTTTTGAAGAATGAGCCTGCGAGTTTGCGGTGTGTTGCGAGGTTAACCCGGGTGGGGTAGCCGTAGCGAAAGCGAGTCCGAAGAGGGCGTTTGAGTAGCACGCTCAAGACCCGAAGCGGAGTGATCTAGCCATGGGCAGGTTGAAGCGGAGGTAAGACTTCGTGGAGGACCGAACCCACCAGGGTTGAAAACCTGGGGGATGACCTGTGGTTAGGGGTGAAAGGCCAATCAAACTCCGTGATAGCTGGTTCTCCCCGAAATGCATTTAGGTGCAGCGTCGTGTGTTTCTTGCCGGAGGTAGAGCACTGGATAGGCGATGGGCCCTACCGGGTTACTGACCTTAGCCAAACTCCGAATGCCGGTAAGTGAGAGCGCGGCAGTGAGACTGTGGGGGATAAGCTCCATGGTCGAGAGGGAAACAGCCCAGAGCATCGACTAAGGCCCCTAAGCGTACGCTAAGTGGGAAAGGATGTGGAGTCGCACAGACAACCAGGAGGTTGGCTTAGAAGCAGCCACCCTTGAAAGAGTGCGTAATAGCTCACTGGTCTAGTGATTCCGCGCCGACAATGTAGCGGGGCTCAAGCGTACCGCCGAAGTCGTGTCATTGCAG
>NZ_JBIDCW010000060.1:0-1850 GCF_043204795.1 Streptomyces sp. NPDC047706 | reverse complement strand
CTGTGATGGGTAGGGGAGCGTCGTCTGCCGGGTGAAGCAGCCGTGTAAGCGAGTTGTGGACGGTTGACGAGTGAGAATGCAGGCATGAGTAGCGATACAAACGTGAGAAACGTTTGCGCCGATTGACTAAGGGTTCCTGGGTCAAGCTGATCTGCCCAGGGTAAGTCGGGACCTAAGGCGAGGCCGACAGGCGTAGTCGATGGATAACCGGTTGATATTCCGGTACCCGCTGTGAAGCGTCAAACATCGAGCATCGTGATGCTAAGGCCGTGAAGCCGCCCTGATCTCTTCGGAGTTGAGGGGAGTGGTGGAGCCGCCGGACCAAGCGGTTAGTAGGTGAGTGATGGGGTGACGCAGGAAGGTAGTCCATCCCGGGCGGTGGTTGTCCCGGGGTAAGGGTGTAGGCCGTGCGATAGGTAAATCCGTCGTACTTGTGGCTGAGACCTGATGCCGAGCCGATTGTGGTGAAGTGGATGATCCTATGCTGTCGAGAAAAGCCTCTAGCGAGTTTCATGGCGGCCCGTACCCTAAACCGACTCAGGTGGTCAGGTAGAGAATACCGAGGCGTTCGGGTGAACTATGGTTAAGGAACTCGGCAAAATGCCCCCGTAACTTCGGGAGAAGGGGGGCCATGTCTGGTGATCGGGTTTGCTCCGTGAGCTGGGTGTGGCCGCAGAGACCAGCGAGAAGCGACTGTTTACTAAAAACACAGGTCCGTGCGAAGCCGTAAGGCGATGTATACGGACTGACGCCTGCCCGGTGCTGGAACGTTAAGGGGACCGGTTAGCTTGGATTCGTCCAGGCGAAGCTGAGAACTTAAGCGCCAGTAAACGGCGGTGGTAACTATAACCATCCTAAGGTAGCGAAATTCCTTGTCGGGTAAGTTCCGACCTGCACGAATGGCGTAACGACTTCTCGACTGTCTCAACCATAGGCCCGGTGAAATTGCACTACGAGTAAAGATGCTCGTTTCGCGCAGCAGGACGGAAAGACCCCGGGACCTTTACTACAGTTTGATATTGGTGTTCGGTTCGGCTTGTGTAGGATAGCTGGGAGACTTTGATGCTTGGACGCCAGTTCAGGTGGAGTCGTCGTTGAAATACCAGTCTGGTCGTGCTGGATGTCTAACCTGGGTCCGTGATCCGGATCAGGGACAGTGTCTGATGGGTAGTTTAACTGGGGCGGTTGCCTCCTAAAGGGTAACGGAGGCGCCCAAAGGTTCCCTCAGCCTGGTTGGCAATCAGGTGTTGAGTGTAAGTGCACAAGGGAGCTTGACTGTGAGACCGACGGGTCGAGCAGGGACGAAAGTCGGGACTAGTGATCCGGCGGTGGCTTGTGGAAGCGCCGTCGCTCAACGGATAAAAGGTACCCCGGGGATAACAGGCTGATCTTCCCCAAGAGTCCATATCGACGGGATGGTTTGGCACCTCGATGTCGGCTCGTCGCATCCTGGGGCTGGAGTCGGTCCCAAGGGTTGGGCTGTTCGCCCATTAAAGCGGTACGCGAGCTGGGTTTAGAACGTCGTGAGACAGTTCGGTCCCTATCCGCTGTGCGCGTAGGAGTCTTGAGAAGGGCTGTCCCTAGTACGAGAGGACCGGGACGGACGAACCTCTGGTGTGCCAGTTGTTCTGCCAAGGGCATGGCTGGTTGGCTACGTTCGGGAGGGATAACCGCTGAAAGCATCTAAGCGGGAAGCCTGCTTCGAGATGAGGGCTCCCACCCACTTGATGGGGTAAGGCTCCCAGTAGACGACTGGGTTGATAGGCCGGATATGGAAGCACGGTAACGTGTGGAGTTGACCGGTACTAATAGGCCGAGGGCTTGTCCTCAGTTGCTCGCGTCCACTGTGT
>NZ_JBIDCW010000059.1:0-5249 GCF_043204795.1 Streptomyces sp. NPDC047706 | reverse complement strand
CGGGCGAGTAGACCTTCATCACCATAAAAGATGCCTCCTACCCGGCCCCTGCCGGGGCCGGGATCAGAGGTGTCCACCACTCGGGGACAGGTCCCCGCCCCCGATGCAGCCGAGACGGCCGCACCCGGCGAGCAGTCTCCGCAGCAGTCCGCCTGACAACACCCCGAGGGCCAGCACCCCGTTAAGCCCCACCCATTGCGATCGTGCAGCAACGCCCCCTTGGCGGGCCCCGCGCCCATTACATCGTTCGCCGGCCGGGCCCCGGCGCAACACGGCGGTGCAGCTGCGCCGTGCGGAGCGGCGAGCCCTCTCAGCGCGGCCGCCAGGTGCGTACTTCGAGGTGGATGATCTGGGCGTCCGGGTGGATGCGTCCAGTCTCCACGAGCCATTGGTGCACGGCGGCGGTGACATCGCCGCCGGCTGCATCGACGCGGAGCGCGAAGTCGGCGGCATCGAAGCCGCCGGTCTGGGCGGAGCCGTAAGAGCGTTCCTCGGTGTGGTCGGCGCGCTGGATGACGTCGCGGCGGATGCCGGGTGAATCAGTGCGGCTGCCGGACGGATGTACGTAGCCGGTCTTGGCCAGGCGGACGGTGAAGGCCAGGCGCAGGCCTTGGCGGGCGGCCTCGGCGATCAGCGGGCGCAATCGGGCGGAGCCGGAGGCGATCGCCTGGGCACCGACACGGCCCGTACCGGAGCCGGTGGGAGTGATCAGGACGGCCTTGCCGCGGACCCGGGCGCGGGCGCCGGAGGCGGTGGTGCGCCGCTGGGTGTGGCGGGCGGCGATGGCGGCGAGTTCGGGCAGGTCGGTGATGCCTCCGGCTTCGACGGCGGTGAGGACTTCGCGCAGGGCGGTGACGAAAGCCGCGCCCTTGTTCTTGGTGTAGAACTGCGAGACCAATGACGGGTCGCGGTCGATGATGCGGGCGATGTCGCGTTTGGTGTAGCCGGCCCGCTGGAGCCGGTCAGCGAGGCGGGCCGCTTCGTTCAACTCGCCCTGCCCTCTGGGACGCCGGGAGCGGGGGCGGGGCGGCATCAGGCCTCCTGGCCGGTGGTGAGGGCGGCACGCCCGGCGTTGCGCAGTGTGAGGAGCTCTTCCTCGGTGGTGGGCGCCACCAGCGGGCCGGTGAGGTGTCCGCGCAGCAGGTAGTCGCCGGGCTGATGGTGGTAGGGCCAGTTGTGGGGCTGGGTGAGGTAGAGGGCGTCGGTGCGGAAGGCGATCACGGTGCCGGGCGAGGTGTGCAGGGCTCCGGCGTAGGTGTCGTCGTCGCGGTGGCGCTGGGTGAGCAGGGCGGCGCGGGCACCGGACCAGATCGCGGCGGCCCATTCGGGGTGAGCGTTGGGGTCGCGGGCGAAGCCGGTGGGCTTCTGCCAGGTGATCAGTTCGTTGTCGAAGCTGATGATTTCGGCGTCCGGCGGTACGTCGCGTTCCAGGGTGCGGGGGGTGGTGCCGGTGACCATGCGGGGGCGCTGGGCGAAGGAGCCGATGCCGTACAGCAGGATGGAGCGCACGGCGCGGGAGGCGAGGTGGGCGGCCCTCGCTTGCTGGGCATTGCCCTGGAAGTGGGCCTGGGCGGAGAGGTTGGTCCAGGTCTCCTTGAGTTTCTTGGCCCAGTCGTCCAGCGGTTTGCCGTCCTCCCAGAGGATGCCGTCGAGGATCTCGATCTTCCACGGGGTCAGGGGGTTGGTCAGGGCGGTGTGGATTTCGGGACCACCGGCCCAGGTGGTGAAGGTGGTGCCGCCTTCGGCCGGGTAGTGCCAGGCGCGGTCGCCGGGGGCGGGGGCGGGCAGCAGGCCGACGTGGTTCCAGCCGTCCGGCACGGTGACCCGGACCTGCCAGTGCCCGCACCCGTACAGGGCGCGCATCTGCTCCTTCTCGCTCCAGGCGGCGAAGGTGTGGGCGGTGATGCGGCGGGGGGTGCCGACCGGGGACTTCCAAGTGTGTTTGGCGTAGGCGAAGGTGCGGTCGTACTCGACGAGTTGGGGCAGCTGCTCGGGGACATGGGGCGGGGTGATGAGTTCGTTGCGGCCTTGTCCTGCGGTGGCGTGCAGCAGGCCGCGCAGTTCCTCTGACAGCACGGGGAAGCCCTCGGCGTGCTGGCCGCGCTGCGGGATGGTGCGCGTCCACAGGTCGCGGCCGGTCTGGGACGGGGAGCCCATAAGGACCGCATCGGGCCAGTGGCGGCGCAGGGCCTGCCACAGCAGCACGAACGCGTCGCGGACGGTTGCCGGGTCGTCGCCGTCGACGTCGAACCACTCCCCCACCGAGCGGATCTCCACATGGTGATCGCTGTTGTCGCGCTGGTAGCGGCCGACGGGGTTGCGGGCGTGGACGAAGTGCCCGGCCATCCGGTCGCGGCCGCGGCCGGTGTCGGTGCGCCAGCCCGGGGTGGGGCCGTTCAGCCAGGCGGCGACCGCGTCGCGCAGGTAGGGGTGGCGGTCGGCGTCACGGTGCCAGGGGTCGCCTGCGGTGATGTAGATGCGTTCCACGCCCTCGGAGATGGTGTGGAAGACGGCGGTGAGGAGGTCCGCGGCCGACCGGTCGGCAAGGTCGAGGTGGTGGGTCTGGTTGCGGTGGACCAGGATCCCGGTGGTGGTGTCCAGGAAGACGGTGGAGCGGGCCTGCTGGGTGAAGTTGGGCCGGGCGGAGGCCAGCCCGGGGGTAGGCGCGAGCCAGGCATCGCCGCTGGCCCCTGCGGGGATGGAGGGCAGATCCCGTGGCGCCTGAGGCGCTGTGGGCGCCTGCGGGGCTGCGGGTTCGACGGGAGCCTTTGGCGGAGCAGGTCGCGCGGCGGCAGCGGTCATCGCGGGGACAGCCGCTGCCTGCTGCGGCGGGGGCGGTACGGCTTCGGGGGTGGCCTGGATGGTGGACGGCTCGGCCGCCGGCTGCAGGGCGTCGTTCACAGCGAGGCTGTCGGGGGCCAGGGCCGGGGCGAGGGCGACCACGTCGGCCACGCCCAGTCCGGCCGCCGGGGCGATCCGCTCGGCCTTCGCCTTCGGGTAGGAGGCCAGCTGGATGATCAGCTTGTCGCGGTCCGCTTCCTGCTTCGTCAGTGCGGCCCGAATCTTTTTGATCTGGTCCCGCACGGTGCGCAGGTCGGCGAGCGCGGCGCTGTAGCTCTGTGCGTCCATCGGGCGTTCCTTGTCCGGGCCGAGTTCAGTCGACGGTGGCGTGAGTGGAAACGTAGGCGAGGGCTCCGCCCGAGTGGGATGCCAGCCGCGTGCCCAGCAGTTGTTCGGCAAGCTGCCGGTCTCCGTCGGCGTGGGAGGTGAGGCGGGTGTGCGGGATGGCCAGGTCGGTGACGTAGCCGGCCAGGCAGGCATCGGGAAAGGCATGGCGGCCCTCGGAGTTCTTCTCCCACCGCTGAAGGCCGGTCAGGACGGCCACCACGTAGCCGGACAAAGTGACCGGCAGCACTCCCCCGGCCGCGACACTCGCCGGGTCGCACCGCCACCAGCCGCGCAGCGCCTTGAGCAGGTCCTCCGACGGGAGGTCGGCGGCGAAGCCGAGCCAGGAGCGTTCCGGTTCCTGCGTCCGCCGGGCCGCATCCACCCGCAGGACGGCGATTTCGCGGACCGGCAGTCGATCGAGCGGCGCCTGCCGCCGCGTCTGCAGGGCCTGGACGACCTCGAGCGGGACCATGACGCGCACGCCGCGCCGGGACAGGCCCGGCAGCAATCCGGCAGCGATGAGGCGGCGGAACGTGGTGATCGCGCAGCCGAGCTCCTCCGCGGCCTGCCCGGTCGTCAGCAACATCCCACCCACTCCCTACATGCAAACTCTGATATCTGATTCGGCATGAAGATTAGCGGAGTCCTGAGGAACCGTCAAAGACCGGACGACCGACCTCGCCCATCAAGCCCAGGCCTCCTGCCTGCCGGCGGCTCCGGGTCGCCCCGACCACGACGATTGCCACCAAGTCGTCTATCGGCACGCCGGGCACAGGTTGTCGTCGTTGAATCTCAATGACCCGTCAAGCCCCGGGAGGCACGCCGCGTCAGCTGCTGTGGGCAGGGGCGATCGGAGGGGTGATTGCGTAGAGGCGATGGTCGCGGAGCATCGCCCACAGCACGTCGACCCGGCGCCGGGCGAGGGCGAGTACGGCCTGGACGTGCCGCAGGCCCTCGGCTCGTTTCCGCAGGTAGAAGTCTCTGGAGGGGCCGGGGTACTGCATGGCGCTCTGCGCGGAGAGGTAGAACACCCGGCGCAGTCGCCGGTCGTACCGTTTGGGCCGGTGCAGGTTGCCGGTCCGGCGCCCGGAGTCGCGCGGAACCGGGGCCAGGCCGGCGTGCGAGGCCAGGCGGCCCGCGTCACGGTAGGACGACAGGTCACCGGCGATGGCGACGAACTCGGCACCCAGGATGGGGCCCATGCCGGGCAGCGATTCGATGATCTCTGCCCGCTCGTCGTCGCGGAACGTCTCGCGGACCTCCCGGTCGTTGGCCGCGATCCGCTCGTCCAGTGCAAGCAGCTGGGATGCCAGCTCGCCCAGGAGGGCCGCGGCGCGGGCCTCGCCCGGCAGGGCAGTGTGCTGCTGGTCGGCAGCTTCGACGGCCCTCTGCGCCAGCTTCTGTGGACTGCGGACCTTGCGTCGCTCCAGCCAGGTGGTCAGTCGTTTCACGCCCGTGCGCCGCAGAGCGGACGGTGTCTGATAGTGCGTCAGCAGTATGACCGCTCCCTTGGAGCGGGCGTAGTCGAAGGCTCGCTCCAAGGCCGGACTGATGCCGCACAGCAGGTCGCGCATCCGGTTGACCAGCCGGACCCGGTCCGCGATGAGATCCCGTCGGTTCGCGGTCAGCAACCGGAGGGTGCAAATCTGCTCTGCCGGGATGGTGATGGTGGTGAAGTCCCGGCGGATGCGGGCCATGTCCGCGATGATCAGAGCGTCTTTGGCGTCCTTTTTTCCTTCGCCGCGGTAGCCCTCGGCGGCCCGGTTCACGCTCCGGCCCGGCACGTAGGTGACCTGCTGGCCGTGCGCGGCGAGCAGGACCAGCAGCAGGGTGGCCGTCTTGCCCCGTAGGTCGACCGCCCATCGCACGTGCTCGGCTGCGTCGCAGGCCGCGGCGATCAGCTGGAGGATCTCCACCTCGTCGTTGGGAAGTTTCCGCGAGAAGACCAGCTCACCCATCTCGTTGATGGCCACCGCCCAGTGGTGGCCGGGCCTTGTCCCCGAGGAGTGGACACCTGTTCGTGCAGTCATGCGGCAAGTGTCAGGGTAGCTGGCTGCTGTTCGTAGGCTATCGGCGCCTGC
>NZ_JBIDCW010000058.1:0-5732 GCF_043204795.1 Streptomyces sp. NPDC047706 | reverse complement strand
CAACGGTTCCAGCTTCGGGCCCCGACGAGGAACTGACGCACCAGCAGCAGAAGTCACACAACTACTAACGATCAACTACTGGCGCAGGACACTAGACGTGCTCGACGTCCTCCACCACGACCGCCTCGCGCTGCGCATCCACGACGGCGCGTTCTCCGCCATGGACCTCACCGCCCGCCACTCGCGCACCGGAGAACTGCTGTCCACCGTGAAGTTCATGGTGCAGACCCTCGCGGCCGCTGGCGAACTCCAGCGCGACCTCCAGCGCGAGCTGACCTACGACGGACTGCGAGCCGCCGAGGCCAAGGGCAACAAGGGTGGCCGACGCCCGGCCATCACAGCCGAGAAGATCGACGCCGTCCGCACCGCGTACCTGGAGGGCCGGTCCATCGCCGCCCTGGCCCGCGAGCACAGCGTCAGCCGGGGTGCTGTCCGTACGGCCGTCGCCGACCTCATGCCCGAGCACACCACCGCCGACCACGATGACGGCCCGGCCCCGGAGCTGCCGGTGACCCTCGACATGCCCGGCAAGGTCGCCAACTTCGTCCACACCGCCGAGCTGGACGCCGACGAGCGGGCCGCCCTCGACCACGGCGTGACCGTACGACGCGGCCAGGGCTACACCCTGCGCGTCACCGCCGCGCCCGCCGTGCACTGCGGGCTCCTCGCCCGATGCCAGCCCCTCGACGGCACCCAGGACGCCCCGGCGATTCCGGCACAGCGCAAGGACCGCCGCGAGTACGAGAACCGCGTCAATACCCTCGCGGCCACAGCCGGACCATGGTCCGTCAGCGGCTGCCGCTAATTTTCGTTCGGATACTCCCGGAGGGCCATCACCGGCAGGAAGTCCGGGATCAGGTCGATAGGGCTGGCTGGCCAGATAGACCATTAGCAGCGCGAGCCGGATCCGCACGCCGCGCGGCAGGCTCTTGTCGGCGGCCAGCCGTTTCAGCAGCCGCAGCAGGTCCGGCAGCAGGCGCACCACCTCCGCGAGCAGTCTGACCCTGGGGCGGATCAGCAGCAGGGCGAGCAGCAGCGCCAGCCACACGGCATGGAGTGCTGGTCGGAACCGTGGGTGTAGGTCGAGATGCCCTCGGACACGAAGTACTTGTTCAGGTGCCGGGCGGTGATCGACTTGCCCCAAGTCGGCAACCGCTGCCCGTCCGAGGATGACAGCGTGCCAGAGCCGAACATGGTCGTCATCGGCAGCCTGTGGTGGTAGTTGACCAGCACGATGTTCGCCCGGGTCGGTCAGCTCGCAGAGCGCGTCTGCACGACTGCAAAGGCAGCGGCGTTCTCGTTCAACGCCACCCAGGTTGAACACGAATGTGCACAATGAGTGTTCACATGTACCCGATATGTGATAACTCAAGATCGATTCACGTCAATGTTCGTCTTGATCTTCACTTCTTCTCCAGGCTACTTGTTGTGATCATTCCGTGTGTTCGAGCTCGGTCGGTGTCCATTACGCACTCCCTCGAAGGTGAGTTGATGATGAGGCTCAAGCGCGCACTCAAGATCGCAGCCGTGTCCGGAGCGCTGGTCGTGGCCGGCGCCGCTCCCGCGATGGCTACCATCGCGTACGTCGGCGGCGGCACCTGGGACTACGGGGCCGGCACCTCCTACGTGTGGTCGGACTACTACCACGGGTCCAAGTGCCACGGCTCGACCTCGGTCGGCGCCTACATCGACAGCGACGAGGCGTCCGCCGGCAGCTGGTCCATCACGCAGGCCGACGCCGCCCTCTGGGGCAACGAGACCTACTACAAGACCACCTGCTGACCACTCAGCAGCACGCGTAACATGCCCCCGAAGGGGCCCGCGCCACGCGGCCCCTTCGGGGGCACGCGTGCTTTCCGTCATCTGGCCGGTCGATCCCCCATAGTCTCGTAGGACACGCATGCTGCATCGTGGCGTCAAGTTCGCCCACGCCGTCATCCTGGCGTTCTCCGCCCTGTTCTCCTTCCTGTTCCTCAGGAGCTTCGAAGATCAGTGGACCCTCGGCTACGACGCGGTCGTCCAGGTCACCCAGTCGCGGGACACCAGTACCAGCCGCGCCATCGAACAAGCCGTCGAATCGTTCGCCCGCGACTACGGTGTCACCGTGGGCCGCCAGGAACTCGACCTGGAACACCCCGACCGCAGCCGCGACCTCTACCTGACCCCGGCCGGCCCCCGCGCCGACTGGCTCGAGGACGGCTACCCTGCGTTCAGCCCCGGCCAAGCCACCACGACCCGGCCGTTCTCCGAGGTCTCCAACCGCGACCCGCGCGGCCTGTACTACCTCTTCGGCGATCCCGACGCCGTCCGGCCCTTCCTCGAACTGCTGCAGCAGCACGGCCTCACCGCATCCCACCCCCAGCCGACCTCCCCCGACCAGCTCTCCTACGCCTACGGCGGCAGCGCCCTGGCCGGTTCCCTCGTCGTCGTCGCCCTCGTCTGCGTCACCATGACCGGCGCCGGCGTCCTACTCAACGCCAAAGCCTACGGAGTGCTGCGTCTGCAGGGCATGTCCCTGCCCGCGATCCTCGCCCGCGACCTGCGCCGGCTCGCCCGCTTCTGGACGGCCGCCCTCGGGGTCGTGACGGTCGTGGCGACCGCCCTGCTGGCCTGGTACAACCACCTCGCCTGGTTCGGTCTGTTCGCCCTCGTCACGGCCGCAACGGCGGTCGTCTTCACAGCTCTTGTCCTCGCCACCCATGCCGCGATGCTCACCCTGACCGCGCGCACCGGCATCCTGGCCGCCCTCAAGGGCGAGATACCCGCCCGCTCCACCGCGGCCGCCGCCTACCTCGTGCGCGTGCCCGCCCTCCTGCTCGCCCTCGGTATCGCCGCCTCGGTCCTGCAGGCCGGACAGGACCTCGCCCGGCGCGAAGACAATCTCAACGTGTACGAAAAGGCGGGCGACGCCTCCACCATCCGCCTCAACGGCTACCTCGGCGCCGGCCCCGACGCGCTGAAGAAGCTGGAGGCGAAGGTCGGCCCCTGGCTGCGCCAGGCCGACGCCGACGGCCAGATTGTCCTCGCCGGCCACAAGGACCCCGCACGCTCCCGCGACGCCCAGGGCATCCCTGCCGACGACCTGATAGTGGCCAACGAGACGTTCCTCGAGCAGCAGAAGATCCTCGCCCCGAACGGCCGCCGCCAGCCTGCCACCACCGGCGGCGACGGCCGCATCCTGCTCCTGGTTCCGCAACACCTCGCCGCTCATGCCGACAAGCTGACAAACCTGGTGCCCGGCCTGGTCAGCCCTTCCAACCCGGACCAGATCTCATCCGAGCAGATCGACGTAAAGACCACCGCAGACAGCCAGGAGATCTTCACCTACAACGCCCGCGGTACTCGCGAGGCCGGACAGGACCAGCTCTCGGACGAGTCCTTCCTCACCGACCCGGTCATCATCGTCGTCCCCAACGGCACCGACTACATCAGCGATAAGGGCTACACCGCCTACGCCTCGCAGCGCAGCATCGTCTTCCCCGACCCGGCCGACATCACCGCCGACATCGACGCCCACCACCTGCGCAACGAGGTTGTCGGCATCAGCCCCATCGCCGCCGACGCCGCCCAGGCCATCCGCGACATCACCGCGGACTTCCGGCTGCGACTGTTCAACCTGGCCTTCGCCCTCCTGGTCCTGCTCGTCACCGGCGTCGGCGTCGTCATCGTCCACACCCGCAGAAACGCCCAGCGAATCTTCGCCCGGCACATCCACGGCTGGACCTTCGCTACCATCCACCGCACCCTCCTGGCCGCCGAGGCTGCGATCGTCGCCCTGCTCGTCTCCTGGCTCCCCTACCAGGTCCACCAATGGAACCAAGGCCTCGAGCAGTACAAGACCATGGGCATCCCCGCCCCCCGCGACCCGATGACGATCACCGGCCAGGACCTGACCGTCATCACTGGCCTCGTCGCGGTCGAGATCGCCACCGCCCTCGCCGTCCTGACCTTCTTCCACCGCCGCATCGTCAAGGAAGGATCGACCGAAGCGTGATCGACCTGACCGGGCTGTCCAAGTCCTTCGGCCCCCGCACCCTCTGGCAGGACCTGACCTTCACCATCGAGGCCCGCCGGATGCTCGCACTGACCGGCCCCAGCGGATCCGGCAAGTCCACCCTCCTCAACTGCCTCGGCCTCCTCGACACCCCCACCACCGGCACCATGCGCCACCAAGATCAGGACATCACCAGACTCAGCCCACGCAAGGCCCGCCTCTATCGACGCGACACACTCGGCTACCTCTTCCAGAACTACGCCCTGATCGACAACGCCACCATCGCCGACAACCTCAGCGTCGCCGTCAAACCCGTCCGCTCCAACCGCGGATCCCGCCCCACCCCCGCCCAGGCACTGCACCAAGTCGGACTCGCCGGCCGCGAAGACGACATCGTCCACCGCCTCTCCGGCGGCGAACAACAACGTGTCGCCCTCGCCCGCCTCATCGTCAAACAACCCGCCCTCGTCCTGGCCGACGAGCCCACCGGCGCCCTCGACCTCGACAACACCCACATGGTCATCGCCACCCTGCGCGCCCTGGCCGACGCCGGCTGCGCCGTGGTGATCGCCACCCACGACCCCACCGTCAGGGACCTGTGCGACAGCGTCCTGCAGGTGGGAACCACCACCCACCCCAACCCCGTCAAGGAGATCACCGCCGCATGAACCCCCGTCTCACCTGGTCTCTCGCAGGCATCGTCGTCGTAGCCGCCGTCGTCTTCCTCGTCTACGGCACCCACGCGCTGACGATCATCCAGCGCGTCGCCCTCCGGGTGTTCTGACCAGTCCCCGGTAGGGTCGGGGACTGGCGCGGTGGCTGACGCTCCGTTTCCAGTCCCCGCCGCTTCAAAGTGGATGCAGCTTTCCCGCACACGGCTTTCCCCAGCCCGGGCGGCCATCCAGCAGCACCGCCCGACCAGGCCGCGGTCGGCCCATACGCCCACGCGACGTCATGCCGCCGGGGCCCTCTCGTCCTCCAACACGCTGAAGTCGACGTCGAGGCGGGTGTCGTAGTCCTCCGGGGTGATCCCGATCTCGTGGGTGGAGTACACGCCGAACCGGTTGATGTGCTCGGTCAGGTACGGCGAGATCTCGGCCAGGTCCAGCGGGTCGATCTCCCAGCCCTCGGCCTGGAGCTGCCGCACCACGTCCGCGATGTCCAGGGTGTTGTGGAAGATCACCAGGTTGGCCAGCAGCGAGGTGAACTTCACGTCCTTCTCCTGCTCGACCGGGTCGTTGTGCGCGACCGTGCCACGCTGCCCGAACCGCACCCAGTCGCTGAAGCCGTTGAACGCCTCCACCTTGTTGGTCGCGGCCGTCACCCGGCCGCGCAGCGGCGCGTCCGAGAGGTAGCGCAGCATTCTGTGGAATCAGATTTGTCAAGTAGTTCAGCCTTTGCCCTGGTTGACGGCGACGATCGGCAGGAGCGTCGCGGTCGCCGGGACGCCGATCTCGCGGGGTGTCGTCCCGGCTGGCGTGGGGACATTGACCAGCCGTTCCAGCAGCTGGTCCAGCGCAGCCTGCGAAGCTCTGCAGACGTCGAGCAGTTCATGACTTCGGGCAGCGCGGGCCCCTGCCGAGAGTCTCGCAGGGGCCCGCGCTGTAGAGAGCCGAGGAGGGCGAGAGACCTGTCCCTAGACCCAATGCCGCTGACTTTGGGGTGAGTTGCTTGTAGCTTGTGGCCGGGAGGGATGCTGGTGCCACGGGCTGGGCAGGTGAAGCCGCCGGTTGAGGAG
>NZ_JBIDCW010000057.1:0-5931 GCF_043204795.1 Streptomyces sp. NPDC047706 | reverse complement strand
TTCTTTGCCGTCTACCTGTCCGCGCGTAAACCGGAAAAGCGTTCGCCGCAAACCAACGCCTATACCCGTAAGTTCCTGTTGGCTTCGCCGTGGCAGCCAAAACAGTGCGCGGTGTTTGCCGGCGCATTGCGTTATCCGCGCTATCGCTGGTTCGATCGCATCATGATTCAATTCATTATGCGTATGACGGGCGGTGAAACGGATACCAGTAAGGAAGTGGAGTACACAGATTGGCAACAGGTCGACCGCTTTGCCCAGGAATTTAGCCAGATCCAGTACGAAAAGTGACAAAAACGCGGGTTTGGCCAGCGTTTTGCCGAAAAAATCCGCGCTTGAAAAGTTTTTTGCATTTAGGGGTTGCGGCCCGCCGAGAACTCCCTATAATGCGCCTCCACTGACCGGGAACAACGACTGACAAGCCGCCGGGTCAGCGAGAGGAAAGCGAAATAAACGCTTGACTCTCCGGGTGAAAAGCGTAATATACGCCACCTCGAGTTAGCAAGCGAAAGCGACTAACTCACTGCTCTTTAACAATTTATCAGACAATCTGTGTGGGCACTCCACAAGACGATATCCAGCATCTTCGGATGCAAAAAAATATCAAGTCTTGAAGAGTGACTAACTGAAGTAAAATTCATGCAGTAAATCTTTGAGCATCGCTTCTCGAGTGGAAGCAAATCAAGCTTTTAATTGAAGAGTTTGATCATGGCTCAGATTGAACGCTGGCGGCAGGCTTAACACATGCAAGTCGAGCGGTAGCACAGGGGAGCTTGCTCCCTGGGTGACGAGCGGCGGACGGGTGAGTAATGTCTGGGAAACTGCCTGATGGAGGGGGATAACTACTGGAAACGGTAGCTAATACCGCATAACGTCGCAAGACCAAAGAGGGGGACCTTCGGGCCTCTTGCCATCAGATGTGCCCAGATGGGATTAGCTAGTAGGTGGGGTAATGGCTCACCTAGGCGACGATCCCTAGCTGGTCTGAGAGGATGACCAGCCACACTGGAACTGAGACACGGTCCAGACTCCTACGGGAGGCAGCAGTGGGGAATATTGCACAATGGGCGCAAGCCTGATGCAGCCATGCCGCGTGTGTGAAGAAGGCCTTCGGGTTGTAAAGCACTTTCAGCGAGGAGGAAGGTGGTGAACTTAATACGTTCATCAATTGACGTTACTCGCAGAAGAAGCACCGGCTAACTCCGTGCCAGCAGCCGCGGTAATACGGAGGGTGCAAGCGTTAATCGGAATTACTGGGCGTAAAGCGCACGCAGGCGGTTTGTTAAGTCAGATGTGAAATCCCCGGGCTCAACCTGGGAACTGCATTTGAAACTGGCAAGCTAGAGTCTCGTAGAGGGGGGTAGAATTCCAGGTGTAGCGGTGAAATGCGTAGAGATCTGGAGGAATACCGGTGGCGAAGGCGGCCCCCTGGACGAAGACTGACGCTCAGGTGCGAAAGCGTGGGGAGCAAACAGGATTAGATACCCTGGTAGTCCACGCTGTAAACGATGTCGATTTGGAGGTTGTGCCCTTGAGGCGTGGCTTCCGGAGCTAACGCGTTAAATCGACCGCCTGGGGAGTACGGCCGCAAGGTTAAAACTCAAATGAATTGACGGGGGCCCGCACAAGCGGTGGAGCATGTGGTTTAATTCGATGCAACGCGAAGAACCTTACCTACTCTTGACATCCAGAGAACTTAGCAGAGATGCTTTGGTGCCTTCGGGAACTCTGAGACAGGTGCTGCATGGCTGTCGTCAGCTCGTGTTGTGAAATGTTGGGTTAAGTCCCGCAACGAGCGCAACCCTTATCCTTTGTTGCCAGCGGTTCGGCCGGGAACTCAAAGGAGACTGCCAGTGATAAACTGGAGGAAGGTGGGGATGACGTCAAGTCATCATGGCCCTTACGAGTAGGGCTACACACGTGCTACAATGGCATATACAAAGAGAAGCGACCTCGCGAGAGCAAGCGGACCTCATAAAGTATGTCGTAGTCCGGATTGGAGTCTGCAACTCGACTCCATGAAGTCGGAATCGCTAGTAATCGTAGATCAGAATGCTACGGTGAATACGTTCCCGGGCCTTGTACACACCGCCCGTCACACCATGGGAGTGGGTTGCAAAAGAAGTAGGTAGCTTAACCTTCGGGAGGGCGCTTACCACTTTGTGATTCATGACTGGGGTGAAGTCGTAACAAGGTAACCGTAGGGGAACCTGCGGTTGGATCACCTCCTTACCTAAAGATATTGATTCGAGTGGCGTGCTCACACAGATTGTCTGATGAAAAGTAACGAGCAAAGCGCTACCTGTTGATGCCATGAGTCATTCATGCTGATACGAACCGATTAAGTTATTCAGTTTAATCGGATTTTCGTGTCCCCATCGTCTAGAGGCCTAGGACACTGCCCTTTCACGGCTGTAACAGGGGTTCGAATCCCCTTGGGGACGCCATTCCGATAATGAGTGAAAGACATTATCACCGGTTAGCGATAACCGAAAAAATCTTAAAGATGACTTGCGAGTCATGTTTAAGATATTGCTCTTTAACAATCTGGAACAAGCTGAAAATTGAAACATGACGGCTGAAATTTATCCCTCCGTAGATGTACTGGGATGAAGAGTAACCTGTCATAGAGTCTCTCAAATGTTTGCAGCACGAACGATGGAAACATCTTCGGGTTGTGAGGTTAAGTGACTAAGCGTATACGGTGGATGCCTAGGCAGTCAGAGGCGATGAAGGGCGTGCTAATCTGCGAAAAGCGTCGGTAAGGTGATATGAACCGTTATAACCGGCGATACCCGAATGGGGAAACCCAGTGTGTTTCGACACACTATCATGTCATGAATACATAGTGGCATGAGGCGAACCGGGGGAACTGAAACATCTAAGTACCCCGAGGAAAAGAAATCAACCGAGATTCCCCCAGTAGCGGCGAGCGAACGGGGAGGAGCCCAGAACCTGAATCGGCTTGTGTGTTAGTGGAAGCGTCTGGAAAGTCGCGCAGCAAAGGGTGATAGCCCCGTACACTAAAATGCACAGGTCGTGAGTTCGATGAGTAGGGCGGGACACGTGACATCCTGTCTGAATATGGGGGGACCATCCTCCAAGGCTAAATACTCCTGACTGACCGATAGTGAACCAGTACCGTGAGGGAAAGGCGAAAAGAACCCCGGCGAGGGGAGTGAAATAGAACCTGAAACCGTGTACGTACAAGCAGTGGGAGCACCTTCGTGGTGTGACTGCGTACCTTTTGTATAATGGGTCAGCGACTTATATTTTGTAGCAAGGTTAACCGTATAGGGGAGCCGTAGGGAAACCGAGTCTTAACTGGGCGATTAGTTGCAAGGTATAGACCCGAAACCCGGTGATCTAGCCATGGGCAGGTTGAAGGTTGGGTAACACTAACTGGAGGACCGAACCGACTAATGTTGAAAAATTAGCGGATGACTTGTGGCTGGGGGTGAAAGGCCAATCAAACCGGGAGATAGCTGGTTCTCCCCGAAAGCTATTTAGGTAGCGCCTCGTGAACTCATCTTCGGGGGTAGAGCACTGTTTCGGCTAGGGGGCCATCCCGGCTTACCAAACCGATGCAAACTCCGAATACCGAAGAATGTTATCACGGGAGACACACGGCGGGTGCTAACGTCCGTCGTGAAGAGGGAAACAACCCAGACCGCCAGCTAAGGTCCCAAAGTCATGGTTAAGTGGGAAACGATGTGGGAAGGCATAGACAGCCAGGATGTTGGCTTAGAAGCAGCCATCATTTAAAGAAAGCGTAATAGCTCACTGGTCGAGTCGGCCTGCGCGGAAGATGTAACGGGGCTAAACCATGCACCGAAGCTGCGGCAGCGACGCTTAGGCGTTGTTGGGTAGGGGAGCGTTCTGTAAGCCGTTGAAGGTGGCCTGTGAGGGTTGCTGGAGGTATCAGAAGTGCGAATGCTGACATAAGTAACGATAAAGCGGGTGAAAAGCCCGCTCGCCGGAAGACCAAGGGTTCCTGTCCAACGTTAATCGGGGCAGGGTGAGTCGACCCCTAAGGCGAGGCTGAAAAGCGTAGTCGATGGGAAACAGGTTAATATTCCTGTACTTGGTGTTACTGCGAAGGGGGGACGGAGAAGGCTAGGCTAGCCGGGCGACGGTTGTCCCGGTTTAAGCGTGTAGGGGGTGTGACCTGGTAAATCCGGTTGCATACTAACCCTGAGGCGTGATGACGATGCACTACGGTGCAGAAGTAGTTGATGCCCTGCTTCCAGGAAAATCCTCTAAGCATCAGGTAACATTAAATCGTACCCCAAACCGACACAGGTGGTCAGGTAGAGAATACCAAGGCGCTTGAGAGAACTCGGGTGAAGGAACTAGGCAAAATGGTGCCGTAACTTCGGGAGAAGGCACGCTGGCATGTAGGTGAAGTCCCTTGCGGATGGAGCTGAAGCCAGTCGAAGATACCAGCTGGCTGCAACTGTTTAATAAAAACACAGCACTGTGCAAACACGAAAGTGGACGTATACGGTGTGACGCCTGCCCGGTGCTGGAAGGTTAATTGATGGGGTCAGCCGCAAGGCGAAGCTCTTGATCGAAGCCCCAGTAAACGGCGGCCGTAACTATAACGGTCCTAAGGTAGCGAAATTCCTTGTCGGGTAAGTTCCGACCTGCACGAATGGCGTAATGATGGCCAGGCTGTCTCCACCCGAGACTCAGTGAAATTGAACTCGCTGTGAAGATGCAGTGTACCCGCGGCAAGACGGAAAGACCCCGTGAACCTTTACTATAGCTTGACACTGAACATTGAGCCTTGATGTGTAGGATAGGTGGGAGGCTTTGAAGCGTGGACGCCAGTCTGCGTGGAGCCATCCTTGAAATACCACCCTTTAATGTTTGATGTTCTAACTCGGCCCCATAATCTGGGGTGAGGACAGTGTCTGGTGGGTAGTTTGACTGGGGCGGTCTCCTCCCAAAGAGTAACGGAGGAGCACGAAGGTTAGCTAATCACGGTCGGACATCGTGAGGTTAGTGCAAAGGCATAAGCTAGCTTGACTGCGAGAGTGACGGCTCGAGCAGGTACGAAAGTAGGTCTTAGTGATCCGGTGGTTCTGAATGGAAGGGCCATCGCTCAACGGATAAAAGGTACTCCGGGGATAACAGGCTGATACCGCCCAAGAGTTCATATCGACGGCGGTGTTTGGCACCTCGATGTCGGCTCATCACATCCTGGGGCTGAAGTAGGTCCCAAGGGTATGGCTGTTCGCCATTTAAAGTGGTACGCGAGCTGGGTTTAGAACGTCGTGAGACAGTTCGGTCCCTATCTGCCGTGGGCGTTGGAAGATTGAGAGGGGTTGCTCCTAGTACGAGAGGACCGGAGTGAACGCACCACTGGTGTTCGGGTTGTCATGCCAATGGCATTGCCCGGTAGCTAAGTGCGGAAAAGATAAGCGCTGAAAGCATCTAAGCGCGAAACTTGCCTCAAGATGAGTCTTCCCTGGGCCTTTAAGGTCCCTGAAGGAACGTTTAAGACTAAGACGTTGATAGGCTGGGTGTGTAAGTGCAGCGATGCATTGAGCTAACCAGTACTAATGATCCGTGAGGCTTAACCTTACAACACCGAAGGTGTTTTTAGAGAGATTTTCAGCGACGTTCCGAGATTGGTTCTGATGGCTTCATGGAAGTGAGGCGGTTGGAATGAAACAGAATTTGCCTGGCGGCAATAGCGCGGTGGTCCCACCTGACCCCATGCCGAACTCAGAAGTGAAACGCCGTAGCGCCGATGGTAGTGTGGGGTCTCCCCATGCGAGAGTAGGACACTGCCAGGCATCAAATAAACGTTATCAGTGTGACGACTGGTAATGCGCAAATCGCAAAGCGCGAATTTGCCGGCATCGAGAGATGCAACGTAAAAGAATCGGTGGAGCGGTAGTTCAGTTGGTTAGAATACCTGCCTGT
>NZ_JBIDCW010000056.1:0-6619 GCF_043204795.1 Streptomyces sp. NPDC047706 | reverse complement strand
ATGTCCAGGCGGAATCCCAGCGCCTCGTAGAAGGCCTTGGCCCGGTCCACGTCGGAGACGGGCAGCACGGTGACTTCGAGCTTCATGTACATCTGTGGGCTTTTCCTTCTTGTTCCCTGGCCGAAAAGGGCGGGCGCGCGACGCGCCGCCGAACGGCTGATGCGACCTGGACGACGACTGTGATCCAGGCGTGGGCGAGACCGCGTCCGTCCGAATGACGTGGCGTGGCGCAACCGCCTGGTTATGACCGTAACCGATTAGCCCTTAGCGGGCCAAGTTCTCAGGCGGAGGGGAACTTCACACAATGCCCGCACGCTTCGCTGTCACATTCCACGGACTCGCACTCCAGTGCGATTAATGAAGCGTGGTCGCATGACGCATGACGCATGACGCATGACGCATGACGCAGGAGCGGGATGGGGGTGGTGTCGTCGTCAGGAACGGTTACTTCGAGGCCGGGCCGTGCTGGGCGGCCAGTGCCGTCTTCCGCTGCCGGTACGCCCGCATTGACGCGCGGGAGCCGCAGCGCGGGCCGCAGTAGACGGAGTTCTTGTTCCGCGTCCGGTCGAATTCCGCGTCCGGTCGAAAAAGTTGTAGTGACACGGCGTGTGCCGGCAGGCCCGCACCCGGTCCCAGACGCCCGCCTGGGCCAGTTCGGTGGCGTTCGCCGGCACGGTGCCGAACAGTCCGGGGACATCGGTCTGCGCGGGCGCGGGACGCCCGGCCGATGCCATGGTCCACCGGCGGGTGACGGGGTCGTAGACGGCGTAACGGGCAGGTGGCCCCGACACCGCGGGAGTCTGCTCGGGGACGTCGGAGTCCTCTGCGGCCAGCCGTTGGACCGTGTCGTCGAGGTGGGCCAGCAGTTGGTCGGGGCAGCTCCATCGCGGCGTGGGTGTGGACGACGGTGCGGAGCCTGCCCATGCTCGCGGCGGCGTTCAGGCCGTGACCGACCACGTCGCCGACGGCGAGCGCCACGGTCGTGACCATGCCGAGCTTCCTGAACGCCTTGCGCATTGCCTCTCCCCTCAGCGGTGCCCGCAGCTTCGTTCTCCTGAAGCTGCCTGATGTCGGTCGCCGTGCCTCGAACGCCGGATGTGCCGGTCGGTCCTGATGTGCGCAGGGCCGGCCTCCGCAGTCCGTCGATGGGGCGAGCGTGCGCGGCCGGGCTTGCGGAAGCCTTGAAGGAACCTTGAATTCGCTGGTGGTCGCCCCTGCGGGGCGAGCGGGGGCTGCTCGGCCGCTGCCATCGGCCGGGACCTCGGAGCTGTGCGTCACTGGTTTGACAGGTGCCGTGGCGGCATGTTTATGTCGTCACCGCCCCAACAGGTGACGTGGTCGTCCTCGTTGGTCACGTCTGGAGACTGACTTGCTCACGCTGATACTGATCGGACTGGTCGGCGGCTTCGTCACCGCGATCTCGCCGTGCGTCCTGCCCGTCCTGCCCCTGGTCTTCCTCTCCGGCGGCGTGCCCGCCACGCCGGGGGAGACGACCCCGGCCCGCAGACGCAGGCCCTACGCCGTGATGGCGGGACTCGTCCTCAGCTTCAGCCTGATCACCCTGTTCGGCACCCTCGTGCTCGGCGCCCTGCCGCTGCCCAAGGACATCATCCGCTGGGTCGGCCTCGTGGTGCTGCTCCTGCTCGGCGCGGCCATGATGTTCCCGGCGGTACAGGACCTGCTGGAACGGCCGTTCGCCCGGGTCGGACAGCGCCAGGTCGGCGCGCGCAGCGGGTTCCTGCTCGGACTCGCCCTCGGCGCCGTGTACGTACCGTGCGCGGGACCCGTCCTCGCCGCCATCACCGTCGCGGGCGCCACCCAGCGGATCGGGGCCGAAACGGTCGCCCTCGCCGTCGCCTTCGCGGTCGGTACAGCGATCCCGCTGCTGTTCTTCGCCCTCGCCGGGCAGCGCATCACGGAACGGGTGCGCGCGTTCCGCAAGCGGCAGCGGCGCGTCAGGTTCGTCGCCGGACTCACCTTCGTCGTCCTCGCCTTCGGCCTGACCTTCAACCTCACCGACGTGCTCCAGCGTTCCGTCCCCGACTACACGGCCCGCGTCAACAAGGCGATCGCCGGCGCCGACCTCGGGGGCGTGCTGGGCGGCGGCAACGGGGAGCTGCGCCGGTGCGCGGCGCTGCCCTCGACCGCACTGGCCGACTGCGGTCCGGCGCCCGAGGTCTCCGGGATCCAGCAGTGGCTGAACACTCCGGACGGCGCGCCCCTGACCAAGAAGTCGCTGGCTGGCAAGGTCGTCCTGGTCGACTTCTGGGCGTACTCCTGCATCAACTGCCACCGCGCCATCGAGCACGTCAACGCCTGGCACGAGAAGTACGCGTCCCAGGGGCTGGTCGTCATCGGTGTGCACAGCCCCGAGTACGCCTTCGAGCACGAACTCCGCAACGTGCGGGCCGGCGCCGAACGCCTGGGCATCAAGTACCCGATCGCCCTCGACAACGAGTTCACCACCTGGGACAACTTCAGCAACAACGCCTGGCCCACCGAATACCTCATCGACGCCGAAGGACGGGTGCGGCACGTCGCCGTCGGTGAGGGCAACTACGCCGACCGCGAATCCCTCATCCGCCAGCTGCTGACCGACGCGCGCCCCGGCGCCCAACTGCCGCCCGCCACGGACGTACCCGACGACACCCCGACTGTCCGGCTGACGTCCGAGATCGGCCTGGGGGCCGGGCGCACCTACGCGCTCGCGAACGGAAGTCTGTCCGAAGGCACCCACCGCTTCACCTACCCGTCGCAGCTCGTGCCGGGCCAGTTCGCCCTCGACGGCACCTGGAACGTCGGGCGCGAGTCACTGACCAGCGAGGGGAACGCCGGCATCAAGCTGAACTTCTTCGCCCGCGACGTCCACCTCAACGTCGGCGGCAGCGGTACCGTCACCGCGACCGTCGACGGGAAGACCACCACCCACAAGATCTCGGGCGCGCCCAACATCTACCGCCTGGTCACCGGCAGCGCCCCACGCGAGGGCGTTGTCACCGTCACGCTCTCACCGGGGCTGAGCGCCTACTCCTTCACCTTCGGCTGACAGGGGCTGACAGGGCTGTTCGCCCCCGTCGTTCCGTCCACGGTGGTTGGGTTTGCGAGGATCGCAGGCCCACCCACCGTTTTCCTGTGCCGGGGCGGGGCGGGGCGGGGCGGCCGGCCCCGTCACCGGCCGCGACGACACTGACGGGCCCCATCCGTCCAGGGCCTGTCGAGGCCACCCGGAGCAGGACGATCAAGACCTGGGCCTCGGCCAGACTCGGACGCGTGACCAGCACTCACCCCCCGCGTCCTCAGCCGTCGCGCGGACCACTGACCACGCACACCGAGTCGACCTGCAAGGAGTCCTCGACGACCACTGCAGGGAAGCAAACGTTGCGGGCCTTGATGCTGTCCGCAGCGATACGCCTCAGGCTCGGTCAGGGGCTGAGCCGTCAGACGACCTTGGGCCTCTCCCACCCTGCATCGCCCAGCACTGTACCGAAGTAGTAGTTGGGGAGCTTGCGGGTTGCCGACGGCAGGTCAGGGTCCTTGCGGAGGATGTTGCTGTACCCCTTGAACACGGCCATGGTCATGTGGAGGCAGTTGTTCGTGCCCACGTTGTATCCGCGGGACTTGACGCTCCGGTACCAGTCCTGCGCCGTCTTGTGATTGCCGTCCCGTGTGTTCAGGCACCGGTACTGGGTGTAGTAGCGAGAACTCTTGTTGTCGCGGTCGTACACCTTCCTGAAGTGGCCGCGGGCCTGGCCCCATGTGCCGCCCTTGATCCAGCCCTTCAGCGGTCCGTCGCTGATGGAGCCGAACGATCCGTAGATCCAGTGGTCGTACTCGCCGCGCACCTTGATCGCGAACGCCGCGTGCCCGACGCCCTCTGCCCCCCGGGGCGCGACGAAAAAGCATGCGCGTCCCAGGGGCGCCGCTTCGGCGGGTGCCGGGGTGGCGACGGTGAGCAGTGCGGCCGTGCCAGCCAGCGACATGGCCAGACGGGCCAGCGGCTTGGTGAACCTTCTCAATGTGCTTCCTTCCGTGGGGGCTTCAACCCAGGTCATACATGGGAAGGCACAGACCGGTCGCGTGTTCGCGATCAAGTTCACCCGAGCTGGCGATGCCGGTCAAGGGGCTGCCGCTACCGGCAGCCCGATGCATCGCATCCGGGCGGCTCGATCAGCGCATCGGCCTTGAGGATCCGCGAACCGTCCGACACGCACATGTGGCCCGGTTCGCGGCAACCCGCCGCAGCTTGGCCCTCAACTATCCGGCAGGACAGCCGGGCCAGGGTCTCGGCGGTCTCCCTGCCGACGTCGAGCGTGGCGGTGTAGGTGTTACGGGTCAACACGTGAAACCGCTGGAGTTGGGGAACGTGATCTTCGCAGACCTGTTCCTACCAGGGCGTCACCCATATCCGACACCGGGCCACCCGGCGGGAAGCCGCCGCTACCCGCCCGTGATCACGCACCGCAGCTGTCACCACGTCCAGGCCGTTGCCCACATGCACAACCTCGCCCTCGCATCATGACTGCGTGCCGGGCGCCGTGGGTGCTGTGCGGGACTTTCGAACCCCATCCCGCGTACTCGTTGTACTCGTCATGCGCTCGCGGCCTCGTCCGGGTGGAGGGCGTCGAGGATGAGGGCGAGCCCGAAGGCGAACTCGCCGGCGTAGTCGTAGCCGGGCTTGAGGACGTGCTCGGTGGCCAGTTCGGTGAGGTGGGGGTAGGTGTCGGCGGGCATGTCGCGCAGGATGGCACCCGCTACCTCGTCCAGCTCCGCCGCGCCCCTGAACGGCAGGCTCAGCTCCTGGAGCACGAACCCGTACAGATAGCTGTCGATCAGCGAGACGGCGTGCGCGGCCATGGGGACGGAGAACCCTCCGGCGCGCAGCGTTCCGATGACGGCGTCGTGATGGCGCAGGGTCGCCGGGCCGGGCTGGGATCGGGAATCCATGAGGCCGACGGCCCAGGGGTGGCGCAGGAGGACGGCGCGGGCGGATTCCGCGCGGTGGCGCAGGGCACTCTTCCAGTCCGTGCCGCGCGGCGGTAGGTCGATCTCGCCGAACACCGCGTCCACCATGCCGTCGAGGATGTCCTCCCGGCCCGCGACGTGGTGGTAGAGCGACATCGCCTCGACGCCCAGCGGTTCGGCGATGGCCCGCATGGTGAGCGCGGCCGCTCCTTTCTCGTCCGCCACTGCCATCGCCGTGCCGATCACGCGCTCGCGACTGAGCGGAGTGCGCGCCGACGCCCCCCGCCGGCCCGTGTTTCTCTCGCGCATCCAGGCCCTCCTTCTGGCGTCCCTCGGTGCTCCCCTTGACTGCCTTACAGCATAAGGCTACCTTGCCTTACAGCATAAGGTAGGCATCCCGTTGAAAGGGGCCGCGCCATGGGCACGGATCGCGTGAAGAAGGTCTGCATCATCGGGGCCTCGGGGAAGCTCGGGCAGTACATGGTCGGGCACGCGCTGGAGCGCGGCTACGAGGTGGTGGGGGTGTGCCGGGAGCGCAGCGTGCCGAAGCTGGCCGCGTTCGAGGGCCGGATGACCGTCGTCCCCGGAGCCACCAACGACCCGGAGGTGATCCGGCGGGCGGTCGCCGGATGCGACGGCGTGCTGACGGTGCTGGTGCCGTGGGGGGTCCGGCAGTACGCGTCGGGCACCGCGCAGGCGGTGCTCGACCACGCACGGCCGGGCGCGCGCCTGGTCTTCTCCTGCGGCTGGCACATCACGCGCGACGGCAAGGACAGGTACTCACGGCTGTTCACCCTGGGCGTCCGGATCGCCGCCGTGCTGGGCAAGCTCGTCCGCGCTGTCGAGATCGACGACCAGGTCGAGGCGTGCCGACGGGTGTTCGCCAGCGACACCCGGTGGACCGTGGTGCGCGGCAGCTCCCTGGAGGAGGGCGAGAGCCAGGGCCTGCCCGTGTGGAGCCGGCACGTGGGCGACCCGGTACTTGCCGGCAACCTGACGCGGCGGGTGGACTTCGCGCTGTTCATGGTGGAAGCGCTCACCGACGACACGCTCGTCCGGGAAGCCCCGGCGATCGTCGGCTGCCTGACCCCCAGCGCCCTCGCCCACGCCGGGGCGTCGCAGGCCCCCTAGAAGACTGCTGAAAATCTTGTCGAAGGGCTGTCCGGCCGCAGGCCGGGTGGCCCTCTTCGTTATGCGGTGGCCGGGGCAAGGTGCCAGGTGTTGTTCGTCCGGGTGAGTCCCAGGTTGATCAGTCGGCGGAGGTTGAGGGCGGCGGCGCGGTGGTGGAGCCAGATGTTGTTGGCGAGGATGCCGCGGTAGGGGACCCGGCGGTTGCCCTTGGCGACGAGCCAGGCGATGGCGCGTTCGACGGGTGGACGCCATCTGCGGTATTCGTCCTGCCAGACGGGGTCGGTGGCCGCCTGGTGACGGGCTGCGGTGAGCAGTTCGTGCTGGGGGTGGACGTTGAGAGTGCGTCCGGTCCTGGAGGTGGTGCAGCGTCCGCGCAGGGGGCAGTCGGTGCACACGCGCTTGAACTGGGCGGTGCGGGCGCCGTCCGCCTTGACCTGTCCCCGAGTGGTGGACACCTCTGATCCCGGCCCCGGCAGGGGCCGGGTAGGAGGCATCTTTTATGGTGATGAAGGTCTACTCGCCCGAG
>NZ_JBIDCW010000055.1:0-7444 GCF_043204795.1 Streptomyces sp. NPDC047706 | reverse complement strand
GGGGGGGGGGGCGGGGGGGGGGGGGGGGGGGGGGGGGGGGGGGGGGGGCCGCGCCGGCGGGGGGGGGGGCGGGGGGGGGGGCCCGCCCGGGGGGGGGGGGGGGGGCCCCCCCCCCCCCCCCCCCCCCCCTCCGCGTTCTGCGCACCGCCGTCACGCCGGTCGCCGCCGGGTCCACCACACCCCCGCGGCGCCGGCCGCGACCAGCGTGACGCCGGCCGCGCCCAGCGGCAGGACGTCACGGCCGGGACCGGTCCTGGGCAGCTCGTCGCCGCCCGGGGCCACCGGCTTGTTGTCGGTGCCGAGCAGCAGGGGGGTGGCCGGGGCGTTCGGGGACGGGTTCGCCGTACCGAACGGGACGGGGCCCTGCTGCCAGAACGTCTTGCTCCCGTCGCTGTTCTGCACGGGCAGACAGATCTTTCCTGTCCTGCCCAGGTCGTAGGTGGCGTCGATGCCGTACGACTTCGAAGCGCCCGCCGCCAGATCGTCCAGCGAACAGGCGAAGCCGCTGTTCGAACCTTCCGGCAGATCGCCTTCCGGTATGGCGGCGCAGCCTTCGGCATTCGTGACCGTCAGCCCGTCGAAACCGACGACCAGAAGCCTGATCGGACCGCTGTCCTTCGTCCCACCGTTCTTCACGGTGGCGGTGATCGCCGTTTCCTTCGAATCGTTGTGGACCGAGATCCTCTCGGGCAGCAGCGTGGTCAGTTCCACCCCGGCGGGCGCCTTGTCGACGGCCTTTCCCCCCTTGTCGCTTCCGGGCCCCTGATCGTCCGCCCCGGCCGTGCCGGAAAGGACCAGCACGGCCGAGAAGGATGCCGCCGCCAGTGATCCGGTGATGGCCCTCATTCGAGTTGAACGCATGTTCGTCCCCCTTGCCTGCGCCTGAATACGCAGTACTTGAAGAGGTACCACAAGATTTCTCCGCACTATGCTGTTACGGCCTGACGTGTGGCTGTTGAGGCTCCGTTGAGGGGGGTGCGGCGAATTGCCGGGGAATACGCGAAGTTCCGGTGTTCCAGGTCTACTGGTGGCAGGGCGCTATCGGTTGGCCGAAAGCATCGGGCAGGGGGGAATGGGGCGGGTGTGGCGAGCCGCCGACGAAATGCTCGACCGGCCGGTCGCCGTCAAGGAAATGCGCATCGACGGCCTGGACGCCGAGGACGCCCGCACCCGCCGCGAACGCACCCTGCGCGAGGCCCGGGCCACCGCGCGGATCGACCATCCCCACGTGGTGCGGGTCTACGACGTCGTCGACGAGGGCGAACGCCTGTGGATCGTCATGGAGTTGGTGGTGGGGCGCTCCCTGGAGCGGATCATGGCCGAGGACGGGCCGCTCGGGCCGGGTGAGGCGGCGCGGATCGGACTGGGGCTGGTGGAGGCGCTGCGCGAGGTGCACGCGCGCGGGGTGCTGCACCGGGACATCAAGCCGGGGAACGTCCTGGTCGAGAGGGCCGGCCGGCGGGTGGTGCTCACCGACTTCGGCATCGCGGCGATCCAGGACACCAAGGCGCTGACCATGGCCGGGATGCTGGTCGGCTCGCACGACTACATGGCCCCCGAGCGGATCTCCGGACGTCCGCAAGGGCCGCCGTCGGACATCTGGTCGCTCGGGGCGACGCTGTCGGCGGCACTGGCCGGGCAGTCCCCGTTCGCACGGAACACGACGCTGGCTACCCTGCACGCGGTGCTGTACGAGGAGCCCGGACTGCCGGCGTCCGCAGGGCCGCTGAGGGACGTGCTGGGCGCGCTGCTGCGGAAGGAGCCGCAGACCCGTCCGGGCCTGGCGGAGTTGGCGGCGGCGCTGCGCGGGGTGGCGTCGGCGGAGCCCACGCCCACGCCGCCGGTGGCGCAGCCGCCGCCGGTGCGGGAGCAGCCGACGCCGGCGCTCGTGAAGCCGCCCCGCGAACGGGCCCGGCCGGGCAGCGGTGTCTCCCTGACGCGGGCACAGGCGGAGACGGAGCGGCGTCCGGCCCCCGGAACCGCGGACGTACCGCCCGGGAGCGGACTGCCGGGGGGCGCGGTGCCCGCCCGGCGCCGGACGGCACGGACCGCGGTGGCCGCCGCGGCCGGTGTCCTCGTGGCCGCCGCGGTGGCCGGGATCGTCTGGGCCGCGACAGGGAAGACACCGGACGGCGCCCGGACGGACGGACGGCCCCCGGTGTCCTCGCCGGCCGGCGCCCCTGCCCCCGGCTCCGCCTCGCCCACGGTCGCCGGCACCTCCCGGCCGCCGAGCCTGTCCCCGGGCGCCCGGGAGGAGGCCGGCGGGTACGCGTGGGTGACGCCGGAAGGCTGGCGGCGGGACGTGAAGACGGGCGCGGAGGTGCACTACACCTCTCCCGAGGGCACCCAGGAACTGGTCGCCAAGTCGTCCCTGGCCCGGGGGGACCTCATGGAGAGCTGGCGCACCTCGGAGCGCAACGCCCACCAAGGACGGGACTACCGCAAGATCCGGCTGGAGGAGACGACGTTCCGCGGCCACCCGGCCGTGGTCTGGGAGTACACCTTCACGCTGGACGGCGTCCCCTGGCACGCCCGGCTGCTGGGCTTCGACGCGAGGGGGAAGTCGTACCAGATCAACACGTGGTACCAGCCGGCGGGAGAGGACGTGGCGCTGGCGATCTACGAAGACGTGAAGAAGAGCTTCACGCCACTGTGAGGGCACAGCGGCGTGAAGCTCTCGCAGGGAGGTGGCCGGTCACGCACCCCGGCGGGCTGCGCGGCGGACTCGGCGGTCCCGCGCTTCCCGGTCCGCTGCCGGACCACGGCGTCCGCGGGCACCAGGGCCGCGACGAGCAGCGACAGCAGCACCGTCCTGCGTCCGTCGTGTTCGGTGTCGGTCGGCGTGCAGCCGAGCACGAAGACGATCAGCGCGGCGGTCGCCCAGGTCAGATACGGGTACAGCCACATCCGCACGACCGGCTTCTCGGGCCCCTCCCGCTCGACGATCTTCCGCATCCGCAGCTGGGAGAAGCAGATCCGTATCGTTGCTTGAGGTTTTCCTGAGGTTCGGTGGCGTTACTCACATCTTTCGGCCCAGCCACCCGGCCCTGCTGCCCCGCACGGCGCATGTCACACTCGTCCCATGCGCGTGTACCTCGGCTCCGACCATGCCGGCTACGAACTGAAGAACCACCTCGTCGAGTGGCTCAAGGCGGCCGGCCACGACCCCGTCGACTGCGGCCCCCACATCTACGACGCCCAGGACGACTACCCGCCGTTCTGCCTCCGCGCCGCGGAGCGCACCGCCGCCGACCCCGACGCCCTCGGCATCGTCATCGGCGGGTCCGGCAACGGTGAGCAGATCGCCGCGAACAAGGTCAAGGGCGTCCGTGCGGCACTGGCCTGGAGCGAGGAGACGGCGTCGCTCGGCCGCCAGCACAACAACGCCAACGTGGTCGCCATCGGCGCCCGTATGCACTCGCTGGACGAGGCGACGAAGTTCGCCGAGACGTTCCTGAACACGCCGTTCACCGACGAGGAGCGTCACGTCCGCCGCATCGAGATGCTGGCCGCGTACGAGACCACGCGCGAACTGCCGCCGATCCCGGCGCACCACCCGCAGCAGGACTGAGGCAGCAGCCGACACCGCCCCGGGGGCCGGAAGGAAGCAGGGACCGTGCCAGAGGGGCACACGATTCACCGGCTGGCGCAGGACTACGCCGCCCGCTTCTCCGGCACGGCCCCCCGGGTCACCAGTCCTCAGGGCAAGTTCTCCGACGCCGCGGACCTCCTGGACGGGGCCGTCCTGACCGCGACCGAGGCCCACGGCAAGCACCTCTTCCTGCGCTTCCGCGACGCCGACTGGGTCCACATCCACCTGGGCCTGTTCGGCAAGGTCGCCTTCGGTGACGCGCCCGCCCCGCCGCCCACCGACACCGTGCGCCTGCGGCTCGCCGGCGACACCGGGTACGTCGACCTGCGCGGCCCGACCACCTGTGCCCTGATCACCGGCCAGGAGAAGCGGGCGGTACACGACCGCCTCGGGCCCGACCCGCTCCGCGACGACGCCGACCCCGGCGCCGCCTACCGGCGGATCTCACGCAGCCGCACCACCATCGCCGCCCTCCTCATGGACCAGAAGGTCGTCGCCGGCGTCGGCAACGTCTACCGCGCGGAGGTCCTCTTCCGGCACCGGATCGACCCGTACCGCCCGGGAAGGGACATCACGGCCGCCGAGTGGGACGCGATCTGGAGCGACCTCGTCGAGCTCATGCGCGAGGGCGTGCGCAACAACCGCATCGACACCGTCCGCCCCGAGCACACCCCCGAGGCCATGGGCCGCCCGCCCCGCGTCGACGACCACGGCGGCGAGGTCTACGTCTACCGCCGGGCCCAGCAGCCCTGCCACATCTGTGGCGGCGAGATCCGCACCGCCGGCCTCGCCGCCCGCAACCTCTTCTGGTGCCCCGCCTGCCAGCACGGCTGACCCGGGGCCTGCCGGCCACCTCGGAAACCGTGCGGCAGCCAGGGCGTCACGGTGCTCGCTCGGAAACCGTGCGGCAGCCAGGGCGTCACGGTGCTCGCCTCAGAAACCGTGCGGCAGCCAGGGCGTCACCGTGCTCCCGAACCCCACCGCCGCCTCGCTCAGCGCACCGGCCCGGAGCTCCCGTACCCGTCCGGCCGCCGCCAGCGCACCGAGGCTCACCCCGCCGAGATACACCGCCCCCAGCTCCCGTACGGACAGGGCGAGGTCGGCCGCTTCGGTGGTCCGCGCGCACGACGCGCCCTTCGCGTCCCCCGACAGCCGCCACCGTCCCGCGTTCCACGGGCAGAAGTCGTCCTCCACCTCGAACACGACGTCCACCGGCGCCTGATACGTACGGGCCTCCAGCGCCGCCCCGAGGTCGACCAGGCGCACGTACAGCGTGTCCCGGGACCGCGCCCGGCACCGCCGGATGTCGGACACCTGGTACTGCCACGCGTCGTCGGCAGGCCGTCCCTGCACCGACAGGGTCGTCGTCAGGTCGATCCCGAACAGGAACCGCCACAGCGCGCCCTCCGTCTCCGGATCGAGGGCCGCCAGATCGTCCAGCACCACCGTGCCGTTGTGCCCGGCCTCCCCCCACCCGAGCTTGACCCGGAACCGCGCGTACCCGGCGACCTCGCCGCCCCGCTCGGCGACGACGCACTGCAAGGGCGACGCCCCGTCCCGCTCGCTCTCGGGGTCGAGCACCCCCAGCCGCTCCCACCCGGGCCGCCGCGCCAGCATCCCGGGCCGCGACGGCACCAGGCGGGCGTAGACGCCCTCACACACGTCGAGGACGTCGGCGGGCGCCGCGTACCGCAGCCGTACGTCATCGGAGCCGGCCGGGACCGACAGCCGTACCCGCGCCGTGTCGATCTCCGCGCTGAGCCCGAAGGTCGCGGCGGCGTACCCGAACCGGCCGTAGATCGCCGGCTCGGACGCGGTGAGCACCGCCAGCGGCTCCCCCCAGGACCGCACGTCGTCCAACTGCCGCCGCATCATGGACGTCAGCACGCCCCGGCGGCGATGTGTGGCCGCCACCCCGACCATCGTCACGCCCGCGGTGGGCACGCAGGCCCCGCCGGGCACGGTCAGCCGGAACGAGAACGCCCCCGCCGTCCCCACGCACGTGCCGTCCTCCCAGACGCCCAGCGAACGGTCGAACTCCGTGAGCGCGTTCCACAGCTCCCGTTCCTCGGGGGACTCCGGCACCCCGCCGAAGGCACGGATCAGGGTGTCGTACCAGGAATCCCAGTCGTCCGGTCGCAGCACCCGCGGCCCGGTGGCCGTGCCTGCGGGGAAGTCAGTTGCCATGGGGCCATGCCTACCAGGGCACCGCGGGACCGGCGAGGGAATTTTCCCCGACTTCGCCAGGACGGCGGCGTACGGGCTTTCCGTGAAGTTCACTGTGGAGTCGAGCCTCGGACGGGGGACAAGTGGGACCTCCCGTGCCGAGCGGCTGGTCCGATGGATAGGGTCCCGAACTGATGGCAGCAGGACGAGAGCGGCGCACGGCGGCCGAGACGTTCCCGGCCCGGTTGAAGATGCGATGGCACCGGGTCCGCGTCGCCCTGCGCAGAAGCGCCGTCGACTACTTCCGCGGCGACGGCTCCGACTGGGTCGCGCTGGCCGGCCTGCTGCTCACCATTCCCCTGATCACCGCCGGTACGCTCGCCAACTCGGTGTGGTGCTCACCGGTCGTCCTGGTCCTGCCGATCGTCGCCGGTGGCCTGCTGCTGCGCCCGGCCAGCCTGCTCGGCCTGTACGCCGCGGCCGCCACGGCCCTGATCGTCGAGTCGATACAGCTCGGCCCCTACACGCAGGGCCCGTCCCGGGTCACGCCCGGGGTCGTCCTCGTCGTCGCCGCGTGCGGCTTCTTCGGCCTGCTCATCGCCCAGTTCCGCAGCCGCGTCGGGGTGCCCTGGCGGCGCGGCGGCACCATGCTGTTCGACCTGCGCGAACGCATCCGGGTCCAGAGCAAGCTGCCCCAGCTGCCGCAGGGCTGGCACCGTGAGATGGCCCTGCGCCCGGCGGGCGGCCAGTCCTTCTCGGGCGACTTCGTGGTCGCGGCCCGCACGAACGGCGGCCGCACCCTGGAGGTCGTCCTGACGGACGTCTCCGGCAAGGGCATGGACGCCGGCTCGCGTGCACTGCTGCTGTCGGGCGCCTTCGGCGGTCTCCTCGGCAGCCTGCCCCCGCACGCGTTCCTCCCCGCCGCCAACGGCTATCTGCTCCGCCAGGACTGGCAGGAGGGCTTCGCCACCTCCATCCACCTCGTCCTCGACCTCGACACCGGTGACTACGAGTTGTACTCCGCGGGCCATCCGCCCGGGCTCCAGCTCAGCGCGGGCAGCGGCCGCTGGGAGGAGAAGGCGGCCGACGGCCCGCTGCTCGGCGTGTACGACGGCGCCCAGTTCGACCCCGTGAAGGGCTCGCTCCGGGCGGGTGACGTGCTGATGCTCTTCACCGACGGCCTGGTGGAGACCTCCGACCGCGACATCGTCGAGGGCATCGACCGCCTCACCGGCGAGGCCGACCGCTACGTCGGCGGCGGCTTCCAGGGCGCCGCCTGGCACCTCATCGAGGCGGTCGCGAAGGACGTCAACGACGACCGCGCCCTCCTGCTGATCTGCCGCGAAGGCCCGACGGCCCAGTCCGCCGGCCGCTGACCGCCCCGGCGGGTGGCCGGTCATGGCTCCGTGCCGACGCGGGCCCGGTCACAGCTCGGCGTCGACCCCTGCCACGGGGAGCTCCCACTTCTCCCCGAGCAAGATGTGGTGCTTCTGTGAGTGATGGACACCCAGATTGCAGAGGCAACGGCGAGGTTGATAGAGATGACTGAGAATCGTTGGGGCGCATCGGGAGCGGTCGCCCAGTAGTCCTAGGGGGAGGCGGGTTCTGCATGAAGTTCGACATGGGTGCGCAGACGTTGTCGTCGTTGATGCGTGATTCGCGGGGTTCGAGTGATGATCTGGGCAC
>NZ_JBIDCW010000054.1:0-8250 GCF_043204795.1 Streptomyces sp. NPDC047706 | reverse complement strand
AGCAGGCGCCGATAGCCTACGAACAGCAGCCAGCTACCCTGACACTTGCCGCATGACTGCACGAACAGGTGTCCACTCCTCGGGGACAAGGCCCGCGGTGTAGAACACGGAGTTGCCCTGCTTGGTGCGCTGGGCCTGATTCCTGGCGACAAGCCCTTCGATCGTCGTGCGCACCACGGTCGTCTTGATAGTGCGTTCGGGGTGCTGCTGTCCCAGTGCGGCGGTGATTTCGGCGGCGGAGCGGGGTTCACTCAGGCCCGCCAGGTGTTCGCGGACGAGGTCGACGAGCGTGGGTGAGGCTGAAGCCGTGGCCGGTGCCTTGGCAGCGGTCTTCTGACCGGCCCGCTTCCGGTCTGCGGTGGCGGGCTTCTTGTCCCTCGTCTGCTTGGCCGCGCCCGCTGCCTTCTTGCGGGCAGCAGGCACTGTCGCGACGGGTTCGGCTGTCGGCGCTGCGGGTGCCGCCGGGATGCCGAGGGCCTGCTGGATGTTCACCAGGACCGTGTGGTCGTGCCGCAAGGAAGTCAACTGTGCCTCAAGTGCTTCGATTTCACCGCTGAGGCGTTCTTGCTCCTTGAGGTTGCGTTCAAGGTCGCCTGCCACCTGCGCGCTGTACTGCGAGGTCAACTCGGTGGTTTCGGCAGTGGTTTCGGACATGCTGCTCACACCCCTTCCGGGCGCTGCGTACCAGCGAGCACGATGCTCGTGGCGTATGCGCAATCCAACTCGTGTGCTTTCCGCCTGGTGCCGTGTGACCAGTGGCAGTTACTGCCGCACAGTTATTCACAGCGATAGTACGGAAGCCACCTGCATCCTTCTCCGCTGCATGACTGCGAGACGGCAGGCAGGCCGATCCTGCGGCGGTCAGTGCGCAGACGAGTCCGTGGAGCCGGAGACGGGGCGGTGAAGGGGAGCCGGCTGCCAGTGCACCTCGTCGGTGTCGCGCTGATGGTGCCAGGCTGACAGGGTGCGGCCGGCGACCAGCCGGTCGAGCAGTACTCCGGTCTGCTGGGGGGAGTGCCCGCACAGGCGGGCGATGACGGCCATGTCGGCTGCCGGGCCGGCCGGGGTGGTGTGGGCGGCCAGGACCAGGGCGGTCAGGCGGTCTGCGGGTTTTGCTGCTGCCGCAACGGTGAGCGGGGCGGGCTTGAGGGCCCAGTGGGCGGCGCGCCGGCGGGCGCTGCGGCCCGGGGCTTGGTTCAGTGCCGCGTCGTCCAGCAGCCGTACCTGCAACGGCGCTGTCCGGGGGGCGGGCGGGTCGAGCCAGCCGTCCTGTGCCAGTTCCTGCCACGCATCGTTGTGCCGGTGCAGGCGCATGCCGCGCAGCAGGCCGGCGGGCAGCTGGGCGCGGCCGTGGGTGTCGGCGCGCAGGGCGCATTGCAGGGCCAGCAGCCGGGCGGCGGGAGAGGTGACGCAGCCGAGTGTGGAGGCGAGGTGGGTGAGCATTTCCCGTACCCGTTGCGGCTCGTCTCCGTGCACCCGCGTCCGGACGAGGGCTGATGCGGCCGGTCGGCGAGGGCTGAGCAGGGTGTCCGGCACCACGGCGGTGTGGCTGGTCGCCGCCGCGCAGGCCGCGCACGCGTCGGCCAGCCGCCAGGTGCGGCCGCCGCGGTCACGGGTCAGCGCCAGCAGCACCCGCCCGGCACAGCCGCGATGGCGCGGATGCCACACACAGCCCCGCAGCCGGCACTGGCAGCTGCGCAGGTGCGCCGGCAATGCATCCGCGCGGACATGGCAGGCGAGATGTGCCAGGGCGGCCGACCGCGCGGAGGACGCCTGCACGGGAAAGGCGCGGGCGGTACACGAGGGGCAGACGAGTGCAGGGCCGTCCGCCTGCGGACGCAGCTCCACTGTCCAGATACGCCGCACTGCGGCATGCGCGCCACCGAACCTCATGGGCTGGCCGTCCTCCCGTCTGTCCGCGTTGTGGCGGGGGTTCACCGTGGCAGGCCCCCGAGACGGACGCACTGTAGTGCAGATTCCCGCACCGCGGATTTCACCCTCCCCCGCCCCCGACGAAAGTGCAGAAACCCGCACTGACGGGGCAGGGGTCTGCACCGTCGGATGGTCGGGTGACGATCTTGCCGCCCGACCCCGACCTCACTGCGCTGCGCGTCGTGCTCGCGCGCCTGCGGGCCGAACGCAGTTGGACCTTCGACGAACTCGCCGACCGCAGCGGGCTTGCCCGGCGCACCCTCATCGACCTCGAACACGGACGCACCACCGGCAGCGTCACCACCTGGCACACCCTCGCCCACACCTTCAACGTGCCCATCGAGCGCTTCCTGGGCGCCCTGTGCGAGGACCACACCCCGCCCGGCACGGCCACTTCCTGACCCCTCGCTCCGTCCCGGCGTGCACCACGCCGCGAATCACCCGATCGGGCAATCAGGCATAGAACAGCCATCCGCAGCAACGCTCACGTGTGCGGGCTCGTTGGGCCGGCCGTAGGACATACCCCCGACACGCTACTCACGTCCGCGTGTCGCCTGGCACGGTCCGGGCCATGTGCCCCACGCCCGCCCCCGACGGCCGCCACTGGGACGGCAGCCCCCGCGCCACCCACCGCCCCCGCCCGCTCCGGGTAACCACCACCAGCCCCAGCCGCCTGCTGCGCGCCGGACAAACCGGCCGCTGCCGCCACTGCGGCCACCGCATCGACCTCTACCAGCGCCCCGACCAGCGGCCCATCGCCCTGCACCCCGCCGAACTGGCCACCACCGACGTCCCCGAATCCTGCCGCTGGCACCTCAGCGGCGGCATCGCCTACCCGCACGGCGACAACAGCACCTGGTGCCGCATCCCGCACGCCGTGCTCTGCCCCCACCGCACCCCCACCTGCCAGGCTGGCCCCCGTCTCGAGGCGATCCGCCGCCAACTCGCCGTCCGTACCCGCCGCCTGATCGACACCGGGGCCCTCGCCCCCGCCACCCCGCAGCCCGCCGCTCCCCACACCGGCGGACCCGACCGCCCGGTCGTCCAGCTGCTGCTGTGCCGCTACCTCGCCCAGCAGCGGCTTGAGGACCTGCGCTGCGTCGCCCAGACCCGCCACCGCCATCGCTGCCCCAACCCCATCCTCGCCGGACCGGCCGGGACCTGGAAACTGCTGCCCACCACCGTCCAGCACGGACAACTCGCCCTGCCCGATGTCCTGATGGCCGTCTACGACCTGGGCCACCTCTCCTGCGGCGAACAGCTGCGCTGGCGCACTCAGCGCTGCCCGGCACACGCCACCGTCCCTGGTGCCGCCGACCTCGCCCTGGCCTGCTGGGAACCCTTCGACCCCCTCCTGCACGCGGCACACATCCGCACCCGTCTGCCCCATTCCTCGCCCCGCCTGCACCGAAGGGGATGACCAGTGCCGCACCACGCCCTGGAAATCACGCTGACCCGCCCCCTGCCCCCGCCCGTCCTGTACCGCGCCGCCCGCCTGCTGCCGCTCGCCGCCAACCACGACGCCACCCGCCTGATGGCCCTCGTACCGGCCAAGACCCCTCACGCAGCGGCCCGCCGGCTGCGCCGCCGCCTCGGCACCCGGCTGCCCATCGACGTGATCACCACCCACTACCCGGACGCCGACCACAGCGTGCTGCTCAACATCGCCTTCCCGCCCGCCGCGCACGCCACCCTGACCGCCAGCGCCCGCCGCGCCCAGCAGACCCCCGAGCTCTTCCTGGAACTGGCCGTGCGCCGGGCCCTGGCCGAGCACGCCGACCGGGAGACCGAGCGCCTCGACCACGCGGTGCGACAGCTGCTGGCCCATACCACCCCCGCGTACCTGCTGGCCGCCGTCGGGCACGCACTCACCCGACTCCCCGAGAGGCCCACGCCGTGAACCCCACCGACGAACAGACCGCCGCCGCCGACGCCTTCCACGCCGGCGACCACCTCGCCCTGCAGGCCGGCGCCGGCACCGGCAAGACCACCACCCTCGCCCTCCTCGCCCGCGTCACCACCCGCCGCGGCCGCTACCTGGCCTACAACCGGGCCATCGCCCAGGACGCACGCGCCCGCTTCCCCAGCACCGTGCAGTGCAAGACCGCCCACGCCCTCGCCTACGCCGCAGTCGGCCACCGCTACACCCGCCGCCTGAACGCACCCCGCCGCCCGGCCTGGCAGACCGGACAAGCTCTCGGCCTGACCAAAGCCGTCCGCATCGGCGACCGCGAGATCTCCCAACGCGCCCTGTCCAACGCCGCCCTGCGTACCGTCGCGCGCTTCTGCCACACCGCGGACGAGGCCATCACCCGCCACCACGTCCCCCGCCTGCGCGGTCTGGACGACTGCGACCTGCATGCCCAACTCGCCGCCCACATCCTGCCGTTCGCCCGCAAAGCCTGGGCCGACCTGCAACACCCCGACGACGGCGCCGTCCGCTTCGACCACGACCACTACCTCAAGATCTGGGCCCTGACCCGGCCGCGCATCCAGGCCGACTTCCTGCTGCTGGACGAAGCCCAGGACACCAACCCCGTCGTCGAACAGATCTTCCTCGCCCAGCGCGGCCACGCCCAGCTCGTCATGGTCGGCGACTCTGCCCAGGCCATCTACCACTGGCGCGGCGCCAAAGACGTCATGACCGGCTTTACCGGCACCCAGCTGACCCTGTCCCAGTCCTTCCGCTTCGGCCCCGACCTCGCTCGGGAGGCCAACCGCTGGCTGCATTTCGCCGACGCCCCGATCCGCCTCACCGGCACCCCCGCCGTGCCCACCGAACTCGGCCCCGTCACCCAGCCGGACGCCGTGCTGTGCCGCACCAACGTCGGCGCCATGGCCCAGGTCATGACCCTCATGGCGGCCGGCTGCCAGGTCGCCCTGGCCGGGGGAGGAGACAGCCTGCAGGCCCTGGCCCTCGCGGCCCGCGACTTGAAGGAAGGCCGCCGCACCCACCACCCCGAGCTCATCCTCTTCCCCTCATGGGGCGATCTGCAGGACTACGCCGCCCACGACCCGGCCGGCCGCGACCTGCAGCCTCTGGTCAACCTCGTCGACACCCACGGCGCCGACGCCATCCTTACCGCCGTCGCCCGCCTCGCCCCCGAGTCGCACGCCCAGGTCACCGTCTCCACCGCCCACAAGGCGAAGGGACGCGAATGGCCCCGCGTGCTCATCGCCGACGACTTCGCCCGTCCTGAGGACAGCACTCCTGACGAGCAGACAGGCACGGCGGCGCCACCTGATCCCATCGACGACGCCGAAGCCCGTCTGGCCTACGTGGCTGTCACCCGTACCCGCCAACGCCTCGACCTGGGCGGCCTGTCCTGGATCCACGACCACCCCGACAAGGCTCACGGTCCCTCACAAGCCGCATCCCCGGCGTGAGGTCATCGCATCCGAGAATGCCTACCAGGTGAGGGCGAATCCGCCGGACAAGCACTCGGCGTTCAAGGGCGAAGGAGCGCCGTGGGGAGCCGAGGCGACCTGGTTTGAGCCGTCACCGTCGCAGGCAGGGTGGAGCCGGGCATCAGGCCGCGCCGCTTACTCAGCCCTCTCCGGTGGCTCGGCATCGGTGGGCAGGGGGTCGACGTCCAGATCTGTTCCGACGGCCTTGTAGCGAAGCTCGTTGACCAGGGGCTCGGTTGCGACCGCGCGGTCGGGATGACGGGCGGCGATCTTCAGGGTGAGCGTCCGGGCGAGGATCATCGCGATAATCACCGGGCTGGCCGGGCCGAAGCTCCCGCTGGGTGATGGACCGCTGCACACAGGCGCGCGTGATCACGTCGCCTGACATGACGAGTCGCTGCTGGTGATGCAGCCCGGACACCCGGAAGCGGGATGGGCATGCATGATCCCCAGGCCCGGCCGCGGCCGTTCTGCTCGACCGGTGCCGGACCGGCCGCGCGGTAGGCCCGGACCGACACCGTCTGCCGGTGCGGCCGCTCGAACATATCCTTGTCCTTGAACCGGGCAGACGTTGTGCAGCAGACAGTGCGGCGCGCTCGGGATCCAGATCGCCGACATCTCGGTCCCCGCGCCTCGGATACGCGCTCCCTTCTGCCGCGGTCGAGGCACAATCCGCAACCACTGGTGAGTTCTGCTGAGTTCCAGTATGCCGCCGAGGGTGGGGGCGCCGAGGAAGGCCGGACCCGGACGGTATGCGACAGCTATCACGCCCGGCGAACAGCAGGCCATGCAGTCACCGCTCCGCCCCGGCGGTGCTCAGCATGTTCTTGCCCGGTGTTGTGGGGTGCTGTGCCGCTCCGGGCGGCTGCTGGGATGGGTGAATTGGCGTAAACCGCCCGGCTGTTGTCTGTGGCACCTCTAGTATGACGGTTCGTTCCGGGCGCTCGTCTGTCTCACCCGCACGCGCATTACCCGCACGTCCCACCCCTCTCCGGCCGGCGAGGGGAGATTCGGAGCCGTTAGACCGTGTACCTCATCCGTTTCTCCGCGTGCGGTTTCCGCTCCCTGGCACGCGTGGAGGACATCCCGGTCAGCAGCCCGACAATCCTGGCCGGCCGTAACGACGGGGGGAAGAGCGCGGTGTTGACCGCGCTGGCCTTTCTGCTGGGCCATCACCGTCTGACGGAGGAGGACCGGACCTACGCACAGGGCGAGGGTGCCGCGAAGGGCCGCTGCGGAGAGACCTGGGTGGAAGGTGTCTTCACCCTGGACGCTGGTGAGCAGGCCGTCGCGGCCCTGCCGCCGAGCGTACGGATCCGGCGTATCGCCGAGGACGGGCAGGCGGCCCGGTGGCAGTACTTCGGCTCCCAGCCGGCCGACAGCCGGCTGCACGATCTGGGACGGATGCTGAAGAACGACCTCGCTGCACTCGTCACGGAGTTCGGACTGTCACCGGCCGGCTCCCTGAGAGGCGATTTCCTCGAGGCCGTCACGGCCTACGCTGCCACGGCGCCGCAGGCAGAGCAGTGGATGCCTCTGCCTAAACAGCTCCAGGAGCGTCTGCCCCGGCTGCTGCCGTTCGGAGGCAAGGACGAAAGCCCCGACGATGCCGTGCGTACCGCCCTGAACAGCTGTTACGAGACCCTGCTTGAAGACGACACGCTGCAGGGGCGAGTACGGGAGATCGAATCGGAGATCACTCAGCGGCTGGAGAAGGAGGCCGATTCCCTGTGCCAGCACATCCGTCAGCACTGCGGTGACTTCGTCGGTGTGCAGGTCAAGCCCGAGGTGTCTTTCAAGGGCGGTTTCAAGCGTGCCCCGCTGGAAGTCTCCAAGGCCGACGGCGAACCGGTCGACCTCACCCGCTCCGGCCAGGGCAGCAACCGGCGGATCGCGCTGGCCGTGTGGGAGTGGACCAGTAATCTGCTGGAACACAGCGGACTGGCCATTACTACGGGCGAGGCTGAGGAGCAGCAGGAGCCGACACAGGCCATCGTCGTCTACGACGAGCCTGACACTCACCTCGACTACCGCCACCAGCGCACCGTCATGGACATCATCCGTAAGCAGTGCGCCCTGCCCCACGTCAACGTCATGGTCGCCACCCACTCGATGAACCTCATCGACGGTGTCGACATCGCCGACGTGGTTCACCTTCGTCTCGACGACAGCGGCCGCACTGTCGTCGAGCGCCTCACCGACGACTCCCACGACGGCATCGATTTCCACCTGGGGCAGATCGCCGCCGCAGTGGGGCTGCGCAATTCCGTCCTGCTGCACGAGCGCTGCTTCCTCGCCGTGGAGGGACCCACCGAGCAGCAGTGCCTGCCCCTGCTCTTCCGCCTGTCCCAGGGCCTTTCCCTCCAGGCGGCCGGCATCGCCCTGTGGGCCTGCGGCAACAACGAAGGAGCCCTGCTCCTGGCCGGGTATCTGATCAGGAACCGCCGCACCGTGATGCTGATGGTCGACGCCGACAGCCGCAGCAACAAGCAGTTCAGGCAGGAAAGGCTGATCAAAGCCGGCCTCGACCTCGCCACCCAGGTCACCTGGGTGGGCGAAGCGGAGGGCCACAACGAACTCGAAGAACTCTTCACTGACACACAGTGGGCCGCAGCCGCCAATACGCACTGGCCCCGCCCGCAGAGCAACGACTGGACAGCTGAGGACTTCACCGCACACCGGGGAGGCAAGTTCAGTTCCCGCATCCTGACCATGATCAAGGAGCAGGCGCAGCACACGAGCCCGGACGGCAAGGGCGACATGCTCTACGCGCTCGTGTCCACGCTTACCACGCCCGACGACGTACCGACCCAACTGAGAGGCCGTATCTCTATCGATCATGAGCGCGATGCGATCGAAAACGACGGTGGGGGCGGGTGAATTTGGCCGTTCCGTGCATGAAGGCAGGGC
>NZ_JBIDCW010000053.1:0-8788 GCF_043204795.1 Streptomyces sp. NPDC047706 | reverse complement strand
CCCTGAACGCCTTCCAGATCGCCTTCGAAGGCCGGCTCACCCCGGCCGCCAACTGACCCCTACAAAAACTGGATCAGCCGTCTACTGGACACACCTTCGGCCGGCGCCCGCACCGCCAGTTCCCGGACCACGCCCTTCGACCGTTTCCCCGCCATGTGAGTCGGTGGCTGCGGCGAAGGACAGCAGTCCGACCGGGCGGGCGAGCGGCCCGACGCGGCCCACGGGGGCGGGATGGGACGGTCCACCAGGAGGGCGTTGTCACGTTGTTGGGTGTGTCGGTTGTGGAACGACCTCGCCCTGGTGGGCGGCGGCCCGTCGACGGGGATTCCGCTCAGCGACGGCGTCATGGGCACCTTGGCCACCCGGGACCGCGACCGCGGCCTTGCGCGCGCTGCCCCCGCACCGATGGTCCGGTGTTCGTGTCGCGCCTCTCGGAGGGAAACCTGTCGGTGGCACGGCGGGGTGTCAGGAGCCCGGGGTCCCCTGACACGCCGCGCGGGCGACCGGGCCTCTGGGCACACAGACCACCACCATCACCACCACCACCGCGCGCGGTGGTGGTGATGTGTGCTCACGGGTGGGTCTGGTAGGTGCGCACGGTGTGTGCCGCGAGCCGCTCGTGGTCCCACAGCATCCCGTGGCCGGGGCGCTCTGGCGGCGCCGCGCGGCCGTCCTTGACCGGGAGGGTCTGGGCGAGCAGGTCGTCGAGCAGCGGGAAGTGTTCCAGCCAGGTGGTGGCGCGGCCGGCTGCGACGAGGTGGACGTGCAGTTCGGGCAGGAAATGCGGGGTGACGCTCGCGCCGTGTGCCTCGGCCAGGGCGTCGATGCGGCGGAATTCCGAGACGCCGCCGGTGAGCGGGGCGTCCGGCATCCACACCGGTGCGCTGGTGGTGAAGGCGGTGTACGCGGAGAGTCCGAGCAGGTGCTCCCCGACCGCCAGCGGCGGGGTGTGGCCGCCGGCCAGAATGCGGTGGGCGTGGGGGTGACGGGAGGGCACGGGCTCTTCGAACCAGGCGACGGCCAGGTCGGCGAGGCGTGGGGCCATCCACTGCGCGGTCGGCAGGTCGAGTCGTTCGTTGGCATCCACCATGATCGTGGCCTGCTCGCCGAGGGCTTCGCGTACGGCGGCGACGCGGGCGATGTCCTGGGCCGGCGGGTGCACTCCCACGCGCAGTTTCACCGCGCTGTAGCCCTCCTCGATGTAGCTGAGGGAGCCTGCGACGAGTTCGTCCGTGCTCATCGCGTGGGTGGCGCGGCCGCTGCCGTAGACGGGTACCTCCTCGCGCTGGGCGCCCAGCAAGCGATAGAGGGGCAGTTGCGCGCGAACGGCCCGCAGGTCCCATACGGCGATGTCCACCGCGGAGGTGGCCAGGAGCGAGATGCCGGTTCCGAGCCGGTGGGTCGCCTCGCGCATCTGGTACCAGGCCCGGTCCCAGTCGTGCAGGGGAAGTCCGACCACGGCCGGCAGGTGGTGTTCTTCGAGCAGGGCGGCGGTGGCTGCCATACCGGGACCCAGGGCGTAGGTGTATCCGGTTCCGGTGGCGCCGTCGGTGTCGGTCAGGGTGACGATCGCCAGTTGGAGCTGGGTGGCACCGGATCCGCCGCGTGCCGCGCCGAGCGGCAGGGTGACGAGCCGGAGTCCGGCGCGGGCGATGCGGCCGCGGCCCGGGGGTGTGCTGGGCACGGTGTGGTTCTCCTTCGGTCGGTCGGGGATGTCAGTCGCGGTGGCTCCGTCCGCGGCCGAAGCCGCGGGCTTCCCACGTTGGTGGAATGTGCCGTCGGCGCAGCGGATCTGGCCGGCGCTCATCGAGGACGTTCGACGCGCCGACGTGGTCTGCCTTGACGGTGAAGCCGCACGTCGTGCGTGCGAACGTCGCCCGGGTGCTGCGGTTCTCCTTCGCGACTGCCCGCATGCGGGGCACGTACGGGAGGTGTCGCGGACGTCCACCGGGATCACCCGGCGACCGGAGAGGCGCACGATGCCCGTGTCGACACCGGCGAGGCCGCCGGTGGCCCGAAGCGGCGCGGCGGGCACCTCGCCGCCGGCAGGGACAACGTACCAGGCAGGCCCTTCCCGCCTGTTGCTGGTTGTCGTCCCCCCACCGCCTCACACGCCGGTGCGGTGCACCCGGACGTGTCCGGCGCCTTGCGGGTCTGTACCGTGTCGGCGGAACGTTTGAACACATGCGGCAGGAGACGCCCTTTCACCTTGCGGTGCACCGCATCTGAGGCCGCGCGCTGATGCACCGGGCACTGCGGGAGGTCCCTCGGGTCACTGCTGGAGCAGGGACCGGTGTCTGGTCTCGGGGGAGAACGCCAGGGTCAGGGCGCCCAGGAGGGCGAAGCCGCCGGCGTACAGGCCCAGCAGGAGGGGCGGCCGGCCGTCGGCGAGCAGGTGGGTGCCGATCAGGGGGGCGAACCCGGCGATCATGCTCGCGACCATGAAGGCGGTCGCGGCTCCGACGTAACGGACCTGAGTGGGGAACAGTTCGGCGAGCCATACACCGATCGGCCCGAAGACCAGGGTGAAGGGGACCATGATCAGGCAGAAGCCCAGGCAGATGAGCAGGGGTTGCGCCGTTTCGAGCAGGGCGAACGCCGGGACGGCCAGGAGCGCGACCCCGAGCTGGCCGGCGATCATCGGGACCTTGCGGCCGTAGCGCTCCACGATGTGAGCCGCGGGGATGATCAGGGCGCCGTGGGTGGCGGCGGTGGCGCACGCGATGAGGATCATGGTGCGCGAGGGGATGCCCAGTGCGGTGGTGCCGTAGGAGACGGAGAACGCGGTGATCAGGTACCAGGTCGTCATTCCGCCCAGTACCGTCAGCATGCCGGTCAGGACCCGGCCGGGGTAGGTGCGGAACGCGACGAACAGGGGTGCGCGGACCAGCTCCTGGCGTTTGGCGGCTTCGTGGAACACCGGTGACTCGCTCACCTTCAGCCGCACCCACAGGCCGACGACCACCATGAAGACACTGAGCAGGAAGGGCACCCGCCAGCCCCAGGCGAGGAACCCCTGCGGGCCGGTCAGGGCCGTGGTGGTCAGGAAGACCAGTGCCGCCAGTACGAAGCCGAGCGGCGGGCCGATCTGCGGGAACGAGGCGTACAGCGCCCGCTTGTGGGGCGGTGCGTGCTCGGCGGCCAGCAGGACGGCCCCGCCCCACTCGCCGCCCACGGCCAGGCCTTGCAGGACGCGGCAGGCGATCAGCAGCACCGAGGCCGTCACACCGGCCGTGGCGTAGGTGGGCAGCAGCCCGATGGCGATGGTCGCCCCGCCCATCAGGAGCAGGCAGATCAGCAGCGACCGCCGGCGACCCACGCGGTCGCCGACAACGCTGAACAGCAAGGAGCCCACGGGCCGGGCGACAAAGGCGACCGCGAAGGTCGCGAACGCGGCGAGTGTCGCCGCCGTCGCGCTTCCGGAAGGAAAGAACAGCGGCCCGAAGGCAAGTGAGGCGGCCATCGCGAAGACGGAGAAGTCGTAGTACTCGATCGTGGTGCCGACGAGACTGGCGACCGCGACCCTGGCCGGGGACGATGCGGGCTCCGCGGTACGCGGTTCGGTGGGCGGAGAGTCGATGCCGGTCATGGTCCCTCCATTGGGATCCAGCGGGCTTGGAAATTCGCGGTCGCCGCTAGAGCGCGGACACGCGTTTCATCAGTGTGCGGATCAATGTGCCCATCCGATGTCGTGGAGTCAATACCTCGGACGCCACCGCAACACTGACTACCACTCAGAAAACTCCTCGGCACCGCGGGGCGGCCCGACCGGCGGCAAGGGCGCGACGCCGGCACGCCGATGGGCGGTGAGGGCGGCGCACGGGGACCGGACGACAGGGCGTACGAGCCCGACGCGGGGCGAACGGGCGGTGGTACGGGCGCCGCGTGGGGCAAGTCAAGGGGGGTACGGACGCCGTCCGTGGCAAGCCGAGGGCGGCACGGGCGCCACGCGGGGTTGCGGGCGGCCGCGGCGGTTCAGTCCTCGCGGTAGTCCAGCAGACCCTTGTGGCGTTCGAGCAAGCAGCCCAGCAGTGTGAGCAGTTGCGTGCGCTGCTCCTCGTCGAGGCCTGCCAGCATGGCTTCGTTGACCTTGACGGCACGGGTCGTCGACTCGAGATACAGGGCGCGGCCGGCCGCTGTCAGGCGCACCACGCGGCGGCGGGCGTCCTCGGGGTCCTTGACCTGACTCACCAGCCTGCGTGCGACTAGCCGGCGTACGACGTCGGCGGTGGTGGAACGGTCGAGGCGGACCTTGGAGCGCAGTGCGGTCTGGGTGAGCGGGCCCTGTTGGGCGAGCGCGTGCAGGATGGCGAACTGCGGTGACGTCAGGCCGCCGGGGAAGACCTCCGACCAGATGGCGACGTGAATCTGCTGGCACGAGCGGAGCAGGTGTCCGGTCATGGTGGACAAGTCGAAGTCGGCCGCCTGGTCGGGAACGTCACGGGAAGGCGTCATCGCTCCCCTCCCTCTGTCCCCTGCCGACGTGCCGGTGCGGCGACACGCCGCACACGCACGCCCGCCGCCGATTGTACAGCCGGTCGGACCGCCGTGCGGGCGTGCGGGGGCGGCGCGGGCCGAGCGCCGACCCGGCGCGTCTCATCAGTACCCGGATCGTTTTCGGAGGCGGGCGCGGTTGGTCGTCTGCCCGGCAGGGTGCGCCCCGGAGCCCGGGCGCCCTGCCGGGCCTTGGAGCCGTCAGCGCTCACGCGTCCCGGTGGGTGAGGGGCCGGCCGAGGGAGCTTGCGCGACTGTCACGGCCAGGGTGCCGATGCTCGAGAGGGTGAGCTCGATCGCGTCGCCGTCGGTGAGGGGGCCGACCCCGGCGGGGGTGCCGGTGGCGATGACGTCGCCGACCTCGAGGGTCATGACCGTGGAGATGTACGAGACGAGCCTGGCGACCGACCAGATGAGGTTCCTGGTGTTGGTCTTCTGCCGGTGCTCGCCTCCGACGGTGCACTCCAGTTCGATGTCGTCGGCCGGGTCCGCCTCGTCGGCGGTGACCAGCCAGGGGCCGAGCGGGGTGAAGGTGTCGAAGGACTTGCGGGTGGAGCGGTCCTCCTTGCCGCGCATGGTGATGTCCAGACACCCGGTGTAGCCCGCGACGCAGGACAGGGCATCGGCTTCGGAGACATGGCTCGCGCGTCGCCCGATGACGACGGCCAGTTCGCCTTCCTGGTCCACGCGGCGGTCGCTGTAGGGCAGTTGGACCACGCCGCCGTGGGGGATGATCGAGGAGGGCGCTTTGAGGAAGACCGCCAGGTCGTGGATGTCGACCGTCATCGCCATCTCGGCGCGGTGCTCGCGGTAGTTGACGGGCGCGGCGACGATTTTCGTCGGGTCGGGGACCGGTGCCAGCAGGTGGATGTCGCCGAGCGCCAGGCTCGGCGCGTCGTCGGGTCCGGGCAGCGCGTCGCGTACGTCCAGCCAGCGCTCCAGTAGCCGCCGCATCGCGCCGGGGCCGCCGGGCTGCCCGTAGCCGCCGATCACCTCACCGAGGTCGACGACCCGGTCGCCGGACACGTAGCCGACCCGGCTGACGTTGCTGCCGTCGTCGTAGGTCACCAGTCGCATGCACACCTGCTCTCGCTGGGCAGCCCATCACGGACCGCAGTCAAAGCAATTCCTTCCGCATACTGACGATATTCAGCTGTTCCGATCCCGGTCAAGACCTTTGCTCGTTCTCAATGCTTGCTTGCAAGGGTGTTGACAACGGCTCAACCCGATGGAACGTTCGTCAGCATGCTGACTAACTATCCTTGTCGGGGACGGATCTGATGGCCCGGCAGGGGGATCCCCCCTTCCTCGTCGCCGGCGGAGGCATCAGCGGACTGACCACCGCGCTGGCACTGGCCCGAGGCGGCCATCGCGTCCGTGTGCTGGAGCGGGCCCCGCAGTTCGCCGAGGTCGGGGCCGGCCTGCAGGTCGGCCCGAACGCCTCGCGGATGCTCGACCGGCTCGGCGTCCTGGAGGCCGTCACGCCCGACGCGTTCTTCCCCAGCCGGCTCACCCTGCGCGACGCCCGGACCGGCGAGCGGATCACCTCGCTGGAAACCGGCGAGGCCTTCCGTGAGCGGTTCGGCTACCGCTACTTCGTCGCCCACCGCGCGGATCTGCACCGCGCCGTGTACGAGGCCTGCCGTGAAACCGGCCTGGTCGAGATGGTTCCCGGCAAGGACGTGCAGCGGATCGAGGAGTCGCCCGCAGGCGCGGTGGTGCACTGCGCCGACGGCAGCCGGTACACGACCGGGGCGCTGGTAGGGGCGGACGGCCTGCGCTCGCGCACTCGCGGTGTGCTGGTCGGCGACGGCGATCCGGATGATTCGGGCTATGTCGCCTACCGCGGGACGATCCCGATCGAGGCACTGGCCGAACACGGCGGCCTGCGCGAGCCCGACGGCATGGTGATCTGGGTCGGCCCCGGTCTGCACCTCGTCCAATACCCGGTCCGGCGGGGCGAGTTGTGCAACCAGGTGGCAACGATCGACACCCGGCGCTGGACCGAGAGCTCCCAGGACCCCGCCGCCCAGCTCCAGGCCGCCTTCGCCGGCACCTGCCCCGATGTGCGTGCCGGCGTCGCGCTGATGGACACCTCACGCCGCTGGTCGCTGTTCGACCGGGCGCCGGTCACCGGCTGGAGCAGGGGCGGCATCACGCTGGTCGGCGATGCCGCGCACCCGATGCTGCAGTACCTCGCCCAGGGTGCCTGCCAGGCCATCGAGGACGCGGTGGTCCTCGCCGACTGTGTCGAGGAGCACCCCGGCGAGACGGAAAGGGCATTCCAGGCCTACGAGGCGCTCAGAGCGCCGCGCACCGCACGTGTCCAGACGACCGCCCGCACCTGGGGCGAGGTCCTGCACACCGACGGGATCGGCGCACAGATGCGCGCGGCCCTGCTGGCGGCGAGGAACCCCGTCGACTACGACGTCGTCGACTGGCTCTACGACATCGCCCCGTCCACCACCGCACAGAACACCGCGAAGGAGCCCCTGGCATGACAGCGACACCGAAGCCGGATGCGAGCACGGACACCGTCTACGACGAGTTGGACGCGCTGCACGTCGGCGCTCTGTGGCGGCACCTGAGCAACCTCTTCCCGGCCCAGCCGCCCGCACGGGCGCTGCCCGTCCACTGGGACTACGCGAAACTGCGCCCCTACATGCTGCGTTTCGCCGACTCGCTGTCCATCGAGGAGGCCCAGCGGCGTGTGCTGATGCTCATCAACCCCGGGATGCGGGACACCTCGGCGACCGTGACGGGCCTGTACGCCGGAATCCAGATCATCCTGCCCGGTGAGCAGGCCCAGGCACACCGCCACTCCGCCAACGCCTTCCGGTACATCATCGAAGGCTCCGGCGCCTACACCACCGTGGCCGGTGAACGCGTCCACATGAGCCCCGGCGACCTGCTGCTCACCCCCGGCTGGCAGTGGCATGACCACTACCACGAGGGCGAGGGCCCCATGATGTGGCTCGACGGCCTGGATTTCCCGCTGGTCAACTCGCTGGACACGGCCTTCTTCGAACTGCACGACCAGACGGCGCAAAAGCCGGCGGTTCCCGACGACCTGTCCTCCCTGCAGTTCATCCACGGCCGGCTCAACCCGTCGTGGATCGGCGAGCGTTCGGCCAGTTCACCGATCGGGAAGTACCCCTGGGCCGAGACCGAGCGTGCCTTCGAGGCGATCGCCGACCATGCCACCGGAAGCGAGATCGACGGGATCTCACTGGAGTACACCAACCCCTGGACCGGCGGTCCGGTCATGCCGACGATGGCCTGCCGTATCCAGCGTCTGGTGCCCGGCTTCCGCGGAGCCGCCCGCCGGCACACCGCGGCGACCATCCTGCACGTCGTACGCGGCCAGGGGACCACCGTGGTCAACGACCAGGAGTTCCACTGGGGCGACAAGGACGTCCTGGTCGTGCCGTCCTGGGCGACCTATCGGCACGTCAACACCTCGCGGACCGACGACGCGGTGCTCTTCGCGTACTCCAACGAACCCGTCGTCAAGGCCCTGGGCCTGTACCGGGAGGAGCTGATGCGCTGAGGCGCCGCGCACGGAAGTGCGGTTCTCCGGCGTTTCACGGGCCGGCGACACGATCCTCCGGTGTCCTCACCACGGCCTGATGGTGGTGCACAGTGGTCACGGGTGTCCGCACGGCGCACCCGCGGTTGCCCCGGGCCCGGACGTCACGTCCGCCCGGGGCGGCCGGCAGGGGACAAGGCACCCGGGCGAAGCGGTGGCGGCCCCCTGCCCGGCCCCTCACCGCGGCGCACGCGGCCGGCGGGTCCGGCATGCCGTCGCCGTCTCCACGGGCCGCGCGTCGATGGCTGGACGATGCCGTAAGGCGGACGCGGCCCGTTACCGTCCGTCGGACGGGTCAAGTACGGGGTTCAGCGGCCGGCCAGGCGCTGCTTGACCTCCTGGATCACCCAGCCGTTGCCGTCCGGGTCGCTGAAGGTGACGTACGAGCCGTAGGAGGCGCGCTCGGGGTGCAGGCCGGCCCGCCTTTCCTGGTCCGCGAGGCCGTGGGTGACGTCCCCGCCCTCATGGCCGTGGTGGAGGAGACCGTTGGCGTCGTGTGCGGGCATTGACCAGCCGCTACCGACCGCTGCTGGAGGAGATCAACCTGACCTACCCCCAGTACCTGGTGATGCTGGTCCTGTGGGAGCGTGGAGCCCTCCCCATGAAGACCCTAGACGCAATGCCGCTGTTTTAAGCCGTGACCTTGGGTTTTCGCTTGGTCGGGGCGGTCTTGGACGCTGGAACGATGGTGACCGCATCGGCCGG
>NZ_JBIDCW010000052.1:0-9516 GCF_043204795.1 Streptomyces sp. NPDC047706 | reverse complement strand
ACCAGCTGAGGCGTCGTGGCCTTCCACTGCGCGCGACGGTGACGGGTGTTGCTGCGCGACATCTTGCGTTTGGGCACGGCCATGGGGACCTCCGGATGCGAGCGATGAGCGCACTCGACAATACATGAACATGGGTTTCATTGCCAAGATGGGTTCCGGCGGTGGTGCTGCCCTGCACTTCGTGGACTCCCGCGAGATCGTCCATGACGGTTCGTTCCTCAGCGGTGAGAGGAATCGCGACAACCTTCGAGAGCGCGGAGTCTGCGGTCTCTTCGGCACCGAGGCCCCGCGACATCCGCACGCAGCATCAAGAGGCAGAGCAGGCCTGATTGTTCGTGTATGCATGCACTCCTTGTCTCGAGTGCGTGTCGTGCTGAGCGCGCCCGTCGGCGGGGCGGGTGTGCTGTTGCGCGTTGCAGAGCAGATGGTCCTCCCGCGCCCTTGGCGGTGGGACGGCGGCACGGCCGCTCACGCGGAACCAAGCGCTCCCGATGCAGAGCGCTACGGCTTGAGCGGGCGAGGGGCCACCCGACCCCGGCGAATGAACCGGTCCTCGGTGGGTAAGCATCCGTCGCTCGAACTGGATCCCGGCTCAAGGGGGTGCACGGTGAGTTCCGCGTTCAGATCCGTGAGGGCATCCATGGCGCACAGGGCCGGATTCCTTATCGCTCGCATTGTCCCGGCGGACGCCAAGCCTCCTCAGAGGAACCATCAGCTCACCCAAGGGTGTCCTAGGGTATGACCGTCCCAGTCGTCGCGCCATCAGAGGACGGCATCCCGTGGCTCGATCCCCAGCCCGGCGGCGTCGGGGCCTTGGTGACCTGGCGTGAGACGAACGGCGCATTGCGTCTGGCCTCGGCGGGCGCGGACCGTACGGTGCGTGTCTGGGACCTGCGGTCCGGCACTCCCCTGGGACCGCCGCTGATCGGTCACACAGCCTGCGTCGGCGCCCTGACCCATTGGAGGGACGACGCGGGGGAGCATCGCCTCGCGTCGTCGGGCGAGGATCACACGGTATGGATCTGGGACCCGGCCCGGGGAACGGCCGCCGTGGGCCCCTTGACCGGACACAGCGAGTGGGTCATGGGTCTGACGAACTGGACCGCACCGGATGGCGGGGTTCGCATCGCTTCTGCCAGTGCGGATCACACGGTCCGGATCTGGGACGCCCGCACCGGAGACCCGCTGGGGGAGCCCCTGAGCGCGAGTTCGGGTGGTCTGTGGGCGGTGGCGGCGCTCGTCCTTTCCGATGGCTCCGTGCGGCTGGCGGCCGGTGGCGACAGCGGCGACGTGCAATTCTGGGACGCCGGTACCGGCGAACCCACTGGCCACATCCAGCAGGCTTGTGCGGCGGGCGTCTATGCGATCAAGGCCTGGCAGGGCCCGGGAGGCTCGGCCCGGCTCGCGATCGGCGGAGTGGACGGCACCGTGCAGGTCCGGGACGCCGAAGGGCACTTCGTCTGCGAGCCGATGACCGGGCACACAGCCGCCGTACGATCCTTCGCCGTGTGGACCGGTGACGACGGCGTGACGCTGCTTGCGTCTGCCGCAGCGGACGGCACTGTTCGTATCTGGAATGCCGAGACCGGCAGCGCCGTGGGAGAGCCCTCGCCCGGTCATCTCGGTTGGATGCCTGCCGTCGCCGTGTGGACCGACGACAGTGGAGACTTCCGTCTGGTCACCGCGGGAGACGGGGGGACGATCCGTCTATGGGATCCCCGGACGGGCCTCGACGTGATGGAGCCTTTGATCGGCCATGTCGCCGGCCAATGGGCGCTGACCAGTTGGCAGAGTGCCGATGGATCCGCACGGCTGGCCTCAGCGGGCGACGACGCGGTCATCCGTCTCTGGGATCCCGAGTCGGGTGCACCCGCAGGGCCGCCTCTGACGGGGCACACGGCCGGAATCTGGGCGCTTACGAGTTGGACACGCGCGGACGGACGATCCCGGCTCGCCTCGGCGGGTGATGACGGTACCGTCCGGGTCTGGGATCCCGACGCGGGATCCGCGCTGCACGAACCGCTGCCGGGTCAGGCTGCCTGGTTACCGGCCCTTGCCTCGTGGCAAGGAGCCAACCACGAATGGCGCCTGGCCTCGGGTGGAACCGACGGCGCCGTACGCGTCTGGGATCCGGAGTCAGGAGAACTCGTCCGGGAATGGGCGTCCGGGTCGCCCTGGGTGCTGGCTCTGGTGGCGTGGACGAATGCCGAGGGATCGCATCGACTGGCGTCGGCCGGGGACGACGGCCGCATCAGGGTCTGGGACCCGGAGACCGGTGATGCGGTGGGTGCGGAGATGGCCGGTCATACTGCATGGGCACGAGCACTGGCCGTATGGACCGACCACCAAGGATTACCCGCACTCGCCTCGGCGGGCTTTGACGCCGTTGTCCGAACCTGGGATCCGGAGACAGGGGCGGCGGTGGGCGGCCCCCTCACAGGGCACACTGCACGTATCGGGGCCCTGACCCAATGGCAGGACACGGACGGTGGATTCCGCCTGGCCACCGGCAGTGACGACGACACCGTCCGGGTATGGGACCCGCACACGCGGACCTCGGCAGGCGATCCCTTGGTGGGACACACATCAGGTGTCTGGGCACTGACAAGTTGGACGACCCCCTCGGGCGCCCCGCGTATCGCGTCGGCGGGGTACGACGGCACCGTAAGGCTGTGGAATCCGCGGACGGGAGAAGCGGTCCGGACGATCGAAACCGGGCCAGTCACGCTGTGGGGCATGTCGGATGTTCCCGCCCGAAAAGACCTCCTCGGCCGCAACGCTCTCGCCCGTGCCCTCGCCCACCAGGCCTTCCGGCCAAGCGACCCCTCGAAAGGGGAGGGCGGTCCTAGTGTGATCAGCGTCGAGGGACCCTGGGGCAGCGGGAAGAGCACCCTGATGACCTTGGTACGTGATCTGGCACCAAGCCCGGCGCGTTCCAGCGCGGACGCCCCCCGCAAGCGCTCCATGACCACACGTGAGGCTGTGCGCCTGATCAGCAGATACGGTCGGCGCCGCTCCGCGCCGAGAGCCGGGCCTGATCGAGTCGGCATCGTCACCGCCTGGTTCAACCCCTGGTTCTACCAGTCCGGACAACAGGTCTGGGCGGGACTGGCAGGGGAGATCATCGAGGCCGTGGCACCAGTGCTCTACCCGACCGAGAGCGAGCGAGAGCGCTACTGGTTCACCCGTAATCTGGAGCGTGTCGACCGCTTCGCGCTGCGGCGGTTACTGCTCCGGCGCACCGTCTCACCCCTGCTCGGCATCGGCATTGTCACCGTGCTGTTGCCTTTTCTTCTCGGCCTTGCCGCATTGAACAGGTCCTTGGACTTTCTCGGTGCCGGCTGGACGGCGGTCGACGTGTCGCTGGTCGTCGCCGTCGTGTTCCTGCTCGCGGTGCTGATCCACTCCATCGTCCGGTACTGTTTCGGTCGTGTATCCCGCTTCATCCCCGGCACGATGCTGCGCCTGCCGGTACACGATAGTGGTGAGACGGGTCTTCAGGAGAACCCGGATCAGGCCGACCCGCTTCTGCGCGCTTCGGCTGGGTCGTTGTATCTGTTGCAGCACGACATCGGACAACTGCTGAGAGATCTCGCTGACACGGGCAATGAACTCGTGGTGTTTATCGACGATCTGGACCGTTGCCGCAGCGATACCACCGCCGAGGTGTTCGAAGCCGTCAATCTGTTCCTGAACGGCATCGCCAGCGGGCATGGATTACGTGCCCGCTTCGTCATCGGTCTCGATCCCTCGGTGGTGGCTGGCCATCTGGACGCCTACGCCGGTGCCACCAGTACGGAGACCGGTGTCTACGCGCAGGACCCCAGCCCTGGCTGGGCCTTTCTGCGCAAGCTTGTGCAACTGCCCGTTGTACTGCCCCAGGTCTCGGACCAGGGAGTCGCGGACTTCGTCGAAACCGTGACCCGTCTGCCCTCCGCACATCAGACGCCCCCACCGGTGAACGTTCCGTCCCCACGGAGACCGTCAATCACCGGACCGGCCGACCGGAGCGCGCCCCCGGCGGCACCGAATACCGTCCCCCCAGGTGACCATGGTCCGGGCAGCGTGCGCAGGCCCGCTCCCACCGCGGTGCTCGCCGTGCGCACCCTCGAACAGCATCCCAGGATCCAGCATCTCCTGAAGGAACGGATCGCAGCACTGGAAGAGCCGTCGATCCGTGAGGCCAAGAGGATGCTGAACGTCTGGCAACTGTATGAGCGGGCGTTGATGGTGGACGAGCCTCTGGCCCGGTCCGAGGCGGCGGTCGAACGCGCCTGTCTGCTGGTATACGTTGCTGAGATCGTGGTGCGATGGCCCGCTCTGCAGCGTCGGCTGCACCGCCGGGTGGAAGGGGGGCGGGGCTTGGACGTGCTCGCGGCGGCGGCCGAAGACGACTCGTCGTGGACAGCGAGGCTGGAACTTGTGGGACTCGACCAGCCCTCCCTGGAGCCAGGGGTACGTGGGTTAAGGCAATTGCTGCGCACTCAGGACGGGAGCGCGATCGCGAGACTCGCGAGCCGGGTCTTGTGAGCGGATACCCGTAGGTCTCAAGTGCGCCCCCTGATCACCCGTCCGATTGCTTGTCTGATCTCTCGGTATCCTGGGTTCTCGACCGCGGACTCCGTGTCCGTGCCCTGCAAGACGTCGCAGACCGTCCGCACGGCGAGAGACGAAGCACGCAGGTCCGCCGCAGTGGTGTGGAAACCCGTCTGCGGCAGACACAGGAAGCGTTCAGGGCCGAGCGTTACCAGACTCTGCCAGGCGGGCGAGCGGCGTAGCCCGTCGCTCGCAGCACGTATTCCGCGGTTTCCGCCGAGGACTTGATAGAGGGCGGCTGCATCGACGAGGTCCGGATGCCCGCTGTTGATCAGTAGTGCACCGTCCTTCATGTGTCCCAACTCGGTGCCGCCGATTTCAGGCCGCTCTCTCCGCGCGAGGCCGGGACGATGCAGACTCACCACGTCTGACGCCGCCAGCAACTCCGCCTTCTCGAGATATCGCGCCGAGGTAGCGGATTCGAACTCCGGCTTCCGGCTCGGGCCGGTGTAGACGACGCGCATCCCAAAACCGGCTGAGGCGATTATGCCCACACGGGTGCCGATACGGCCTGGGCCAATGACACCGAGGGTGCGGCCACGCAGTTCCAATGCCGCAGGTCCCATGGTCTCTGGCGTGATGAGCCCGTCAGCTCCCGAACGCGCGATCGATCCGAGAATCGGGCGTGCCAGAGCCAACATCAGAAGGACCGTGAACTCAGCCACGGAGTCCGCGTTTTCGCCCGGCGTCGCGGAAATGGCGATACCGAGTTCCATGGCCCGCCGCCAACCCGGCACGAAACCACGGTAGTCGGATCCCACGAAGGCCACAGCCTCCAGCAGATCCGCTCCCTCAAAGTGTTCGGGCTCCGGTTCCTCGTAACCGCCGATGACATATCCCGACGCACCCAGCAGCGCTCGGCGCAGCTCGGCTCCGGTGATCTCGTCCTGCTCGAGCCTGCGCAGTGTGTACCCGCGAGCTTCGATCTCCTTGAGTGCCGACGGGACGACCAGCGTGGTGCCGGTCACCAGAACAATTCTGCCGTCCTTGCTCACGTAGTCTCCCTGGGCGCTTCCGCGGAACGCCTGGCGCTGTCCAGGACGTCCACGCCGAGACGGAACAAATCCTCGTTGCGCAGTAGCGGCACCCGTATCCACTGCGATCCGGGATTGCCTGTGTCGCCGCGGTCGCGCTCCCAGTAGAAGCGGTCTCCTGGCAACACCTTGACGGACCGAGCCTGGCAGGCATCCAGGACGGCGTCCCGGTGCCGCCCCAAGGGCAGCCAGGCGACGCTTCGTTGGAAGGCGTGCACATCCGGAAGATCTGGTGTGAGGCCGAACCGTTGCTCCAGATGCCGTTGATTGTGGGCGGCCACAGCGCGGGCACGGGCAGCTTCCCCTTGCGGTCCTTCGTCCTCCAGCAGCGCCGCGAGCATCCTGATGTTGAGTTCCGAGACGTTGAGGAGGACATCGGTGCTGATGGAGCCCAGGTCGCGGGCAAGAGCGCGGGTGGCTGTGAGCACTCCTACCTTGGTGTCGTGCAGGGGGATGGTCTTACCGGTGTCATCGACCGTAGTGACGTCGGCACCGATGTCATTCGCCATGTCGACCAGGTCCAATTTCAGCCCCGGATCGAATATCCGGAACGACAGGTCAAGAACCAGAAGCGTGTCGTGCCGAGCTGCCCATTCAAGAAGTGCTAGCGCCTGGGCGGGCGTCAGTATCGCGCCGGTTGGATTGTTCGGCGCTACGACGACGAGGGCGCCGAGCCCCAGTGAGTTGAGGAAGTCGGTGTCGCAGTCCGGCAGGATGCGGGCCTCAGGGATGGGCAGCAGATCCAAACCGCTTCTGGCGAAGAGCGCAGGCACACTGTCGAATGTTGGCGTGATCATGCCGACCGGCCCTTTCAGTGACCGTAAGTACTTGGCGATCACATCCAGAGCGATCGAGGCGGAGTAGGTCAGGTAGGAAGAGTGAACCGGGTAGTGCTGGCCGGTGTGGCGGGTGAGGGCGTCGCGGAACCACGTCTCTGCCTCGAAGTAGTCCGGCCTGGCGTTGGTCAAGAGGTCGTGCGTCACCTCGGAGATGCATCGTACGGAGTCGGACGACAACGAGTGACGGGCGTGTGCGTCGGCCAGGTTGATGGTGTGGGCGGCGAGCGCCGGCCACTCGTGTTCGGTGAGTGAGTAGGCGGATGAGTCTGTCTTCACTGTGCCACCTCGCAGACGATCAGGGAGAACAAGCCACGTCGTGAGTAGGCACCGCACTCCAGGATGCGAACGTCCCGTAAGCGACTGCCGAGCTTGTCTGTCAGTCGACGGATCGTCGGGGCGCGGGAGTCGGAGCCGTCGTCGGCCGGCTCGTGCTCCAGGATCACGGTGAGCCGCTGGAGCCGATATGCCGCGCGGAGGACGACGGCGGATGCGATCTGGTCATACGAGGCGAAGGCGCCGGGTCCGATGCCGGACCGAGCGGCTTTTGCCGCTGCCAGGGCGAGCTCGGCCTCCGCCCGAAGCCCCGGAAGAGCCTGGGGCCGTGGCGAGGAGAGGTCGAACGGTGGAGAGGTGTAGAGCACAGCGTGCCGTGCCTGCACATGGAGTTCGTCCCAGATCTCCGCCTGGGTCGCATCGCCCCACAACACGTGGGACCCGGTGGTCGCGCAGGGGCCGGCCACCAGATCCGCCAGCATTTCGTGTTCCGACACGGGGTGTTCGGTGCCTTCGCTCAGACGGCGAGTCACCGAGAGACACGACGCCAGTGGTTGGTCGGGACTCACTCGCGGGGGCACGGCTCTCACGTGGTCGAATTCCGCTGCCGACTTGGCGAGACACACGCAGGCAAGCAAGGGGTCCAGTTCGACGCCAAAGAAGGGCAAGCCGAGCAGGCGCGCCGCGCAGGCCGAACTCCCGCCGCCGGCGAGGGGGTCCACGAACAGGTCGGCGGTTGGGCAGAGGTCCCGGACGATGCGGACCGTCGTGCGAACGTTCGACGCGTTCCTGGCCTGAAACCACCGGTCGATCGGTTCACGCGGATCCGGGAGATACTCCGTCAGATTCCCTGGCGGGCAGTATGCCTTGTGTGTTGACGTCACAGCTCCATCGCCCCCCTCGCGAGCCCGGCAATCCAGGGCACCACCCGAGTGCACTACCCGGGGAACCCGGCGCGTAAGAGCGCGATCGAGCCGAAACGCGAGGGCCAGGTACGGGACGATCACCTGCCTGCTCCTCAAGGCATTGCCCCAGGCACGAATATCTCGCCGGGATCCACCAAGACCTTCACCAGCCGGTTCATCGCCGCAACGGAGTGCGTGGTTTGCAACGGTGACTTCGACGGGCCCGGCCTCGCCCTGCCAACCGGATCACGCAGCGGTACGGAGCGGAGCCGTGGCGTACGTGGGCGGCCGACTACGAGTATGTCGAGCCCCGCACGCAGGCGCTGGGAGCACCGTAGATCGCCTCACCGGACCGCCGCCCGAGGGCGTGTGGAACACGCAAGTGGCTCCCGCCATGAACGTGCTGGGAGTTGCCCTGCACGAGGAGGCGGCGCTCGATCTGCTCCAGGAGGACCTCAGGCGAGGGCTCCGGCTGGCCGGCCGGCGGACCGGACCGGGATTCACTGGCGGCGCGCACCGTCAGCCCGCCCGTCCGACGATCACCGAGGGCGACGTCAGATGTTCAGCCCACCTGCCGCGAGCAGGTCGGTCACGCCGCTCACCAGACCCCTGCCCATGCCGTCGGCGTCGACGAGTTGTACCAACCGGAAGTCGGACCGGAAGACGAGTGACTTCGCCCCCTTTCACGGCTGGCCGAGCGCTCGCTCATCACTCTCCACACCCTTTCCCACCTGCTGATCCGCACCATCGCCCTGGAATGCGGTTACAGCTCGGCCTCCCTGGCCGAGCGGATCTACGCGGGCGACGAACAGAACCCTAGGACGGGGATTCTCATCTACACAGCCGTTCCGGACTCCGAGGGCACCCTCGGCGGCCTGGTCTCCCTGGCCGAGGAGCGCGAGTTCGCCCGGATCATCCGCCGCGCCCTTGCCGACGCAGGACACTGCTCGGCCGATCCGCTCTGCTCCGAACGTCTGCCCCACGACCCGGGCGACTACCTGCACGGAGCGGCTTGCCATGTCTGTCTCTTCGTCTCCGAGACCACATGCGAGCGCGCCAATCGGTTCCTCGACCGCCGCTTCCTCGTCCCCCTGTCCGGTGACAAGGAGCAGGTACTGACGCCGGTCGGTCTCCTGCCGTGAGCCGGAGCGAGTTCGAGGCCGCGGCGGAGGCTGCCGTCGCGGCCCTCGGCCTGTCCCGGGGCAAGGACCTCGCAGGTTTGCTGGCGCGGCGAGGAAGCAAGGAGCGGGCCTTGGCCGAACTCACCGCACCAGGGGCCGACGCAGCCGTCGCCGAGCTGTACGACGCGATGGCGAGCGAGTCGGTCCCGCTCGCGGAGGCAGCCGCCTACGTACGGGGCTATGTCGCGGCCATGCGGCATGCCCGGGACAGGGTGCGGGTCCGTACCGTGTGGACCGGCCCGTCGACGCCCGCCGTACCGTTTCGGGCGACCGCCCAGGTGATGGTCGACGTCATCGACGAGGCCCCTAACGAGCTGTTGGCCATGACCTACGCGGCCCGCCCGTACTCGGCTCTGACGCGGGCTCTCACAGCGGCCGCGGAACGAGGCGTGAAGATTCACATCGTGGTCGAGACACTGGCCGGCGCGAGGGGTCTCCTCAAAGGTCGGGAGCCGGCCGAGGCATTCGCGTTCGTCCCCGGGCTGCATCTGTGGCACTGGGCGCGCAACACGGCCGACCACCCTCACTCGCGTCAGCACACCAAACTCGCGGTGGCCGACCGCCGGACACTGTTCCTGGGAAGTGCAAACCTGACTGAGCTGTTCCCAGTAACCGTCGGCTACCGTCCGTGAGCACGAGGCGCGTCGCGCGATCCGCGGTATCCCCAAGTCCGGGCAGGCGTAAGGCC
>NZ_JBIDCW010000051.1:0-11416 GCF_043204795.1 Streptomyces sp. NPDC047706 | reverse complement strand
GCCGCCGCAGCCCTCGTCCTGCTCCAACTCGAATACGACCGCACCATCTGACGATCACACACCGTCATGATCCATTACTGGGAAAGGCTCAGTGGCTGGCGCGGATCATTACGGTGAGGACCGGCGAGGCCGGTGACGGCTGACTCTGACCGATGTCCTTGTACCCCCACGACTTGTAGAGCGCGTGGACCTTTCCGTCTCCAGCAGCCGGGTTGACCATGAGGGTGACGTATGGCTCGTCGCGTGTGGCGAGTAGGGCGTCGTGGATGCGGCGGGCGGTGCCGGTCTTCCGCCAGCTCGGTCGGACGCCGATCTCCTTTAGGGCCACGGCCGGACGCTCGGTGTACTTCTCCGCCGGCATCGGGCTGGTGCGCTGCCAGTAGCGGTCGCCGTGCTCGATGGTGTTGCCGTAGGCGTAGCCGACCGGGTGCCCGTCCGCGTACGCGAGGACGGCCGTGAACCCCGGCTCGGTGCCGTGTCGGTCTAGGCGTTCGCCGAACGCGGTGACCGCGTAGTTCGGCAGGTGGAGGAGCGGGGCGCGCACGTCGGCGTACACGTCGAGAAGGTCGCCGCGGGCGGTGTCGAGGGTGGTGAAGGTGCGCAGTTCGATGGCGGGCGCCGTGGTCATGCGGCCATCCTCCAGGTGGCGGCGTGCTCGGTCCAGGTCCGCACGCTGGAGCTGCCCGGAGCGGTGGCGCGCAGTGCGGCCCCGAACTCCTGCAGCATGCGCGTGACCCGGGCGTGCTGGGTGGCGGCTTCGGCGGGGACCTTCATCGCGGTGGCCGTGGCGGCGTCGGGGGCGCCCTGGGCGAGCTGGGCGTGGGCGAGCCGGGTCGTGGTGATGGCCCGGGAACGGATCATGTGGGGCCGGAGGGCGGACAGGCAGCGGTGGGCGTGGTACTCGGCGGTCGAGTAGTCGCCGAGCGCCAAGTGTGCGGAGAGGGCCAGGGAGTCCAGCTCGGCCTGGTCGTAGAAGGCGAGCATCCACACCGGGCGGTAGTCGGCGGGGTCGGCGCGCAGCATGGCGTCCTGAGCCTGCTCGAACGCTCGGCGGGTGCCGGTGCGGTCCTGGGCCGCACCGTGGATGGCGCCCTGGCGGGCCAGGCCGAGCGAGGCGAACAGAGGGTCTCGGCGAGTGAGGTGCAGGTTGCGGGCAACGTCGTTGGCGGCGAACGCGTCCGCCGGTCGGCCCATGTGGCGGTACATGGTGCCGGCGTGGCTCCAGATGCGGAACTTGATCGCCTGGTCGCCGGACATCTCGGCGAGGGCCTGGGCCTCACGCATGTGCGCCTTGGCGACGTCGTAGCGTCGGCCGTCGATGGCGGCCCACATCGCGGAGGAGCGGAAGGCGGCTGCCGAGGCGTAGAGGTTGCTGCGTACGCGCTGGGTGGCGCTGCCGGCGTTCTGGAGGTTGAGCGCCTCGTCGGCGAGGGCGGCGGCCCGCTGTTCGATGCCGCGTTGTCCGCCGTGACGGTGGTCGCTGGCGATGATCTCGGCGAAGCGCTTGTTGAGGCGGTTTACGTCGCTCATGCCGATACGGCGCGGCGATGCGGTGCCGGGTGCGGCTGCTGCTGCGGCAGCCGCCGCGATGCTGCCGACGAGGGTACGGCGCTTCATGTCGGGGTCCTCCTGCTGCGGTGGGGCCGGGATGGACGACGGCCGGCCCCGTGGCACGAACCCTAAAGCGACTGCGCGTAGTCCGGTGACGTCCTCAAGTGCCCTGCGGGCGGATGACTTTGGCCACGTGACCCGGCCCGCTTTCCATGCCCGGACCGATGAGCCGTCGAGGCCACCAGGGCGTCCGGTCAACCGTTCAATGGCCCTGTTCACGGCCTCGGCGAGGCTGTTGGAGCTGTAGCCGTGTTCGGTCATCCACGCCTCAAGAACGGTGTTGCGGGTGGTGTCCATGCGGGCACGGTAGCCCTCGCTATCCCCGCCCGCCAGGTAAAGGAGAGGTCAAAACACCCTAGGCAGGTCCGTCGGCTGAGCACCCGAACGTCCTAACCAGCCTGCTGGAAAAGGGAGTTATCTGGGTGCTGGTCGCCCACTGCACCCCACAGTGCGGGCGGCTGTTGACGGCCCGGCCCGCCCCTGAGGTTCCCCCGCGGGGGCGGGCCGGGCGCCGAGACGACACGAAGGCTCCACCCCAATGACGAGTCTGAGAAAACCAGTTGAGGCCCTCTCCGCCGGCCATCCCACGTACAGCCAGACCTTCCCGTGCGAGCCGTCCACGGCCGAGCTCGGCCGCGATCTCGTTCGGGACGTCCTCGGTGCGTGGCACCTCCATGGCCTCGCCGACCGTGCCGCGCTGATCATCACGGAGCTCATCGCGAACGCTTCCAGGCACACTCCGTGTCCCGAGATTCGCCTCATGGTTGGGCGGCCGAGCGCGACTCGACTGCGTGTCGGGGTCCTGGACCGGGAACCATCGCGTCTTCCCATACTCAGCCAGGCGGCTGACGACGACGAGTCGGGCCGCGGTCTGCTCCTCGTCGATGCGGTCGCCGACCGCTGGGGCTATGACCTGCACGGCTCGGGCAGACGCCCCTGGGGCAAAGAGGTCTGGGCGGAACTCCGCACCGGGGGCGGCGAGTGAGCATCCCGGCCACGGCACCCTCGCCCCTTCCGGATCTCGCTCGACTCCGGCCCCGCCAGCAGATGGCCATGGACTGCGCCCTCTGCACCTGGCCGCTGGGAGCGAGCGGTCGACGGCTGGGCGAGATACGCCACCGGGGCCTGCCGTTCCAGCTCTGGGCCTGCGCTCCCAACTGCCAGAAGCCAGATCGACCATCCCGACCAGCTGAGAAAGGGGACGCCCTTCCATGGAGTGGCCGTGGATCACCGGTGATTGCTGGCTCGGCTGCGGCCGGACCGGAGTCCTGGTGATCTGGCTCGGCCCGGTGCAGTGGGACGGGCAGCACGCTCCCTTCTATGCGTGCAAGCCGTGCCTTGATCGCCTCAAGGCCCAGGCGTTCGCCTACTTCATGGAGCGGCGGCCGGCGTCCGCTTGATCAGACATCCGGCACACGACTTCCCGGCAGGAGGCAGGCGGCCCGCGAGGGACTTCCTACGCGGAGCACGTCCCCTCGTGCCGGGCGGCCAGGAGCCGTCCGGGGAGCAGCCGTCTGGCAACGCTCCCGTGACGGTACCTGGTGGGCGCTCCAGCCCAGTAACACCCCAACGATTAAGAGGAGTTGAAGCATGACGCGCAGCACCGTAGTTCCCAGCCGCACCGAAGTACGCCCGCAGATCCCCGGGGCGTCGGATGGCTTCGACCTGGACGTCTCTCTCGTCGAGATCGCCGACCCGGCGGGCCTGGTGAACCTGACCGACGACAACTGCGGGTCCACCTGCGGCGCCTGCACCACCAACGTCGCCTGACCCGGACCCCAGGTCACCCTGGCCTGGTGCCGCCGCGTCTCCGCGCGGCGGCACCAGCCCCCGTCCCCTCACCTACGGAGGTACTTGGTGGTTGCTTCGCCTGCAGCGTTCCGCACCGGTTCCGCTGCTCTCGTGCGCGCCGTGACCCGGCCCTCGCTGCCGATCCCTCCATGCCCTGACCTCGATGACCGCTCGCCGAGTGGTTCGTCTGCCCGCGTGGCGTGGCTACGCGCGGCCTGGGCGAACAAGGACGTCACCGAGGCGCTCCAGCACTCCAGCCCGGTCCTGGCCGCGCAAGTACGGGCCCTGTGCACAGCCGAGGATCCCGCCCTCCGGGATGTGCAGCGCGCCGCGCTGTCCGTGGCCCGCTACCTGCTCCGGGCGCAGCACCGGGCCACACCCTTCGGCCTGTTCGCCGGCGTGGCCACCGCGGAGTTCGGCCCGCAGGCGCGGGCCGACTGGGGCGAGGAGCACGTGGCCGTGGGCCGCGCGGGGGCAGAGTGGCTGGCGGCCCTGGTCGCACGGATGGAGTCATGCCCGGACCTCCTCGAACGGCTGCCCGTCGTCATCAACAACACCGTGACGTACCGGGGAGACTGGCTCATCGTGCCGTTCCAGCCCGTCGTTCAGGACGACCGGACTCGCGCGGTCGAGGCGTCTCTGGCCCTGACTGGACCGGTGCGCGCGGTCCTGGCCGCGACCCGGGCGCCGATCCGGTTCGGCACCCTCGTGGACAAACTCCAGGCGGAGTTCCCCGAGGCCAGTCCCGAGAAGGCGCGTCACCTCTTGGCGGAGCTGATCCGGCGGCGGGTGCTGATCACGGGCCTGCACGCTCCGAGCACCGAGACCGACGCCCTCGGGTATCTGGTGGGCCAACTCGACGCGATCGACGCCGGCAGCCTCGCCCCGGTCGCCGAGACCGTACGCGAACTCCGCGCGGTCCGGGCGGGTCTGGAGGAGTGCGCCACGCACGGTGGCCGGGACAGCGTCGCGGCGCGGATGCGAGACCTCGTCCCGGGCCTGCGTCGCCACCCCGTCGCGCTCGACCTCCGTCTGGACGCGCAGATCGTGCTGCCGGAAGCGGTCGCCCAAGAGATCGAGCGGACCACTCTCGTCCTGACCCGCTTGAGCATCCGCCCGTACGGGACCGCCGCCTGGAACGAGTATCACCAGCGGTTTTACGAGCGGTACGGCATCGGCACGATGGTGCCGCTCGCGGAGGTCGTCGCCGACAGCGGCATCGGCTATCCCGACGGCTACCCAGGCGCTCCGGTCGGCGCACGCAGGCCCCGCGTCTCCGCTCGGGATGACGCCCTCGTACGGCTGGCTCAGGCCGCAGCGCTCGACGGCCGCGACGAAGTGACCCTCACGGACGAACAGATTGAGGCCCTGGACGTGGGTCCCGACAAGCCTCGGTTGCCGCCGCACTTGGAGATCGGGGTGCGGGTGCACGCGGCCAGCCTGGAGGATTTGCAGCGCGGGCAGTTCCGGGTGGAGGTCGTCAGCGTGTCCCGTGGTGCCGCCGTCTCCACGGGCCGATTCCTCAGCGTGCTGTCCTCCGCTGACCGCGAGGCCCTGGCCGCCGAGCTTGCCGACCTCCCGGCCGCAGACGGCAACACCATGCCCGCGCAGCTCTCTTTCCCACCCCTGCTCTCCGAGAGCGCCCACGTCACCCGCTCCCCACAGGTGCTACCCACCGTGATCAGCCTTCAGGAGCACCGCGCCCCGCAGGACACCGTCCTGACCCCGGAGGACTTGGCTGTGGGGTGCGACGGCCGCCGCATGTACCTCGCCGTCCCCGAGCGCGGACATCGCGTGGAGGCCGTCGGGATGCACGCGCTGAACCTGCGCACCCACACCCCACCACTGGTGCGGTTCCTCACCGAACTGTCCCGCGCCCAGTGCGCGCAGGTCACCGTCTTCGACTGGGGTGCCGCAACGGCGATGCCGTTCCTTCCACGTGTGCGGTACGGCCGGACCGTGCTGGCCCCAGCGCGCTGGCGGCTGGAAGCGTCCGAACTGCCCGGCCAAGCCAGCCCTCGGGCCGAGTGGGACGCCGCGCTCAGCAACTGGCGTGCCGGGCGGAGGCTGCCGCGCCGCGTCTACCTCGTAGAGGACGACCGGCGCCTCTTCCTCGACCTCGACGAGGCCGGCCACCGTGCACTCCTGCGTCGGCACCTCGACCGTTCGCGCCTGGCCGTGCTCGTCGAGGCCCCTGAACCGGAGGCGTACGGCTGGTGCGGCGGGCGAGCCCACGAGGTCGTGGTGCCCCTCAGAGCAAGCAGGCCGTCGGTATGGCCGCCACTGCCGGCCCCCAGCCGGGCTCGTGCCCTGTCTGCGGCCCAGATGCAGACGCCTGCCGCTTCCTCGGTACTTCTGGCCGCCCTGTACGGCGACCCCCGCCGCCAAGACGTCTTGGTCTCCCGGCACTTGTCCGGCCTCCTCGAACAGCTCGGCAACCCGCCGTGGTGGTTCATCCGCTTCCGCGAACCGGACCAACACCTCCGCGTACGCATCGCTCTCCCCGACGCGCAAGCCTTCGCCGACACGGCCCGAACCGTGAGCGCCTGGGCCGACGAGCTACGAAGCATCGGCCTGCTGGCCGACCTGCGCTATCCCACCTCCTACCGCGAGATGGGCCGCTGGGGCTCCGACACCGCATGGGAGGCGGCCGAGGAGGTGTTCCGGGCGGACTCGCGCGCCGTCCTGGCCCAGCTCGCGCAGCCACAGCGCCCCAGTCAGCGCACGCTGGTGGCGGCCCACACGGTCGCCATCACCTCCGCCTTCCTCGGCACCACCGAGGCCGGGATGCGGTGGCTGATCGACCATGTCTCGCCGACCACACCCGTGCCCGTTCCACGCCCGCAGTTCACCGAGGCCGTACGGCTCGCCGACCCGAGCGACGACTGGTCGGCCCTGCGCAGGGTCCCAGGCGGAGACGCCATCGTGTCCGGATGGGCCGACCGGGAAGCGGCACTCGCCACGTACCGGCCGCACCTGCCCGGCCCGGACACCCAGGGCATCACCGTCGACGACGTCCTGACCTCCCTGCTGCACGTCCACTTCGTACGCCACGTCGCCGTGAACTTCCCGGAGGAAGAGGTGTGCCTCTACCTGGCGCGCGCCGCCGCCCTGGCCTGGACCGCCCGCACCAGGGGGAGGACCTCGTGACTGCCCACCCCACGCTCGGCCTGATCAACGCCATCGCCGCCCAACTCGCCGGCCCCGACACCGTGCCCTTCGGCTCCAGAACGCTGTCCTCGGACCGGCAGCACCTTGCCTACGGCCCGCCCGGCATCGCGCTCCTGCACATCGAGCTGGCCGCGAACGGCCTCGCACCGTGGCACCGCGCCCACGACTGGCTCACCGCCGCCTCCCGGCAGCCGCTCACCAGCGGCCCAGACAGCCACCCCTTCTACGGAGTGCCCGCCTTCGCCCACGCCCTGTCCTGCGCGGCCGACCACCTTCCCGGCTCCTACCAGCGCGCCCTCGACGCGATAGACGCCCAGATCGCGGTCGACGTCGAGCGCCGTCTCGATGCCGCACATCGCCGCATCGACGCCGGAAGCCTGCCGCAACTCGCCGAGTTCGACACCATCCGGGGCCTCACCGGATACGGCGCCTACCTACTACGCCGAAACCCCGGCACCTCCACGACGCGCGCTGTTCTCGACTACTGCGTGCGCCTCACCGAACCGATCACCCACCACGGCGAGACCCTGCCGGGCTGGTGGACGGAGACTGGGCCCTCCGGCAGCCCGGACGACCGATTCCCCGGCGGACACGCCAACACCGGTATGGCGCACGGCATCGGCGGCGTCCTCGCGCTCCTGGCCCTCGCCGCCCGGAACGGCTCCGTCACCGACGGGCACCACGCAGCACTACACACCATCCTGGCCTGGCTGGACCGCTGGAAGGAGAAGGCCGACGGCGGACCGGTCTGGCCGTACTGGGTCACTCAGGGCGAGCTGCGAAGCGGGCGTCTCGCCCCCTCCGCGCCCCGGCGGCCGTCCTGGTGCTACGGCACCGCCGGCCTTGCCCGCGCCCAGCAACTTGCCGCGCTGGCGCTCGGCGATGCCAGCCGCCAGATCGACGCGGAGAACGCACTCGTGGCCGCCCTCACCGATCCCGAGCAGCTGAAGGCTGCGACGGACAACGGTCTCTGCCACGGGTTCGCCGGCCTCGCCCACGTTGCCGCGCGTACGGCCGACGACGCCCGCCCCTCGACCGCGGAGAAGCTCCGCGCCGCGATCCCGGCCCTCCTGGCTGCGGTCATCCCACCGGGCACCGACCCCGAACTCACGGCCACGGCGCTCATCCAGGACGAGGAAAGCGGCCCCGGCCTACTCGACGGCGCCGCCGGCATAGCCCTGGCGCTCCTCGCGCCCAGCACCGCCTCACCACCCCGGTCCGCCTGGGACGCATGCCTCCTCATCGCCTGATCCACCGACCGAAGGACCTCAATGCCTCCCGACCGCTGGCAGCAGCACAACATCACCTTCGTCGACCGCGAGATTGCCCAGCGCACCATCGCCGAACGCCTCGGCCCCGCCCTGATCGAGGCGGAGGCCGACGGGCAGCTCACCGACTGGTGGTTCATGAACAAGCAGCCCTGGCCGCTGCGTTACCTCGCGGACAAGCCCTCACCAGCCATCGAGTCACTCCTGAGCGATCTCATCGGCGACGGCGTGGCCGTGTCGTGCCTGCCCTGCGCCTACGAGCCCGAGACCGACACGTTCGGCGGCCCGGAGGCCATGGACTCAGCCCACGAACTGTTCCACAGCGACTCCCGCCACCTGCTCACCTACCAGCCGAGCCCGATGCACCTGGGACGCCGGGAGACCGCCGTCCTGCTGACGAGCGTCATGATGCGTGGCGCTGGGCTCGACTGGTTCGAACAGGGCGACGTATGGGCGAAGGTCGCGGCCCTTCGACCGGCCATCACTCCACAACCACCGGAACGAGCCGCCGAACTGGCTCCGGCCATGCGCAAGCTCATGACCGCCGACGCCCACCGCCTCTGCCGCCCGAACGGCCCACTCCACGCGCACGAGGAATGGGTGACCGCCTTCGAACGGGCCGGCACCACGCTCGCAGACCTCGCAGCCCGCGGCCCCCTCACCCGCGGCCTGCGAGCCGTCATCGCCCACCACGTGATCTTCCACGCCAACCGCGCCGGTCTCCTCCGGGACGACCAGAGCGCCCTGTCCCACATCGCACGAGAGGTAGTCATGGGAACGAGTGACCACACCGAGTCGCCCGCCGACGCAACGGCCGACGCCGATAGCGTCGGCGCGGTGAACACCGACACGATCACCACCCCCACGGCGGACGCCGAGCGCCTCCGCAACGCCCTGGTCGACCAGCTCCGCGCGGACGGACACGCCCGCACGCCCGCCGTCGAGACCGCGTTGCGGACCGTACCCCGCCACGTGTTCGTGCCCGACGCGTCACTCGAAGACGCCTACGCCAACGCACCCGTGCACATCAAGTACGACACCGACGGCACGTCCATCTCCTGCGCCTCCCAGCCGGGCGTCGTCGCCCTCATGCTCGACCAACTCGACGCCCAGCCCGGCGAGCGCATCCTCGAACTCGGCGCCGGCACCGGCTACAACGCCGGTCTACTCGCCCACCTGGTCGGCAAGAGCGGACACGTAACCACCCTCGACGTCGACGACGACCTCGTGGAAGGCGCCCGCACGCACCTCGCCGCCGCCGGGATCACCAACGTCCAGGCCGTGACACACGACGGGGCGCTCGGCTACGCCGAAACAGCGCCGTACGACCGGATCATCGCCACCGTGGGCGCGCACGGTGTGCCGCACGCCTGGCTGCAGCAGCTTGCCCCCGGCGGTCGGCTTCTCGTCCCCCAGCGCCTCAAGGGCACGGTGTCCCGCTCCATCGCCTACGAGCAGCGTGACGGGCGGTGGGTGTCCCTCGGCAGCGAGATGAACACCTTCATGCCGCTTCGGCGGGGCATCGCCGACGACGACCGCCGAGTGATCCCGCTCAGCACGGACGGCACCGTACGGCTCCAGGCCCCCGCCGGCCTCAACATCGACGCCGACGCCCTCGCAGGTGTACTCGACCAGCCGCGCACCGAGGAATGGACTGGCATGACGGTCCAGGCCATGGAGTCGCCGGAGTGGATGGAACTGTTCGTGACCTGCGCCCTTCCCTCCGGCCTGATCCGGATGCTGTTCCCTCAGAGCGCCAAGGGCACTCTGCTCACCGAGGATCCCTACCCCTCGTCGACCGCCGTCGTCGACAAGGGCGCCGTCACCTACCTGGCGCGGCGGCTGTCGGAGAAGAGGACCCGCGAGGGCGGAAAACTCTGGGAGTTCGGCGTCATCGGCCACGGTCCCGGCAGCGACGAACTGGCCGCGAAGGTCGCCGACGCCATCCGCACCTGGGACCGCGAATACCGTAGCCGCGAAGCCACGTTCGAAATCCAGCCCCTCGACGCCCCCAGCATCGAGCGGTGCCCCGGCCTCTTCGCTCTCGACACCCCGCTGAACCGCATCGTCGTCGACTGGCAGTGACGCCCCACGTGTAGCGGACGGTGCCCGCCGACGCACGGCCGGCGGGCACCGTCGCCTCACCAGTTCTCACTTATGCCTGGGGGACCCATGGACCCGCACGGACCCACAGCCCAACGCTTCCCGCTCGTTGCCCGATTCCGGCCCGCCTGCCTGCCTCTGCCCGAGCGTGTGCGCGCTCTCGTCGACCTGGCCGACACTGCGGTGAACAAGACCGACCAAGGGCTCGCATCAGCTGTCTACAACCAGGCCGCTCTCGTAGCCTCCGATCTCGACCTTCCCGACCTCGCACGCGAGATGTGCCACCAGCACGCCGCCGCCTACCTCCACGCCTGCCCCCTGCCCGGCATGAGCGCAATCCGAGGGCTGGAACCAGTCGTCAACCTCGCCCGCCTCAAGATCCGCGCGGGCCGCGCTGATGAAGGCCGCCAGCGACTGCTCAACCTGCATGGGGCCGTCAAGGCGGGCGTAGATGCTCGGTTCGAGGGTGTCGCGGTACCGGCCGACCTCACCGCGACTGACGAGGACCGCCACGAGGTCCGTGCGTGGCTGTGGCGCGTGCTTCTCGCCGACGGCACGCGCACACTCACCACCAAGGGACGCTGGGCCGAGGCCCTGACATACATCGAAACTCACCGAGGCGTAGGCAAGCGGATGCTCGACGGGCGCCAAGTCGCCATACTCGCCGCTCTCGTTGAGGGCGACACGGCACGGGCCGCTGTCCTCCTCGCCGACACGATGCCTGGCGATCCATGGGAGCAAGCCGTTACGGCATGCCTGACCGTCCTGTGCCGCCGCGACGCCGGGCAGACGGTCGACGGCCACCTGGCGGACCTGGCGGCCGACTATCTTGAGCGCCGGTCTGAACCTGGGATGACTGTCTTCGATGCCCGGCTCGGCCTGACCGTCCTCGACGCGATCGGTTCCGCTGACTCGCCCGCCGCGCACCGCATCGTCGAGGACCTCCACCGCAGGACGACGGAGGCCGAAGACGGCTACGCGGCCCGCGAGAACCTGGCTCACCCTCTGTTCACTGCGATCGCCACGGACCGGCAAGTACAGGACTGCCGTGCACTGGTGCGTTCCTGCGCCCTCGGGACAGGGACCATGCCGGACGAGTTGAAGGGCGAACTGACGGCGGCACTCCACGCCAGCGACAGCGTGATCCGGGAAAGCCTTGCGTGCCCTTCAGATCTCGGGTGTGCTGCCCCTATGGAGAGAGCCTGATGGACGCACGAACCTGGGAGCTCGTCGAAGGGCTGGAGCTACGTGCCCCCAGGTTGTCCACAAGGTCGTGATCAGCGCCGTCGTGTGCGCTGCGGTTGCGGGGCTGGGACGGCGGCTGCCGGGTGGGCCGGGGCGGTGGGGCGCTGTGTGGTGCTCCGAGCCTGTGCTGCTTGAGAGGCCGTATCTCTATCGATCATGAGCGCGATGCGATCGAAAACGACGGTGGGGGCGGGTGAATTTGGCCGTTCCGTGCATGAAGGCAGGGC
>NZ_JBIDCW010000050.1:0-11906 GCF_043204795.1 Streptomyces sp. NPDC047706 | reverse complement strand
GCGGACGCTGCACGCCCTCGAACCCGTGCCCCACACCACCATCAGCCCTCGGCGAGAAATCGGACCCCGGAAACATCAGCCGGTGGATCCGGGCTGAAAGGCCCGCCACCTGGCTCGGCGAAAAGGGTTTCGTCGGAGGCACCGAAGACCCCACCGGCCTCACCCACCTGGGAGCCCGCGAGTACGACGCGACCAACGGACGGTTCATCAGCGTCGACCCCATCGGCGACCTGAAAGACCCCCAACAGATCAACGGCTACGCCTACAGCAACAACAACCCTGTCACCTTCTCCGACCCCACTGGACTGATCCTCGCCTGCGGCAGCGGAGAGCCCGCATGCCCGAGCGGCCCCAAGGGAACGCCGGTAAACGCAGTTTCCAGCGGAGCAACTACCTCCGATGCAGGAACGACCAACAGCGCAGGCACGGCCAACCACAGCCAAGGCGGCCTCGACGGCGTGACGTGCTACAACTTCTCCGGCGGATACGCCCTATCCGTGCCGTGCTCTAGCGGAGAGCCGAGCAACCCCAAGGCACGCGGGGGTTGGAAAGAAGTACTTGGAGCAATTGGCCGCTGGCTAACAGAATCCGCTGAAGCGGCCTCTAACGCCAGTCCATGGTGCTGGATAGAAGACTGCAGTGGTGCGACAGACGCATACGACGAATTCATCAGTACCAAGGGCGTCGACACTGACTCCGTGCACTACAAAGACACCCAAGTTGCACTCGACGTCGCCAGCATGGCTAGCGTCGCAGGGCTGGGTAAAAAACTCCTCAAAACTCTGACGAAGAAGAATGACGTTCCTACGCCAAGCTGCAAATGCTTCCTTGCCGGCACGGCCGTCCTCATGGCGGACGGCAAGACGAAAAGCATCGAAGAAATCGAGCTGGGCGATAAGGTGCTGGCCACCGATCCCGAGACGGGAGAACAGGGGCCGCGCGAGGTAACCAGCCTTATCGTCACGAAAGACGACAAGCGTTTCAACGAACTCTCTATTGCCACAGAAGCGGGGATCAAGAAGCTTACGGCGACCCATGAACACCCCTTCTGGTCCCCCTCGGAACTCGACTGGGTACCCGCCGCCGACCTGCAACCAGGAATGACCCTGCGGACCGACGACGGCGCCACGGTCATCGTCACCGCCAACAAGGCGTTCGCCACGACCTTCAGCACCACTTACAATCTCACTGTCGACGACCTGCACACGTACTATGTGGTGGCAGGGACCACACCGGTCCTCGTTCACAACTGCAACCTGGGCGACTATGCCGACAGCGTTCGCAACGAACCTGGTGTGAAGTTTGCCTCCGAGTACACGTCTCCTTCAGGGGCGAAGTACTACGGCCGCAATAAGCATGGCCAGCAGGCGGAAGGGCCGTTGGCGGATGCGCTCGAACGGACAGGGCATCATGGAGGATGCGCAGAGGTGCACTGTCTCATTCAGGCCCAGGCAGCTGAGGGGCCCGAGGCCATCAGGGGCGGAACCATGCGAACCGTGAGGACGCGGAACAACTCCATGCCAACATCGAATACGGATGGGCATGGTGAACCGGCTCACCCCTGTGGTCGTTGTGGCCGACTGCTGGAAGACCTGGAGATCAACTGATGTCCCTGATTCGCTTCGACTCGCTCAGCGAGGATCTGCTTGGGGCGCTCGTTGCGTCCGGATGGAGCGCAGACAGGAAGGTTGACCCAGGTCAATGGGTCTTGCCGCTAGAGGGTGAAGGCTACCGGTCCCATCCATTGGCAGAGGAAATCCTCGCGGCGGTGGGAGGGCTCTCAATCGAGCCGGTAAATCGAGTCGGTCCGAACTTCAGTAATGACGAGCCTTACAACTTCGATCCCATTGCCGCTGGATCAGGGCAGCGTGATCTAGCGGCAGAGGTGGAAAGCATTCTTGGTGGGGACTATTTCCCCATCGGTGAATGGCTCAGTTGTTCAAGCGTTTTCGTAGAAGCTGGGGGGAGGGTGGTTGCTGCTGGCATGGGTTGGATCTGGGAGCTTGGTTCCACCTTTGAGGACTCCCTAGAGTTGGCGGTCTGCGCGAATCGCCCACTGAACTGTCTGCACTCCGATCCGGGACTCGATCCTTGGCCGAGGCCTGATTCTCGTTAGTGAATCTCGGCCGCGTAGAGCTTCACGTAACGAGGCTTCTGGCCGGGTTGACGGCAGTAGTTGACGGCAACGGCGGCGGACACCTGGTGTCCGCCGCCGTTGCCGTACGTATGTCAGGAGTGGTCGAGGGCGCGGCCGAGGGAGTCGATGGCGTCTCGCTGGAGGCGGAGTCGGACGTGGGCGTAGACGGTGGCGGTAACGCCGATGTGGGCGTGGCCGAGCAGTTCCTTGATCACGACGAGTTCGACGCCTTGCTCCAGGAGCAAGGTGGCGGTGGAGTGGCGGAGGTCGTGGAAGCGGATGTGGCGGAGGCCAGCCCTGCGGAGGATCGTGGTGAAGGTGCGGGTGAGGTTGGTCGGGTCGATCGGTCTGCCCTGCACTGTGGTGAACACGTGCGCGTCGTGCTGCCACGTGGCGCCCGAGGCCTCACGCTCGCGCTCCTGCTGTTCGTGGTGGAGCTTCAGCGACTGGACGCAGCGGGTGGGGAGAGCGATGCGGCGCTCGGAGGCGCGCGTTTTGGTGGGTAGCGTGGTAAGCCCGCCGGTGCTGGTGCGCTGAAGTGTGCGGCGGATGGCGGCCGTGCCCGCGTCGAGGTCGAGGTCTTCCCAGTGGAGGCCGAGAAGTTCGCCCTTGCGGAGTCCGGTGTGGAGGGCGAGTTCGAACAGTGCGTGCAGCCGGTGTCCGCGCGTAGTCGAGAGGAACTGGCGGGCTTCGTCGGCGGTGAGTGGTTCGAAGCGCCGGGGCCGTGGGGTGCCGGTGCGGACGTTGCGGGCGACGTTGCGCGGGATCTCCTCTTCACGTACCGCGTGCTCCAGCGCGGACTTGAGGACGGAGTGTACGTAGGCCAGGGTCAGGGGTGAGAGCTGCTTGGAACAGCACTTTCCGGCGGCACAGCAGAGGGGTTGGTCGCGGGCGGTGTCGAGGCCGCGGGTGCAGCACTGGCAGGTGGTGCGGAGCTGGTTGAGCCAGGTGCGGATGTCCTTGGCGGTGAGCTTGGCGAGCTTCTTCCGTCCGAGGCCGGGGATGAGATAGAGCCGGGCAACGGCCGTGTAGCGGGTGTGGGTGTTCTCGCGGAGCTGGTGGACGGCGACAGCGTCGAGCCAGTACGTCAGGTACGTGGCCACGCTGCCCTGCGCGGACGGGATGGGGAGGCCGCGGTTGCTGGCGGCGATCTTCTCCGTGAGCTTCGCCAGGGCCTCCTTGCGGGTGGTGCCGTAGACGCGGACGCGCTTGCGGGTGTTGCCGGGGGCGAGGACGTATCCGGCGGCTTCCCAGCGGCTGTCCTTGCGCTGGTAGACGGTCCCGTCGCCGTTGGCGCGGATACGGCGGGAGGCGGGGGTGTCGCGGGGCGTGGCCATCAGGCGGCTTCCTGTTCGAGTCGGGCGTGGATGAAGTCGGTGAGGGCGTGGGTGGGGATGCGGCGGGCGCGCCCGAGGGTGATCGAGGCGAGCTGGCCGGAGCGGAGGAGGTCGTAGACGGCGGAGCGGCCGAGCTGGAGGTGGGCCATCACTTGGGGCACCGTCAGCAGATCCGGTACTGGGACCGCTCCCGTGCGGAGGACGGTCGGCGGGGGCGAGGTCATCAACTGCCGCCTTCGGCTGCAAACTGCCGTTCCAGTTCCTTGCGGTGCCAGACTTCGGCGGCGAGGAGGTTCGCGCCGGGGCTGTACCCCGAGCCGAGGTAGTCCCAGTGGCCGACGACGAGGGTGGTTGTCGGATCGGGTTCGGGCAGGCCGGCGTGGGCGCGGGTCTGTTCGGTGCGCCAGGTGCGGCGGGCGTCGCGCAGCGTGCCGAGGGTGGTCGAGTAGGAGCGGGATTTGGTGGAGAAATGGCCGCGGAAGCCGAGCATGTGCGCCCACTTCCAGAGCCTGAGGTCGGCGAACTCCGGGAGGCGGCCCAGTTCCCAGCAGGTGCGGATCATCTGCCGCACGTGCCGGGCGACGGCGAGCCGGGGCAACGGCCGGGCCTGCCCGGTGCCATCGCAGGCGGTGCACGGGAGCGGGGTGCCGTGGGGCAGGAGGGTGACGCCGCGTCCCTGGCAGGGGCGGCAGAACAGCTGGTGGTCGAGGGTGCCGGAGGTGTCGGCGGACTTGGTGGCGTACTTGGCCACGTAGGCGGCCACGGCCTGGTCGCTGAATTCGGCGTCGGTGCCGAAGGCGGCGATCTCGCGTACGTCGAGCTGCTGGCCCCAGGTGAGTTCGCGTTCCCCGACCGCGTCGGAGTCGACGGAGATGCGGGCGCGCGGCGCGGCGGCGCGGATGGCGTCGGCGAGCACGGTGACGGTGGCGTACGGGGGCGGGGGCTGGGTGCTGCCGTCGGGTCCGTCAAGGCGGATGACGGCGTGGAAGTGGACCAGGCCGCGCTTCTGGTACTCGGCGACCTTCGCGAAGGACACCCGCAGTACGGCGCGGGCGGCCTTCTGGGTCATGCCGAGCCGGACGGCGAGCTCGCGGCGCAGGTAGGTGGTGAAGCGGGCCCACAGGGCTCCGGCGTGGGCGTTGAAGAGGACCGCGCCCGCGTAGTCGTACGTCGCCGGATTGAGCGGCGTGCCGAGCAACGGGTCCGTTGAGTCGTGGTGGGTGCCGCAGCGGCAGGGCCGGGCGTCGGGGCGGTTGTGGACGGGGCCGAAGGACGGTGCGGTGAGGGTGGCGAAGACGCGGGGGTGGGTGCGGACGGTGTCGGGCACGTTCTTGCCGCCCGAGAGGCCGGCGCGGATGAGGTGGTAGGTGTCGGCGGCGTAGAGGCGGGAGCAGGCCGGGCAACGGGAGGCGCGGCGGTTGCCGCACGCGGTGAGCAGATTGCCGGTGGGCTCGGTGTCGGTGGAGTAGGAGCGCAGGACTTCACCGGTCGTGGTGTCGAGGGTGGTGGTGCGGCCGGTGAGGCGGACGGGTTCGGTGCAGCCACCGAGGCGTTCGATCTGCTGCTGCGCGCGGTCGAAGTCGGGATGGTTGACGAGGTGGAGCAGGTCCCGCACGGCGGGGCTTGTCACGTGGCGCAGGTCCAGGGCGACCATTCGAGGCGTGTCCCTTCTGTCGGGTGGGGCACCGAGCAGCAACAGGCCGTGACTGTGGGCGTGTTGCTGCTCGGGCCATGACGAACCAGGCCCATCGGGTGGGCGTGGGTTGAGCGAGGGGGATGCGGCCGTGAGGGCCGGGGCTCAGAGCTGAGCGAGGGCGGCGGTGGCCACCGGCAGGGCGACGCCCATGCGAGTCCCCAACTGGGCCGCTGTGATCGGCACTTCGTGATCGGCGCGGTGGGTGTCCGCGATGCGCCGGGCCGCGTCCAGCAGGGCAGCCGGCAGGGCCGGGACGGAGGCGGGTCGAACCGTCTTCGCGACGGTGACGGGCAGAGCAGCGACTGGAGCCGGGGCGGGCTGCGGTTCCTCGGCCGGGGCGGCAACGACGTCCGGGATGAGGGTCGGGGGTGCTTTGTCGGGCAGCGGGCAGGAGGCAGAAGCGGGAGTGTCCTCGCGGTGCGGGGTGGGGCGGGTGAGGGTGTGGAACTGGGCGAGGAAGGCGGGGCCGACGTGGCCCCAGCCGAGGAGCAGGAGCGGGGCGACGGTGTCCAGGCAGGCCCGGCCGTAGCGTCCGGCCAGCAGGGGTTCGGCGGTGTTCAGGGCGAGGGTGAGCAGCCCGCACAGGTGCAGCAGCCGGGTACCGGCCCGCAACTCCGCCTTGGACACGCCGCGCAGGGCCAGGAACCGCAGCGCGACCAGGAGACCGACAACGGACAGGTCCACCATGGGAGCGATCAGCGGCGCGATCGGGCGGGGGACGCCGAGACGCAGGGCGAGTGCCCAGACGTTGCCGAAGGAGAAGACGAAGGCCAGGGCCGCGATGACCGCCATGACCACGGTCACAGTGCGCCGGGTGAACCGTTCCTCCGCCATGATCTCAACCTCCCTTCTAGTGTGGGCGTTTCGGGGTCACTTGGTGAGCGAGGGCGCGGGCGGTGTCGTCCGGCCGGTCGAGCGCAGGAGGGCGTCCAGGCACAGGTCAGGGTCGGCGGTCAGGTGCGAAGTGGCGTCCGCGACGCGGGCGGCGTCGGCGTCGGAGACGTAGGGGGTGCGGATGCGGGTGTAGCCCGGGCGGCCCTGCATCGCCATCACCGCGACGCCGACGTAGGCGGGGTCCTGCAAGGTGACCGGACTGGCGTCGGGCCAGTTGCGGATGTCCTCACCCAGCGCGGCCACCGCGGCTTCCACGGTCTTCTGCGCGAACGACAGCCCGATGGGGCACACGTCGCGGATGAAGGTGGGGATGGCGTCGCCGGTGGTCTTCTGGCTGATCAGGATCACCAGGATGCCGACGCTGCGGCCCTTCTTGACCAGGTCCTCCACCAGCCGGGCGTTCTCCGCCGTCAGCGCGGCCAGGCGCATGGTGGTGGCGTCGCTGCCCTTGTACTCGCGGAAGTACGTGTGCGCCTCATCGATGATCAGGACCGTGAGCGGCCACTCCGGAGAGGGGCCGACGTGCCACATGTTCTTCACGCCCAGCACGTCACGGATGGTCGCCGAGCGCCGCTTGCGCAGCTCCACCAGGCGCTTGAACAGCTCGTTCGCCTCATCCAGGTCGTCACCGCAGAACGCGAACATCCGCTTGACCAGGTCGGCGTAGTCGCCCTCCGATGCCCGCGACACCTTCCCGTCGGCACCTGCGATCTGCACGGCGGCCGACGGTGCGAAGTCGCAGACGAACTTGTTGACCCCCGAGGTCTTGCCCGCACCGGGGACGCCGGCCACCGTCACACCGGGCACGTTCGCCAGGGACACCCACACCCGGGCGGCGTACTCGTCCACACCAAGTTCCCAGCGCGTCAGGTCCGCGAGTGGTCGGCCGCTGGGCCGGTGGGTGGTCGGCGTGGTCAGCGGGTCGGAGCGCACGCCCCGGATCACCACCTTGCCGGGGCCGTCTGACAGCACGGATACCCGCGTGCACCGCCAGGCATCGGCCAGGAACCGCGCCGACTTCTGGTACTCCTCCAGCCCGACCTGCGGCAGCGTCCGGGCCCGCACGATCACCCCGAACTGGTCGGGCTTGACCTTGATCTTCGGAGTCAGCACCCGGGGAGCGGGCGGGGGACCGTCCTTCTGCGCGGTGATCTGCGCGAGCAGGCTCGGTGTCTTGTCGGTGACCGTCAGCCCGGCCATCCGCGCGAGCCGTACCCAGCCCCAGCGGACCCGGACGGCCTGCCGCATGCTGACCCGCGTGCCCCGGTCGGCCCGCACGTAGCGCACCACCGTCCACACCAGCCACACACCGATGAACGCCGCAGCGATCGGCAGCGCGTACGACGCGTATTCCGTCACAACTTCCACGTCAGGCCCCCTCTTCGTGTATCCGGCGGAATACGCCGCCCAGGTCGAGGTGGGCCACCTGTTCCGGGGCCAGGCCGAGCACATCGAGCACGGCAGCCGAGACGGCGAAGGTGGCCTTGCCTTCCGTACCAGGCAGGGGCCGGAGCGAGGACAACTCCCGCTCCGGCGAGCGGTGTTCGAAGCAAGTCACTGGTTCGCCTCCACCGTCACCAGCTCCAGGCGGGAAGCCCGGTAGGCGACGCCGTCGGAGAGCTGACCGTTGAAGATCCGCGCCCACGGGGTCGCGAACAGCTCCACCGGCCGCACCATCGCCCCCGGCTTCAGCCCGGCCGCAAGGCCCGTCTCCGGGACGGTGATCTTCAGGACTTCGGCGCGGCCGTCCTCCATGAGCATCACGGTCACCGTGTACAGCGACGCACCGGTCTCCCGGTCGGTGGCGACCTCCCCGGTCTGCTGGTCCTTGATCTTCAACGCCGGGTCGGTGCCCGCGATGCACACCGCCGACGGCAGCAGGGCAACACGGATTCGAGTCATGGCCATGCCATCACACCCCTTGTTCGGTGGAGCCGCTTGATCGGCTCGACATGGAGCATAGGGAGATGATCGCTCAACTTGCAAGGTCGATTAGGTTGTGACTTCGATCAGGTTGGTAGGTGGTCAGGTGGGAACCCGGGGATGTGCCTGTATCGCTACGGCTTGCTGGCGATACCGTGGGGACATGACCCTGCCCTTGGACGAGGACTCCCGGCCGCCGTACCTCCAGGCCGCCGAGGCCCTGCGGGACGCGATCCTCAACGGCGAGTTCCGCCCCGGTGAGCGCCTGCCTTCGGCCAACGTGCTGGGTGACCGGTTCGGCGTCTCCAGCTCCACCGTCCAGAACGCCCTGCGCGTGCTCAAGCGAGAGGGTCTGGTCTACTCCCAGCTCGGCCGGGGCAGCTACGTCAGCACCTCCATCGGCGGAAGCGACGAAGGGGCCGAGAGCGATCAGGACGAAGCCGACGTCGAGGGGCCTGACTGGCCACTCGACGTCATCCGCAACGACGACGCCCGACCGCCGTATGCCCAGGTCGCCGACATCCTCCGCCGGGAAATCGTGGAAGGCGCCTACCCCCCGGGTTCCCAGCTCCCGCCCGCCCGGGAGATCCAAGAGCGGTTCAAAGTCGCCAACTCCACCGCGCAGAACGCCTATCGACGCCTCAAGCAGGACGGGCTGGCGTACGCGGTCAAGGGGCGCGGCGTCTTCGTCCGCCAAGAGCCGGAACCGGGCAAGCACCATGGGCCCATCACGAACTACCTGCTGCGCGAGGAGATCGACCGCGAGGCGCGCGCAGCCGCCACCGAGTTCGCCGACCTCAGCGATGACGAGCTTCTGGAGCGAGAAGCAGACCTGGACCGGCGATGGGTCGTGGTCCGGGAGGAGCATCAGCGGCTCTTCAACGAGCGCCGGAAGGTCAAGCGAGAAAAGAGCCGCCGCGGCCTGTTCCTGCCATCCCTCCACGACGACGAAGCCGAGCCGGACGTGTCGCCGAGCGAGAAGCTGAAGACCGCGCTGGCCGAATCGAAGAAGCGTCGGCAACAGCGGCCCTGACCTCGACCCGGCAGCCCAACCGGTGGGTTCGACGGGGTTCGACGGGGTGAGCTGTTCAGAGTTTCTTTACTTGATCAAGGGCGTCCCGCTGACGCGGGCCGCCGCGCGCCGGCGGTCGGTGACCGCCGCCCGCTCCTGTCTGCCGCCCCGCTGGCGACGGCCGCCGACCACTCGGCGCGCAGAGCCCGGGAGCGTAGGCCGGACCACCAATCGGAAGCCCCGGTCCGACCGCTCAGCAGCAGACTGGCCGGGCACGTGAGAGGCTGCCCGGCGGGCTCGCGCCGTCCCGGACGCCCATGCTTGGTGCCTGGCTGGGGGCCGTGACGATGGAGATGACTGGGCTGACGCCGGTGCGGGGTTGAGCGAGACACACGTGGCGGGTGGTCGGTCGGCGCGCCCGCCGTCGTGGCTGACTTTCTGTGGCTGAGGCCAGAACCCCGTGCTCATGGGTCCGGCATGTGAGCGCCCGTCCCTGCCGGGGCTGATGAGGACGGGGGAGCCTCGATCGGCCACGCCCGGCAGGGACGGGAGTCGAGTGGGTCAGAGCGGGGCGCCGCCTGGGCGAGCAGGACGGGTCACATCTGCCGCCAGGCCCGCCAGGGCCGGGTGATGATCTCCCGGTAGGTGTGGTGGGACGGGTTTTGGCCGCAGTGCCGCAGCACCCAGTTCTGCGGTTCGGCGAAGTCCTCGCTCGTCGGCGAGGTCTCTCCGTCCACGGCGCACTGCATCGCGTACAGGACCGGCTCCGCATCCGGCTCGCGGTCGGGCTGGAGAGTCCAGGTCTCGTATCGCAGGACCGAGCGAGGGGTCACCGTCCCCACCTCCGGTTGGCCACGGTCACCTTCGCGCTCAGCTCCTCTGTCGGAGTGGGCGCACGTACGTCTTCGGGAGGCACGTCCCACTCCCGGCCACCGCGTGGTGGCCGAAGTTGCACATACGGCCCCACATGCCCCATGACCACGCCCACCTTGTCGTTCCGTCGGTCGACCACCAGGGCGCCGACATCGGGCGAGACGGTGTGCCCGTCGGTATCAGGGGTGGGGGCCGTCATCGTGACCACCCCGGCGAGGCGGTGCGCGACCGGGCGTCCAGTCTCAGGGCGGGAACACATGGGGTGGTGCTCTTTCGCACGGTGACGCTCCTCGGCGGCGTGGATGCGTGCCCCTGGGCCCGTCGGTGCCGCAGGGTCGGCACCGATCCTCACGCCGGTCACCGGGACGAAGGAACCTCCACCAAACCCCACTTCGGGACGTCCCGCACCGTGTAGAACGTCCCTGGTGCCGTCATGAGACGAAGGGGGAGACTCGTGCCGAACGAGAGACTACGAGCCGTCATGGCGGCCGGAGGCTGGACATACGCCACCCTCGCCCAGGAGGTCGAGGTCGACCCCAAATCGGTCGAGCGCTGGGTGAACCTCGGGCGCATCCCACGCCGTGCCACAGCCCTCCAGGCGGCCAAGGCCCTGGGAGAAGACGTGCACGCACTCTGGCCGGCGCTCCGCCAAGCCCGCCCCGTCCGCGCCATCAGCCCTGAACTGGTGGCGCTTTACGAACAGCGGGCCGACATCCCCGTTTCGGCGTTCACCGACCTGATGGCCCAGGCCCGGGAACGGATCGACATCCTCGTCTACGCGGCCGTCTTCCTCCACGAGGCTTACCCGCGGCTCAACGAACTCCTCACCGAACGCGCCGCCGAAGGCTGCACCGTCCGCATCGCGATCGGAGACGCCGACAGCGACAACGTCCAAGCCCGCGGCCAGGAGGAGCGGTTCGGCCACGGCATCGAATCCCGCTGCCGCCTCGCGCTCATGCACTACAGGCCGCTCGCCGGCACCCCCGGCATCGAAGTCCGCACCCACGGCACCACGCTCTACAATTCCCTCTACCGCGCCGACGACCAGCAACTCGTCAACGCCCATGTCTGGGGCGTCAACGCCTACGCCGCCCCGGTGTGGCATCTTCGTCGACACGAGACAGGCGGAATGTTCGACACCTACACCGAGAGCTTCGACGCCGTGTGGGCAACGGCGACGCCAGTACGAGAGGAAGGCTGACCGTGGCCCGCACCGAGTACTACGACGACCCCAGCGCACCCAAGCCGAACAGCATGGTCGTCGCCGCATCCGCCGTCGTCACCGACGACCACGGCCGCATCCTCCTCCAGCGCCGCCGCGACAACGACCTATGGGCGCTGCCCGGCGGCGGCATGGACCTCACCGACTCCCTGCCCGGCACAGCCGTCCGCGAAGTCAAGGAAGAGACCGGCCTCGACGTCGAGATCACCGGCCTGGTCGGCACCTACACCGACCCGAAACACATCATCGCCTACGCCGACGGCGAGGTCCGCCGCCAGTTCAACGTCTGCTTCACCGCCCGCATCACCGGTGGCCATCAGCTGGAAATCTCCGACGAGTCCACGGAACTCCGGTTTGTACCGCCCGAAGAAATCGAGCAGTTGCCGATGCACCACACCCAACGGCTCAGGCTCCAGCACTTCTTGGAACACCGCGAGAAGCCGTACCTGGGCTGAACCGACTGACGGCAGTAGCTGACGGCAACAACCCCGCACAACCACGGCCACCGACGCACGTCACCGGACCAGCAAACCTCGCTTGACCTGCATAAAAGCAGGTCGAGGGGCTCGCGTAGCACACGTACTATGTGCTGGCGGGGGCCACGCCGGTACTCGTTCACAATTCCAACTGCCCGCTGACTGGCGGCTTCAAGTCAGGTGTGACCCCTGACGAGATCACCGATATCAACCGTGGTTTCGGTGGTGAAACCCTGCTCAGTGAGCTGTTCCCAGTAACCGTCGGCTACCGTCCGTGAGCACGAGGCGCGTCGCGCGATCCGCGGTATCCCCAAGTCCGGGCAGGCGTAAGGCCCC
>NZ_JBIDCW010000049.1:0-15608 GCF_043204795.1 Streptomyces sp. NPDC047706 | reverse complement strand
GGGGCGGAGAGCCTGTCGGCTCTTCAGTTGGCCTGGCGGCCAACTACGGGCCTGACGGCCCGTAAGGTGACGCATCGTCATGCCTGGCGGCATGACTGTGTGTTGAGTGGGTTGGCCCTGACGGGCCAACAGGAAGAGGATGCGGGGCCTGGCGGCCCCGCTTCATGTGTCTGAAGGTGTCATGCCTGGCGGCATGACAGTGGGGTTCGGAGTGGGTTGGGGTGCCCTGCCCTGGCGGGCAGGGGTTGGGTGGGTGTCGGCGCCTGCGGCGCCGTGATGTCGTAAGGGTTTGTTAGACAGTTATCCGGTTCCCCTCCCCCCTTGGTGTGCCAGGGGCTTCGGCCCTGACGGGCCGGCAGAACCGTGTGAGGCGGGGCCTGGTGGCCCCGCGGCATGCCTGACGGCGTGTCCGGTTTCTTGTGGTGCCCCGCTGTCGCGGGGCCCATCTTCGTTGGTTTTCGGGGGCGTTGTCAGACCCGGCGTGTAGGTTCCGGGAGTTGTTGGCCCGTCTGGAATGGCCCCGAATACCACTGGTGGGGCGTGGAGGGGTGATGAGCTGTGCCTGAAAGTCAACATGTTGCTGCTCGGAGGATCATTACCGCTGTTCTGCGGGCTGGTGCGGCGTGGATCAACCGGGTTGAGGAGCCTCGTGCGTGGCGGGAGCTGTCGCGTATGCATGGGGTGCTCTTGTCGAGTCTGCCGGTGGGGGCCGGTCCTTCGACGCCTGCCGAGATGATCGACTTGCTGCCGGTGCGCCTGCGGGAGTGGGTGCCTTTGGCGTGGGACGAACTGCCTTCTGTGATGGGGGATTTGGTTGTCCTGACGGACAACAGTGAGCTGACGGAGGAGGCTCACGAGGCGGGGATGAACTATCTGGAGGCCCTATATGGGGACGACGGGTACTTCGATCTCGGTGGGACGTGGCTTCCGGCGTGGGTTCGGCAGACGGCTGAGCAGACGGAGCGGGCTGCCTTTCGGCATATCCGCTCCGGCGGGCAGGCCGGCTATGTGGCGGCGCGGACGATGCTGACCGAGGTGCCGTACGGCACGGAGCGGGCGTTGGTCGAGGAGTACTCGCGGCGCGGTGCGCCGCGAATGGACGTGTATTGGCCCCTTCCCTCGGACCGGATGTGGGTGGGGGCGTCGTCGTGGTTGTGGCCGTGCCCGGAGTGCCGGTATCCGATGGTGCTGCGCGGTGGGCAGTTGCGGTGTGAGTATCCGCCGCATCAGAGCCGGTTCGGTCTGGTCGCGGGCGGTGGCAAGCGGGGCGGGCCGCCCGAACTGACGGGTGGGCGTGGGCGGTTGGGGACGGCTGCGGAGCCGGCAGAGGGCGTGTTGTGCCTGGACTGGGGGGTGTGGCGGTACATCACCTGTCCTGGGCTGAGTGAGGTGGGCCTGATGCAGTGGCTGGAGAAGCAGGAGGGGATCCGGGTCGAGCGCTGGGAGAACCTGGATGAGTGGGATATCGGCGTCTACCTGGCGGACGGGCACTACTGGCGGGTGGACGTCAAGGACCACCAGGACACGCAGACGATCATCGACCGGCCGCCTGCCGGGGAGACGGTGGTCGTCCCCAACTACCGGCGCAGCCAGGTGAATCAGCTGCAGTCCGGGCTCGATGCGCTGCGGACTGCTGACGGGCAGCGCTACAGCGTGTTCACGGTCAGCCGTTTCAAGGCGGCCGTGACGAAGCGGCTGAAGGGGTTGGGGGCATGACGTCGCCGAAGAACGCGAGGTACTCCGTCAGCGTGCCGCTGACGGTGCGGGTGGCGGTCTTGCTGGCCGCGCGGGTGTTCCCCAACCGGGCGCCGCAGGAGCAGGCGGCCTGGCGCCGTGTGGTGCATCTTGCTGATGCGCACTTCCTGGCCACGGGGCAGATGCATCTGTGGGACGGCTGGCCTGCGCTGGCGCTGGCCGATCAGGTGCGGATCACGCGGATGCTGCGGCAGCGGCCGGCGATGCTGGCTTCCCACTCGGTGTTTGTCACGGAGGCGCCAGCGGTCCTGGAGGGTGCCGTCGAGTTCGCCCCAGGCGACGGGGAGGAGCAGGTGCTGATCCTGCCCGTCGGCGACGAGGAAGCGCTCATCGATGCCTTGCTGGATGAGCTCGAGGACAACGCGGCCAAGGGGCAGTCCCAGCCCAAGCCTGCGCCGCCCGGCTCCTACGTCAGCGACCTGCGGATCAGGGATCCGCTAAGCCCGTCGGGCCGGGTGGCGGATGTCTTCTACGACCTCGACTACCAAGGGACCCCTGCTCCCAGCGTGGTGCAGGAACTGGGTGAGGCCCCGGTCGCGGACGAGGTGGAGATCCCCTTCGCCGACCTGGACGAGATCGCGGGCCGGCTCGATGCGCTGCGCGGGCAGGACTACCGGCGCAAGGCGGTCGCCGACATCCAGCAGCACGCCCGCGGCCGCGACGGCACCGGCGTGGGCGAGATCCTGCGCGTGGAGGCCGGGCCGCTGCGGGTCTTCCACGCCCCCACCGGCATGGGCAAGAACGTCCTGAGTGAACTCGTCGCGGTGTGGTGCGCCCGGCAGGGCCGGGTGATCTCGCTGGTGGTTCCGCAGAGCGCGCAGGTCCTGGCCACGGTGTACCGGCTGGAGCAGGACCTGGCCGCTCTGGGCATCTCCGCGCAGGTCACGCCGGTCGTCTCCCCCGCCTCCATGATGGAGCTGGCCGAGCAGACGGCCGGCAATCCGCAGGACGATGCGGACTTCCGGACCTGGGTGTACCGGGAGATGTCCTACAGCTGCCCCCTGACCGGGCACGCCACCACCTCTTCCGAAGCGGTGGATGCCTGGACGCCGGGCCAGGAGCCGTGCGACCAGCTCAAGCCCAACGGGGCCAAAACAGATAAGGCTATGGCCTGTCCGTGGCGTGGTGGCTGCGGGAAGTTCCGCCACCACCGGGCCGCGGCTTCGGCGGACATCCTCGTCACCAACCACGCGAATTTCCTCACCGGGCACATCCACGCGCCGGTGGCGGGCCGACCCGCCCCGGGGCGGCGCATGACCACCGAGCAGCTCCTGCTGCACCGCAGCCATCTGGTCATCATCGACGAGGCCGATGCGCTGCAGGCGCAGGCCTTCGACCGGGCGGCCCGTCAGGTGCTGCTGGCCCAGGACGGTGCGGAGCACACCCCGGTACGCGATCTCGACAGCCAGTTCCGGCGCCACTGCCACCGGCTGCCGATGAGCCTCGAACAGCATCTGCGGCCGCTGATCAACCATCTGATGTGGCTGGCCGAGTCCTACGTGTCCCACCTGGTCGGCGGTGTCATCCAGCCCGACCGGGAACGGCGCAACATGGTTGTCCCGCGGCGCTGGGACGCCATGTTCGCCTCCCGGATCTTCCACCTGGAGGCGGGTGAACGGCCCACCGCTCAGCAGATGCAGGCGGTCAACCAACTCTACAAGCGGGAGGGGCCGCTGGAGTTCGCCGATGAGATCGATGGGCTGACCAAGCTGAGGGAGCTGCTGTCCTCGGTCACGGACCTGGCCGGCGGGCAGGACCGGCTCACCCACGCCACCTTGCAGCGCATCGGCGAAGCCTTCGCGGGGATCACCGGTGAGAGCGGCGACAAGCGGCTGTCCTCACTGGCGCTGCTGGCGGCCCGGCGGGCGTATCTGGAGGAGATGGCCAGCATTCTGCACCGCATCGTCGGGGTCGCGGCGCCACTGCAGGGAGCGGGGATCTCCGCCGGCAACAGCCTGGTGGACGCGCTGGCCTCGCACGTGCCGTGGCGGGCCGCCCCCTACGGCCCTTTGGGGCGTGCGCTGTTCGCGTTCTCCGAGACGTTCGACCCGGCCGACCGGCACCAAACAGCGCTGCGGCTGAAGTCCTATGTCGGGGATCCGCACACCCACCTGGCCTACCTGGGCGAGGTGACCGCACTCGCCCATACCGGCACCCGCCGGGCGGTGATCGGGATGTCCGCAACGGCGTTCATGCCATACGCGCCGCGTCACCACCTCCTGCCGGAACCGGCCTGGTACGTGCCGGACGACGTCAACGGAAGCCTCACCGTCGAGCTGCAGCCCGGCCAGGACGACGGGGCGGGCATCGTGGTGTCCGGCACCGAGGGAACCAACCGTCACCGCGCCTACACGGCCATGGGGCGCAGCGTCGGCAAGGACCTTCCCGCGCAGCTCGACACGGTGGCCGCCGATCCGGCCACCGCGCACCGGGCGTATGCGCTACTCGCGCCGACCGCCTACAACGCCGGCCCCGCGCTCGCCCGCGGCATGATCGACGCAGGGGTCCCACCATCCGAGATCTGCGTGGCGGTGCACCCGCAGGAGATGGCTGCGCTGAAGCGGATGCCGCCCGGCTGGGTGCCCATCCCCAGCAACCGGCTCGAGCAGTTCCCCCACGCCGTGGGCCACGGCCGGTGCCGGTACCTGATCGCCCCCATGGCCCGGGTCGAGCGCGGCCTGAACATCGTCGACCATGACGGGCGCTCCCTGCTGCATGTGGCCTGCCTGGTCAACCGGCCCATCCCGGTGATGGAAGACCCCCCAGTGCTGCTGTCCCTGGTCAACTCCCTCGCCTACCGCCGGCGGCGGCCCGGCCCGAATCCCGCGGCAGAGCTGGAGCGGCTGCGGATCGCGGCGGGCCAGATCTTCGACGACATCCGCAGCGGCCAGGGCTACTTCAAGACCTTGGGCGAGGACATCAAACTCGCCGTCGTCGCGGAGATCCTGACCCGGCTGATCCAGCTGGGCGGCCGCACCCGCCGCGGCGGCGACCCAGGGCGGCTGCGACTGCTCGACGCCGCCTTCACCCACACCGCCGCCGACTCCACCCTGCCCGCCCTCCTGAAGCAACTGCGCGGGAAATGGCAGGACGAGAACCACATGCCGCTGATCGACGCCGTCTACCGCACCACCATGACCGGCGCCCTGCTCGGGCTGGCGGAGCACTCCCCGACCGGATACGCGAACGAGATCGAGGATGAGGAGCTGGGCGAATGGTGAGTGACGACTGCGGCCGCCTGTTCACCCTGTCCTTCCCGCTGGACGACCGGCTGCTGGGCACCGTGCACGTGTACCCGCAGGACGAGGCGTTCGCGCCGGCCTGGCGGCGGCTGCCCCGGCCGCGGGGCAAGGACGCCGTGCAGCCGATCGCGTCCCTGCAGACGGCGGCGCGCGCCGTGACCGGTGAGCGGCTGGTGTTCACCAACCCCGACCGGCCCGCCAGGACCGGCCGCTGGGCCGGGCGAAGCGTGATCGTCACGCCCGGACCACTGGACGAGGCCGTGGTGCGCACCCTGATGCGGGAATGGGAGACACGGCTGGACGGGCATGATGGCCGCGACACCCTCGCCGCCCTGCTGCAGCTGTCCAGCGACGGGCCCCAGCCGCTCAGTTCGCTGCTGCACCGCGACACCCTGGGGCGGATCACCGGTCCCCGCTGGGCGTTTCGGGTGGCCGGGTGGCGGCTGGCGAGCATGCTGGCCGCCCAGCCTCTCCCCCTCGACGAGAACCTGCCCGCGCTGCGGTTCCACCTCGACAGCGAGGGCGACCTGCTGGCCTGGCAGGCCCCGCTGGCCCACGAGCGGACGTGGATCGACGAGGAGAGCGGCAAACGCCGGCGCATCGCCGGCTACGCCATGGAACGCATCCACATCGAGGTCGAGGCCGCCCCGGGCGGAAAGACGCTCATCGCGCATCTGTCGGCGCGGATCTCGCGCGTCGCCACCCACTACAAGGGCATCCGCAACGTCCTGCTGCGCCATCCCGTCAACCCGGACATCATCCTCAAGGCCCCGATCACCACCCGGTGGGAGAAGGGCCCGGACGGATTCATGCAGCCCAAGGACGTCTCCTACCGCGGGGCGGCGGCACAGATCGTCGAGGCCTGCGGCGTCGGCCGGCTGCCCCAGCCGCCCCTGACGGGGCTGGACGAACTCGGGGAGGTGCGCGGGGTGCACCGCACGGGCAAGCACCCGATCGACAAGGGCGCCGGGGCGATGTTCCACGCCCGGCTCGAGGAACACGCCGCACGCGTCCTCGGCCAGGAGCCCGTCGTCTACACGGGGACATCCATCAAGATCAGCAAGCCCGGTGGGAGCCTGCCGCCCTACGTGCCGGCCGGCAAGATGGCCGACGCCATGGCCTCCGCCCGCCTCGATGCGGTGCGCACTGTCGTGCTGTATGAGTCGGCCGCGTGGCACACGCGGGTGATGGGGCAGCTGGCCCGGGACTACGCGCGGCCCGAACTGGCCGATCTGCCCGACGAGCAGCCGGTGGTCCTGGCGCCCGGGTACGAGCTCGTGGCGGTGCGGCTGCCTGAACTGGTGCGCCATGGCAGCCACGACCGCGGCCTGATCCTGAACAGCCTGCCCTGGTTCAAGCCCGGTGCCGGGCGGTCGCTGGTCACCGCCCTGTGCGAGACCCGCTACCCCAGCGAGCAGGAGAAGGAGGCGGGGGTGACGGATGCCAAGCACGCGCTCAAGGGGCTCTTCGCCGAGCGCGGCATCCCCTCGCAGTTCATCACCATGGACTCCGATCCGGGCGATCCCTACCGGCTGAACACGCCCGAGAAGGTCGCGCGGTCCAGGGCCCGCAACGCGGGTCTGCCGGAGCCGGACGCCGCCTACAAGGACGACCACGCGGTGCAGATCGGGCTCGGCAGCCTGCACTGCGACTCCGGGATCATCGACAACCGGCTGGCCGCCACCGCCTTTCACCGCAACGCGCGGGACACCACTCTGGACCGGGAGGCCGTGGCGGTGGGGCTGTGGACCCGTTATCACCGCTTCGCCGAACGTCCCGGCCGCCCCCGCAAACCGGCCGTGCTGGCCATCACGCTGGTCGCCATGCGCATCCCGCTGGGCGAGGACGCCTACTGGCCCACCCTCATGTACAGCGACCGGGGCTGGCTCCCCCTGGCCCAGGCCCGCGCCCTGCACCATGCCGGTCCCATCGGCAAAAGAGGGCATCACCTGCGGGATGACCACGAGGGCCCGGACAACGTGCGCACCTATGTGGACGGGGCGCTGGCCGCGCTCAGGAACCAGTTTCCGATCATCGTGTTCGCCGAGGAACGGGAGCGGATCTGGCCCGGGCTGTGCAACGACCGGCTCGGGGACGGCCATGTGCCCGGGCAGAGCCTGATCGCCCAGGGGTGGGGTGTGGCGGTCGTCCGGGTCGGCAACGGGCAGGGCACACCCCAGCCGTCACGGCGTACCGGCGGCGGGGGCAAGCTGCCGTCCAACTCGTTGCAGCCGGTCATGCCGGAGAAGATCCTCTACCGTCACGATCACGGGGACGTGGTGTCCTGGCTGTTTTCCGGGCAGTCCCGCCAGCACGCGGGCGGCCAGCGCACTGGCACCCAGTACACGCGCCGCACCCTGCCCGGCGGTCAACTGGCCCAGATGGGCGCCCCGTTCCACGCCATGACCCGCACCGAGTATGTAGTCGCCCACTGTGGTGGCTGGCGTGAGGAGCAGTTGGTCGGTCTTGCTGCCCGGGTCTCGGAGCAGGCGGCGATGTGGGATGGGCGGACCAATCTGCCTGCGCCGCTACACCTGGCGAAGAGCGCTGATGAGAAGCATCCCGGCTTCGTCGACCAGGAAGGGCTGAGCGAGTAGCTGCAGTGACGGCGGGCGCGGCGGCTTCAGACTCGGTGCCGGCGCAGCTGATGGGCTGTCGACTGCTGCCGTGCCCCGCCCGGGCGGGGCCGGTGGTCTGTGTCGCTCCCCTCACCTGTCGCGATCCGAGCGGACTGCCCACCTGGGGCTTGTGGTTGGTTACTTGGAGTACGTCTGTTTCCAGCGTGCTCGGTGGCGGGCTTCTCCCTGTCCGCGTCCGTTGACGTCGGCCAGAGACAGCAACGATGTCCCCTTGTTCCACAGACCGAAGAAGTCACGGTGCAGGGTGAGGATGTGGTGCTCGACCGCGAACGCCTCGGCTTGGGGGCTGAAGCGTGTGGTGGCGACGAAGATGGCAACATCCGCAGCGAAATGCACCTTCGCTCCCAGGAGATCACGCACTTCGCGACTGGCGATGGTCCGGTGGGGTGCGTACCGCTTGCACTGGATCACCATGCTCCGGCCATCGGGCAGCTGGCCGAGCACGTCGGCTCCGTTGTCCCCGCTCCCGCCCACTCGGCGTACCTGGGTGCAGCCGTCACGGCGGCATAACTCGGCGACTACTTCCTCGAACTCGGTGCCGGACATCGCGTCGACCGCAGTCAGCGTCCGCTGTCCCGCTGCGATCTGTTCCTGTCGCCTCCAGGCGTCGTCCTTGCTGCGTAGCAGCCGGTCGGTTCGCCACAGCCGCCACACCATCCAGCCGATTCCCGCAGCGGCAAGCAGGGCGCCGAGGTACAGCAACAACATCGGCCGCAGCAGGCCTAGCAGGACCAGCGCGGCAAGCGCTCCTGCTGCTGCTTTGTTCCGGGCGGTGCGTCGTCTGCGCATCGCCTTGCCCTTGCGTTTGGCCGCCATTTCTGCCCCCTCTTGCACCGGCCGGGATGGAGTCCTCCCTGCTGTGCAGTGTGGGCATGCCGTGCGGGTCCGCCAGGGCGCAGTCAGGCCATTGGCTTGAATCTCTCTCGGCTCTGTCGGCTGTTTCAGCCGACCCCCTCGATGGGGGCTCGCCTGCCTACAGGCCGAGTTCGGCCAGCGCCTCCTGTCTGTTCGGGCTGAGCGCCGTACGGCGGCGGCGCAGGTTGCTAAGCCACTGCCCCAGACGGACCGAGTCTCCTTCAACCTCCTCGATATGCCGCTGGGGGACGTCGAGATGGCCTTCCCGTTCGCGGAACGCCCGGGCGGCGGCCAGCCCGCGCTGAAAGGCGCGCTCGCGTGCCGGCAGGCGGTTCCCCTTCGCCGGTACGGCGGGCGCGTCGGGCAGTTCGACGGATCCCAACTCCTTGAGCAGGTCTCTTTGTTTAGGCTGCAGGCGGTCGAAGCGCGCGCGCTGGGCTTCGAGCCATGCCTGTGTCTGGGAGGCCGTGTCGTTGTCTGCCAGGCTCTGGCGGGCGGCGTGGTAGGCGCGTTGCCAGGTGATCGGCCAGGGCGGGTTCCACCACCGGTCCAGGGCGGTGAGGGCAGCGGCGCGCTGGGCGGTGAGGGTCTCGGCGCGGGTGCGCTGGGTGGCCAGCCAGCGGCCGAGGGCGAATCCGTCGTGGATCTCGTCGACGGGGGCGGCGAGGTGGCCGTAGCGGGCGGCGTAGGCGGCAGCGTGGGCCAGTGCGCGGTCGAAGGCCTGCTGGCGAGGGTTCCAGATGATGCCGAGGCGTTCGAGGGCCTGGACACGTACGGCGTCGAGCGTGCCCTTGGTGTGCAGGTGGCGTTGCCAGGTCAGCCAGCGTCCCAGGGGGTAGCCGGTGAGGTCTTCGTAGGTCTGCGGGACGTCGAGATGGTGGTGGGTGTGGCGGAAACGGCGGGCTGCGGCGAGGCCGCGGCGCCATTCGGCGCTCTTGGGAGCCAGAACGCGCAGGGACAGGGCGAGGGCGATCTCGTCGGCCTGGGTGGGGCGGTCGAAATGCAGCCAAGCTTCGGGGTCCTCGGGGGGCATGGTGGGGCGGTGGGTGCGCGGGTCGGACAGACGGGCGTCGAGGCGGTCGTCGTGGGCGCGCAGAGCCTGGATGGTCCGCCACAGCGGGGTGTAGGCGTCGGCGCCGAGGAGGTCGTCGGGGTCTTCGTCGGGGGTGAGGTAGACGGGGACGACGAGGGTGGCCTTCTTGCCGCCGCCGGGGTGCTGGCGCAGGGCGCGACCGACAGCCTGGACGGTGTCGACGGGGCTGTTCTTGGGGTCGACGAAGACCACCGCGTCGATGTCGGGCACGTCGATGCCCTCCCCCAGCACGCGGGCGTTGGACAGGACAGCCGGTGTGTCGGGGCTGGTGTGGGAGGTGAATTCGAGCAGGAGGCGGCGGCGGATCTGCGGGGTGTGGCTGCCGCTGACCCAGTCCGCCCACAGGCCCTGGGGGCGCAGGGGTGCGGGAAGAGCGGCGGCCGTCTCCGTGAGGGTGGTGGCGAAGGCGCGGGCGTCGGCGACACGGTGATGGAAGGTCAGGATGCGGCGCAGCTTGTGGTCGTGGATGGCGCGCAGGGCGGCAACCTGGCGGCCGGCCAGGTGCAGTCCGTCGACACCCGCGCCGGCTCCGGTGGCCAGCCAGTCGCGCAGGTCCGCGTCGGTGACGACGGGGACGAGGATCTGGTAGTCGGCGAGCAGCCCGAGATCGATGGCGTCGGAGAGGTTGAGGTGGTAGGCGACGGGACCGAAAAGGGTCTCGTCGTCCATGGAGGCCACTGTCTCTGTCCCGTCGCCGTCCGGGGCATCGTCGGGGTCCCAGATGCGGGGGGTGGCGGTCAGGTAGAGGCGGCGGGCGGCCGGGACCTGGTCGTCGTGATGGACGGCGGCCCAGGCCTTGCCCAGGCGGCCCGCGGTGCGGTGGGCCTCGTCGACGACCACCAGGTCCCAGGGGGGCAGACGGTGGTCGCGGTGTGCGGCGATGACGGCGGGCAGGGAGGCGTAGGTGGCGTAGACGGTGACCGGGCCGGGACTGAACTGCCCGACCAGCGCGGCCAGTTCGGCGGGGTTCGTGGTGAGGGGAACGTCGGCGCCGAGCGGTTCATGGTCGAGGGCCTGGCGTTGGGAACACACGGCGATGGCGGTGCCCTTGCGGCCAGCCAGGCGCCAGGACCGGATCGTCTGGGACAGCAGGTCCAGCGTCGGCAACAGGACCAGGACCCTCCCCCGCGGGGCGATGCGGGCGGTGGTACGGGCGGCGATGAGGGTCTTGCCGGTGCCGCAGGCCGCGATCACACTCGTGCGGGGCTGCTGGCCGAGGATGCGGGTGGCCGCGGTGACGGCGTCCTTTTGGTGGGGGCGCAGTTCGAGGGGTGCTGTGGCCATGAGGAGACGCCGCTCCGGGATATGAGCTTGCGAGCTGAGGTCATTGTGGCATCGCCGGGAGGTTATTCGGCGGCTTGGGAGACCAGGTGCAGGGTGGAGCCGCTGGTGCCTTTGCGGACATGGAGCTGGCTGGTGATTCGGCGGCGGAGTTCGGGGACGTGGCTGATGAGTCCGACGGTGCGGTCGTGGTCACCCAGGGAGTCCAGGACGTCGAGGACCTGGTGGAGGGTGTCGTCGTCGAGTGAGCCGAAGCCTTCGTCGATGAAGAGGGTGTCCAGGACGCGGCCGCCTGCCTCGTAGGTGACGACGTCGGCGAGGCCCAGGGCGAGGGCGAGGGAGGCGAAGAAGGACTCGCCGCCGGAGAGGGTGTCGGTGTTGCGGTCACGGCCGGTCCACGCATCGGTGATCTTCAGTCCCAGGCCGGAGCGGGCGCCGTGCGAGGCGCGGTCGTCGCTGTGGGAGAGGGTGTAGCGGGAATCGGACATGCGCAGCAGGCGGGTGTTGGCGGCGTCGACGACTTGTTCGAGGCGGGCGGCGAGGACGTAGGCCTCCAGTTCCATGCGGTCGCGGTTGCTGGGTGAGGTGCCGTGGATGACTTCCTGGAGGTGGTGGACGGTGTCGTAGGCCTCCTGCAGGGGCTGCATGCGCTGGATGCCGGCGGCGAGGTCGGTGGTGTGCCGGGTGAGGTTGTCGTGGCGGGTGCGGGCTGCGGTGGTGGCGGCGGCTGCCTCGGTGTGGCGTTGGGCTGCCGTCTTGTGCAGGTGGATGGCGGCGTCGAGGTCGGCGGGCGGCTGCGCGGCGGCATGGACGAGGTCGGGCCGCTCGAGCGTGGCGGTGTGCACGGCCTGTTGGTGGCTGAACTTCTGGATCTCGTCTTCGAGGGCGTGCAGTGCGTCGTCGTCGAGGACGGCTTCTTCGGCGGCCTGAAGGGTGTCGAAGCCCTGCTGACGGGCGGCGGTCTCGGCCTCGGTGGTCTGCAGGGTGCGTTCCCGTGCCCGGCGCTGGGTGATGGTGGCGGCTTCGGCGGCGGCCTTGAGCTGGTCGGCGGTGCGGCTGAGGTCGGCCAGGCGGTCGGCGACGGTGGGCGCGCCGTGGCGTGCTTGATCCAGCTGGCGGGTGAGGTCGGTCAGCTGGGTGGAGAGGTGGTCGTACTCGGCGTTGCACGCCGCTAGGCGTTCACCGGCGGTGGTGGCCTTCTGCGTCATGCTGGTGTGTTCGCGGTCGAGGACGGCGAGTCCCTCGTTTGCGGGGCCGGCGTCGGAGGCCGTCTTCAGAGTCTGTTCGAGGTCCGCTTGCGTGGTGGCCAACAGGCTCTGGATGTCGGTCAGCGGATCGTCGCCGGCCTGGGCGCGGGCTTGCGCAGCCTGGTCCTGAGCCTGCTGGAGTGCGGTTGCTGCGGCTTCTTCGGCCGTCTCAGCCTCGAGGTGGCGGGCCTCGGCCGCCTGCTCGTCGTCGCGGGTGGGCTGGCCCGGGTGCGGGGCAGCCGGGGCGGGGTGGGTGCACGATCCGCACACCGGGCAGGGCGAGCCGTCGGTGAGGCCGGCGGCCAGTTCCGCGGCCATGCCCTCGGTGCGCTGTCGGCGGATGGTGATGTAGGCCTGGGCGGCCTCGGTTGTGGCGGTGTGGGCGGCCTTCAAAAGCTCTTTGCGCGAGACGACGTCGGCGAGGCGGGCGTCCCGCTGCTGCGCGGCTTCCAGGCGCCGACGGATGTCGGCGAGGGCGGACTGCTGGTGGACGCTGTCGGTCTCGGCGCGCTGTGCGGCTTCCAGGCGTGTCGTCAGGGCCGTGCGGAGGCCGGGTTCCTTGGCGAGCCAGTCGTGGGCCTCGAGCTGGTCGGCGGTGTGCGTCTGCCGTTCGGCGTCCAGCTGCGTCAGGGCCCGTTCCATCTGCTGCACGGCGGCTTCCTGCGGCAGCAGCGCCTCGGCGAGGGTCGCTTCGGCCCGTGTCTGCTGCTCTGCGGTGGCAAGTTCTTCGGCCGCGGCAAGGGCGTGCGCAGGAGCAAGGATGCTGCGCGCCTTCGCCTCGGTTTCGGCAGCACGGGTGTGTTCCTGCGCGGCGGTGCGGGCCGCGTGAAGGACGGCCGCCAACTTGCCGGCGCGGCGGGCTTGTTCGAGCTGGCCGGTGATGAGCTGCTGGCGGGGTTGTTGCTGCTTCAGCTGCTCCAGCAGCTCGGCGGCGGCGCGGTGCTCGTTCTGCTGCTGGTGCAGGGTGCGCACGAGGAGTTCGTTGGCCTGGTGCGCACCCAGGTCGGCGGCAGCTGTTTCGGCCTGGGCGGTGGCCGTTTCGAGCTGCGCGGACGCCGCTTTCACCAGGGCGGTCGCCCACGCCTGTGCGGGTTCGGTCAGGGTCTGCGGGTCGTTGCCTGTGGGGGCGTCTTGCTCGTGGTCGAGGCCTGTGGCGGCGCCGTGGATGCGGTCGATCAGGCTGATGACGTCGCCGCGGGCCGCCTTGAGGTCCTTTTCCGCCTCGCGGCTGCGTTCTTGCAGCCAGCGGTCGATGTCGGTGAAGCGCTGGGTGCGGAACAGCTTGCCGAGAAGGTCCTTGCGGGTGGATGCCTTGGCGCGCAGGAACTGGGTGAACTGGTTCTGCGGCAGGAGAACGACCTGGCAGAACTGGTCCCGGCTCATGCCGAGCAGCGCCTGGAGGTGGTCGCCGATCTCCTGGTGGGACTTGCTGGAGGCCTCCCAACTGCCTTGGCCGGAGGCGGAGTCGTGCTTGTACTCGCGCAGCAGAGTCTTGGCGTTCTGCTGGGTGGTGCCGCTGCCGCGGGCCTTGGGCCGGAACTGCTGGGGTATGCGGGTGATCTCCAGGCGGCGCCCGGAGATGGTGGCCTCCAGGACGACCTGGGTGAGCAGGTGGTCGGCGGCGTGGTCGCTGCGCAGCAGTTGGGCGCGGTCGCCGGGCGGCTTGCCGTACAGGGCGTAGCAGATGGCGTCGAAGACGGTGCTCTTTCCGGCTCCGGTGGCACCGTGCAGCAGGAAGAGGCCGTCGCTGCTGAGGGAGTCGAAGTCGATGGTGTGGGTTCCTGCGAAGGGGCCGAAGGCCTGCAGGGTGAGGCTGTGCAGGCGCATTTTAGACGGTCTCCTGGTGTGTGGTGTGCAGGGTGGCTTCGACGGCGCGGCGCAGCAGGGCGTGTTCGGCGGGGGTGGGGTCGTCGCCGCGGACCTTCTTGACGAAGTCGCAGGCGATGCCGAGGTCGTCTCGGCCTTGCAGGCGCTGGGTGTAGGTGGGGCGGTCGGAGGCCTGCTGCAGGTGGTCGGGGCGTTCGTGCAGCAGGCGCAGGGTGTGGGGGAAGCGGCGGCGCAGCCGGGCCATCGGCTCGTACGGCAGGGCGGGATCGGTGAGGGTGACCTGGAGCCAGCTGTCGGTCACCGCCTCGTGGGCGGGGTTGGCCAGCAGGTCGTCGAGGGTGCCCTTCAGCAAGGCCAGTGGGCGCGGGACGGGGGTGGGCACGGGGGTGAGCGTGATGGTGCCGTCGCCGGCCATGTCGACGATGGTCAGGGATTTGGTGTGGTGTGTTTCGGAGAAGGAGTAGGCCAGCGGTGAACCGCTGTAGTGGATGCGGTCGTTGACGTTCTGGGCGCCGTGGAGATGGCCGAGGGCGGCGTAGTCGATGCCGGTGAAGGCGCTGGCGGAGACGTAGTCGAGGCCGCCGACGGTGATGTCGCGCTCGCTGGTGGAGGGTTCGCCTCCGGCGACGAAGGCGTGGGCCACGACGACGCTGCGGGTGCCGTCGGGGTAGGTGGCGAGGTCGGCGCGGATGCGGTCCAGGGCTGCGGTGGTCACCGCATGGTGGCTCTTGTCGGCATCGAGATCGTCATGGGTCAGGGACGGCTCGAGATAGGGGATGCCGTAGACGGCGATGGTGCCGTGCTCGTCGTCCAGCAGCACGGGGCGGGTGCAGGCGGTGGCCGGGTCGGTCCGCAGGTGCACGCCGGCCCGGGCAAGGACGCTGGCGCCGACCCCGAGCCGGTGGGCCGAGTCGTGGTTGCCGCTGATCATGATGATGGGGATGCGCAGGTCGGCGAACTGGCTCAGTGCGCTGTCGAAGAGGCGCACGGCATCCAGGCTGGGAATAGCGCGGTCGTAGATGTCTCCGGCCACGAGGATGGCGTCGACGTCCCTCTCGCGGGCCGTGTCGTGGATGTGAGTGAGGAAGGCGCGCTGCGCGTCGATGAGATCGGCCTCGTGGAACCGGCGCCCCAGGTGCCAGTCCGAGGTGTGCAAGAACCGCATGAGCACAGACCGTAAACACTGAGATGCGCGCAGCGGGGGGTTTTCCCGATATCGGAGGTGAAACCGGGGCAGGCTGAGGGCTGTGAGGAGGGACGTTGCTCCTCGTTGGTGGCCCCTGTAGGGGGCGGCGCCACCAGGCGATTGTCAGTGGCAGGCGGCAAGATATGCGGTGGGGGAAGGAGGATGTGATGGCGATATCGCGTTCTGCCGGGGCTGATTCCACCGTGGCGCCGAGCGGGTGCCGCTGGTGCGGAATCGAAGAACGCGGGCATGGCCGGCAGTTTGTGGCGGAGGTCGGCTGGCATGCCTGGACGGCTCCGACGACGCAGCAGCGCAAGGAGCGCATGCTGCGCCGGCGGGCACACGATGCGGTCAGGAAGCCAAGGTCTGCACGTCGTTGAAGGCTTTCCTCAGAAGCCGTTGTCTTTCCGGATGTGATCGTTGAGTTTCCGCTGGTAAGGCATGGTTTCGGCGTCACTGGTGCAGGGTTCGGACGTTCGGTTC
>NZ_JBIDCW010000048.1:0-19324 GCF_043204795.1 Streptomyces sp. NPDC047706 | reverse complement strand
GACGCTGCACGCCCTCGAACCCGTGCCCCACACCACCATCAGCCCTCGGCGAGAAATCGGACCCCGGAAACATCAGCCGGTGGATCCGGGCTCAGGCTTCTCGGCCTTCTTCGCAGCCGCCTCCTGCTGAACCTCAACGGCCGCCTTGTTGAAGTCTTCGGCCATGGCTCGCTGGATGCCCTGCGCCTTGCTCAGCAGGTTCCGCACCATCTGCACCTTGGCGTACAGGCGGCCGACGACGCGCAGGTGGCGGGCGAGGTCGTCACCGAGGATGACGGCCAGGTCCTCCGGCTTCTTCTCGGCCAACTCCTCCAGCAGCGGGATCAGAACCTCCTCGGCCTTGCCGAGCCCGTCCTTCGCCTTGGCCTTGGCCTTCTTCTGCTTCTCCTGCTCCTCGGCCGTCGGCGCCTTCTCGTTGGTGAGGGAGGTCTGCTGCTCCATCATCTTGAGGCCGTTCGCGAAGTGCTGCGCCTCGGCCTCGCTGTCGAAGTCGCCGCGCACGTACCGCATGGCGGCCACCATCTGGTTCGCCGGGTTGAGCTGGGCGATGTGCCAGGCGAGGTTGTTCTTGATCTGCCCCTGGTCGACCATCTCGGCCACCTCGGGGCGCAGGGTGAGCAGGCCCAGCCGCCAGGTGATGTGGGTCTCGGTCTTGCCGAACTGCTTGGCGATCTTCACCGGGGTCCATCCGGCAGCCTTGAGGTCGGCGTACGCACCGGCTTCCTCCATGATCGTCATGTCCGCGCGGTTGACGTTCTCAGCGATGCTGAGGACGTACGCCTCTTCCTCGGTGGCACCTTCAACGACCTTCACCGGGATGACCTCCAGGCCGGCCGCCTGGCAAGACCGCCAGCGCCGCTCGCCCGCAATGAGCATGTAGGGGACCTTGGCGCCCTCGACCGGCCGGACGACGACCGGCTGAAGGAGGCCGTTCTCCTTGATGCTGTTGGTCAGCTCCTCCTGCGCCTCCTCCGAGAAGAACTTCCTCGGCTGCTCCGGGTTGGGGGCGATCTCGCTGACCTTGATGTTGATGAACTCGACCTTGTTGTTGTCGGTCATTTTCCCGCGCCTTTCGTGAATTCCGATTGAGGTGTTTCCCTTTGTTCCTACACTTATATCTTAATGGCGAATACCGCCAAAGCAAGTTCAGAACTCTTTTAATTCAAGGGAATTCAGGAAGAGAAATTCGCCGCATTCCCCAATCCCCTTTCCTGGGTGGGGACATGAGAGAGCCCGCCGCGACCAAGCGGTCACGGCGGGCTGGCTCCCGTCATGCACCCCGACGGCCACACCGGACGGCCGACTCCTCGCCGGGCGGGGCGCGGGGGGGTCGGCCACCCGGCGAGGAGTAGGGAAGGACGCCGCTCACGCGACGCGTGCCGTGCGGGGCTCCTGCGGCTGCTGTACCCGCTCGGCACGTCAGAACGTACATCAGACGATCAAAAATGTCACCTATATCTGAGGAGTAGGGCGCGGCATCGCCCGACAGTTCAACAGGCGCCGTCCTCCTCACCTTCGCCCGGTTCCCCGCGGCGCATCCCGGCCTGCCACTCCAGCACCTTCCGGGCTTCCGCGCGGGCAGCGGCCCCGACCCCACCCCGGAGCAGGGGTGAGGGCTGCTGGGCCAGTTCATTGATCCGCCGCTCGTCGATTTCGGACATGCGATTCCTCCCGTGAACGGCAAGCGCGCCGCCTTCGCCCGCCCAGATGCGACTTCCTCGACGGCCCCACCGAGAGGCGGGTAACGGAGCGCGCGACGCCCGTCGTTCATCCGCCGGCTCCCCCGGGGAAACTGTCCAACAAACCCTATAACCCCTCCGAGCTGCGGGGTATCGTAGAGGTAGTGACGATTGTTACCGGCCAGTCGCCTGCGGCGAGCATACGACACAGCCAGAGAAGGCGGATATGGCAGACACCACCGGTGGGCCTCAACCCATGGCCCTGGCCTCGAAGTTGCTTGTCCTGCTGCGCCTGCGCCGCGATCCTGACGGGTTCACTCCCAGCGCCCGGGACGTCTCCGATGCGACGACCCCGGCGGGTCAGCGCAAGCCCCTGCTGTCGCACGGCACCGTCAACAGCCTGATGAACGGCACCAGCAGCAATCCCAGGTCGTCTACCATCACTGCGCTCGCTCAGGCACTCGACGCCCCGGCCGCGTACTTGCTCTCAGGGCCGGAGTGGGACGACCTCGCAGCCCTGTCCGTGTACCGGGAGCACCCTGAAGCCCGCGAAGTCATGCGTTTAATGCAGGGCCTTGAAGTGCAGGACATTCTTGAAATCCGTTCGAAGCTCCGGGAGATCCGTGTTCGCAGGGGACTGTCCGAAGAGGTCCCCGCGATCCCCCCGCCTCCCCCCGGCGTCGACCAGCCCCGTGAGGGCCGGCCGCGCCGCCTGCTGAGCCTGCACGAAGCCGCTGAGAGGGCAGCGGATGATCTGGAAGGACGTTGAACCTCTTGCACGGCCTCATCTACGGTGTCTGTGCCCTTGTCACAGCCATCAGCGCGGCGATACGCCTGCACCACACCCGTAAGCGACGCAATCAAGCGGTCTATCAAATCGCCCACAGGGCCCGGGTGTCGGCGTTCGTAGCCTGCTTCTTCGGCTCGCTCCTGGCGATCCCCACAGTCGCCGAAGCCGTTGACCGGCTCATGGACTTCAACGAGGTCTCATCCCTCGCCTCGGACCTCGCCGCGGTGATCTTCTGGGCAAGCCTCCAAGTCCTGATCGTGGACTGGACGCACTCAAGAAGCCACGTACAGGCGGGAGTCGCAGTACGCCTCTTCGCCGTGTGCTGCGTCATCGTGGCGATGATCTGGGAGTTCCATGTTGCCGACACCGCGCACATGGACCTGTCCACGGCCTACGCGCGTAGCAGCGATGTGAGGCTGTACCTGCTCACCTACCTCGGCTTCACAGCCGTTGCCGGAGTGGAGATCGGCGCCTTCTCCACGGGGCTGGCCGTTGCGGCCTGGCAACAACGACGCGCCGCCGCAACCGGACTGTCCATCGCTGCCGCCGGAGGCATCTTTGGCGTCGCCTATGCACTCAGCCGGGGCGCGTACATCATCGCCGACCGCACCGGACACGCCTGGCCGCTGTCCGTCGAAAACGCCGTCAGCCCCGCCTTGGCGGGGCTCTCCATCATCTGCGTGGCCACCGGTCTCGCACTGGCCACCATCGGCTACAACATCACCCCCAAAGGCGCTGGCAGCACGGTCTAAGCGGATTTCTCCTCAGCCGCCACACCCCATTGACGCCAGTGCAGTGCCACCCGGTCGGCGTCCACGGTGCGAGAGCCCCTGGACGCCGCCGGGTACACGGCCACCTTCTCCAGCATGAGGACCAGGACGCCCTTCTTCGCCTTCAACGGCGCATGCTTCCACCACCGCACGAGGTCCGGGACATCGCCGACAGGGACGTGCTTGACCTGCTCCAGGAAGCGCGCCTTCGTCTCGCTGTCGCGGATCAACTGCTTGAGCTCCTTATCGGCCGTCCGGAAGGCCTTGAGCGAGATGTCCGGCGAGCGCGCGTAGTCCTCCCCCAGCTTCTTCTGCCGTCTGCGTGCGGCGGCCGCCTCCTTACGCAGGACGGCAGCCTGGGCCAGCAATTCGTCGCGAGCCTCACCGATCAGTGCGCTGACCTCCGGCTTGGCCAACTCCGCCAGCACGTGCTCAGCGACGTACGTCTCCAGCAGGTCAGCATTGATGCGGACCTTGCCGCACCCGCCGGGATGCTGCGCGGTGCTCGGAGGGCAACGGTGCCCGCGTGCTCCGGCGTTCGACGGCGACGCCCCGAGCGTGGTGGCGCACAGGCCGCAGACGCCCAGCGAACCCGAGATCAGGTACTCCCGCTGCTCAGTCCGCTGGTTGTCCGGGTTGTTGGAAGGGCGCAACGCACGGATGGCCTCGAAGTCCTCGCGGGGGATGATCGCCGGACCGCCGGTCTCGACCAGCTCGCCGTTCTCGTTCTCCGCCAAGCCGGCGATGGCCGGGTGGTCGAGAATGTTCGCCAGGACATCCGGCTTGAACAGGCCGCCTCGCGTCGTGCGGTACCCCTCGGCGTTCATCCCCTCGCAGATGGCGGGATAGGACTGCTTGAGCAGCCGCCGAGAGGCGGCGGCACGAATCCCCTCCGCCTCGCTCTCGCGCACTCGCCGGTACGCCATGTCCTCGAAGCCGTACAGCCTTGGCATCTCCTCGCCCCTCCTACCGACCCCCTTGACGCTTATGACTTTACAGAAGATAGGTCACATTGTTGGAAAGCAAACAATCACCTCAAGGTCACACATCACTGCCATCGTTCACGTTCTCACCCCTGCCGCCACGCCGCTCGACGCCGAGGATCTTCCACAGCTCCGCCGTCGGCACTCGGACTGTGCCGCCCAGCGGGAGCGTCCGAACAGGGAACTTCCCCTTGCGGACCAGCTCGTACGCCTTATCTCGGCCGATTCCCAGAGCTCGCCCGGCAGTTGTCACGTTGACCGTGGCCGGAAGGGCCAGCAGCTCCTCCAGACCCATCGCTCCGGCCGAAGCCTGTCCGCCCGCTTCCTGAGCAGCCATCTCGTTGGTCGCAATCTCCCCCGCGCCAACTTGCTGGCAACTTTACAACGCTGTCCGACACCCCCAGCAAGATCGAGAGAGATCACGCCAGACACGTACGGACTCGTACGCACAACCGTGGCTGGCCGAGGGCCAGCCGACAGCAGGGGGTCGGATGTACTCGCCGAACTTCTACCGGCGATGCCAGTGCAAGGGGCCGCTCACCGACACGAACGGCAACCCCATACTGAACGACGATGGGACACCGAAGATCGGTGACATAGGGCTGACGTGCCCGAAGCTCGGAAGGAAGGGCCACGGAACGTGGTACTTCGCCCTGGAGCTGGAGCGCGGCGAGAACGGCAAGCGCCGCCGCCCCAAGCGCGGCGGCTTCCCCACCAAGGAGAAGGCCGAGGAGGCGGCCGAGAAGTTCTACAAGGAGTTGGCAGGCGGTACCGATGTGCTGTCCACCGAGGCCATGGCCGAGTATCTGCGGCGCTGGATCGAGTCGAAGAAGAAGCTCGCCCGCACCACTCGACACGGCTACCAGGAACACATCGACAACTACCTGGTGCCTCACCTGGGGCACATCAAGCGCCGAGACCTCCGGGTCCGCCACCTCGACGCCATGTACAACGCCATCGAGCGCGAGAACGCCGAGCGAATACTCCACCATCTGCGTGTCGAGGAGCTGACCAGGGCCCGCGACGCTGCGCACCAAGCCTGGGTTCGCGCCGCAGGCAAGAAGGAAGAGCGCCGCCGTACCCGGCGCGCCTACCTCGATGCCAACGCCGCCCTGCGCGAGGGTCGCAAGGGCCTGCGGAAGGTCACGTCCGCAGCGACCATGCACCGCATCAATGACACCCTCAGCTCCGCCATCACCTGGGGGGTGAAGCGCGAGGACGCGTTCAGCAAGAACTGGGCTCGGCTGGTCGAGCTGCCGGCCGTCACCCGGCCCAAACCCCTCGTGTGGACACCTGAACGGGTCGAGCACTGGAAGCGAACCGGCGAGAAGCCGGGCCCAGTCATGGTCTGGACGCCCGAGCAGACCGGCGCCTTCCTGGACTTCGTCCGGGACGACTGGCTGTACGACCTGTGGCACTCCTTTATCTTCTTGGGCCCCCGCCGGGGCGAGATGTGCGCCCTGCCGCTGCGCGAGGTCAACCTCGCTGATCTCTGGCTACGCATCTCGGCTCAGATCGTGGAGGTGGCCTACCGGCTGTACGGCGAAGCTCCCAAGGCCGACAGTGTCCGCACCCTGAACCTGAGCGAGGAGTCGGCCGAGGTCCTGAGGCAGGGACGAACCCGGCGAGGGAAGGCGCGCGAGGAGTGGTCGTCCGCAGAAGCCTGGGTCGAGTCGGACCGGTTCTTCACGCACGAGAACGGCGAGCCGCTCCACCCCGACTGGGTGAGCCGACGCTTCAAGCGCCTGGTGGAGCTGTCTGGTCTCCCCCCGGTCCGGCTTCATGATCTCCGGCATATCTCGGCCAGCCTGTCGTTGCTCCAGGGCAACGACATCAAGGTGGTCCAGGAGCGGCTTGGGCACAGCTCGCGCCAGATCACCTCGGACACCTACACCAGCGTCCTGCCCGAGCTTGCCCGACGCGAGGCCGAGTCCATGACGTCCGTGATTCCGCGCGGTGTCTCCTATGACGTGCTCCGGCCGCTCGCCCTTCCCTTGAAGCTCTTCAGTGACGGAACGGCCGTTGTCTCTGCCGACGCCACCCGGAGCCGTGAGGGTGTCTGGACTGTCAGCGTGAAGGCGCGGCACGACGGCCGCTCGCTCGGCCGGATCAAGACGGCCGCTGCCAGCCAGGAGAGCGCGGCCCTGGCCGTGATCCAGTGGGTACGCGGCCACTGCAAGGAGACCGGTATCAGGATCCTGTCGGCGGACAAGATCACCGCACATCCGCCAGAGCTCGGGAAGCGTCGACGCCTGGCCCGCTTTGTCATCGACGGCGAGGCCGAGATGGGGCTCGATAGCCTGGCCCGCGACCTGCTCGATGCCGGGGAGCAGGGCCAAGATCCGTCTGATGAGGCCGCCTAGTCACCTGAGAGACCCGGGCGGCGCCCTCCGGGTCCCTGTCGGGTCCCTGGATCTTGGTCTGAACGGATGAACGGGGGCCACCACCTTGGAGTGGTAACCCCCGTTCTCACGTTTTCGCAGGTAGAAACGATCCTGCGGCACCGCTCTGCGGTGGGGCGGGTGGGACTCGAACCCACGGCCGACGGATTATGAGTCCGCTGCTCTAACCGGCTGAGCTACCGCCCCATAGCGGCGTGTCGCGCACATTTGTACGCGCCGTCTGCCGCAGCATAGCCGCTCATACGATCTCCTGCTCCGGATGGTCGGCTTCACATGACCTTGAGGACTCCGCCCTGGCCCGGGCGGTTCCACCGGACATGAAAAAGGACCCCGGCGGGGTCCTCTTCAGGCTGCTCCCCCGACTGGACTCGAACCAGTAACCTGCCGGTTAACAGCCGGCTGCTCTGCCAATTGAGCTACGGAGGACCGAGCTCCCCCGACTGGACTCGAACCAGTAACCTGCCGGTTAACAGCCGGCTGCTCTGCCAATTGAGCTACGGAGGAATGCCTCGTTGCATCGAACGCACCCACCTGGGTATCCGCCAGAGGGCGCGCGCTCGCTGCGACACATACATTAGCGCAAGCAGGGGGGTGCTTCGCCAATCGGTACTCCCGGCTCCAGGCCGCGCCAGAGGACCTACGCAAGGGAAGGGTGGCCGCCATGCGTTACCGGCTCACGTTCGTCGTCGGACTCGCTGTGGGTTACGTGCTGGGCACACGAGCCGGGCGCGAACGCTACGAACAGCTGAAGAAGACCGCGCGTCAGTTCGCGCAGAACCCCGCCGTCCGGAACACCGCCGAGACGGCCGCCATGCAGGGCCGCCAGTTCGCCGGCAAGGCGTACCACACGGTGAGCGAGAAGGTCGGCGACCATATGCCCGACTCGGTCGCCCACCGCGTGCGCTCGCTGCGCGAGCGCAACATCAACGGCACGGCGGAGGACGACTGGGGCACCAGCAACACATAGAAGGGGGCGGCGAAGACGCCCCCACAGGGGCGCGGGGGCCCGCGCGACCAGCCGCGGACCACCCGCACCCCGAACACTTCACACACCCCTACGGTCTCCCCGGTCCAAGCCGGCGCGGCGCTACGGCAGAATTTGAGGCATGGGGATAGTAGCCGGGCTGGACAGTTCGCCCGATTTCACTCGTATCGTCGTCTGCGACGCGGACACGGGCGCCGTGCTGCGGCAGGGCTACGCGCCGCACCCGGTGGAAGCCGAGGGCGCCGGGCGCCCCAGTGACGTCGATCCGCAGGCCTGGCTGCTGTCCCTGGGCGAAGCTGCGGGCGGTGGCCTGCTGGAAGGCGTGCAGGCCATCGGCGTGTCCGCCCAGCAGAACGCCCTGGTGCCGCTGGACGCCCAGGGTGGCACCGTACGGCCGGCGCTGGTCGGCGGTGACAAGCGGGCGCAGGTCTCGGCGGCCGACCTGGTCGACGCGCTGGGCGGGCGGGAGGCCTGGGCGCAGGCGGTGGGCTCCGTGCCGCAGGCCGCCCAGCCGGTGACCAAGCTGCGCTGGCTCTCCAGGAACGAACCCGAGAACGCGGCCCGGGTCGCGGTGCTGATGCAGGCGCACGACTGGCTGGTGTGGCAGCTGCTGGGCCGGCCGGTCCGGCGGACCACCGACCGGGGCGGGGCCTCGGGGACCGGCTACTGGTCCGCCGCCACCGGCGCCTACCGGCCCGATCTGGTGGAGCTGGCGCTCGGTCACCAGGTCATGCTGCCCGAGGTGATCGGGCCGTCCGAAGCGGCCGGTACGACGCCGGAGGGGCTGCTGATCTCCGCCGGGACCGGCGAGACCATGGCCGCCGCGTTCGGGCTGGGCCTCGGTTTCGGCGACGCGGTGGTCTCCCTGGGCGCCTCCGGGTCCGTGATGGCGGTGCATCCCGAGGCGCTCCAGGACGGCTCCGGGATGATCACCTCCCTCGCCGACGCCACCGGCATGCACCTGCCGGTGGTCACCACCCTCAACGCCGTGCGCACCCTGCGCGGCACCGCCGAGCTGCTCGGGCTGCCCGACCTGGAGAGCCTGTCCGACCTGGCGATGAAGTCGACGCCGGGCTCCCACGGCCTTGTGCTGCTGCCCTATCTGGAGGGTGAGCGGACGCCCGCGCTGCCGCACACGGCGGGGACGCTGACCGGGCTGCGGCGGGAGTCGATGAAGGCGGAGCACCTGGCGCGGGCGGCTTTCGAGGGCATGCTCTGCGGCCTGGCGGACGCCCTCGACGTGCTGCGCGGGCGTGGGGTGGAGGTGCGGCGGGTCTTCCTGCTGGGGGCGGCGGCCGAACTGCCTGCCGTGCAGGCCTCGGCGCCCTCGCTGTTCGGGGCGCAGGTCGTCGTGCCGCAGCCCGCGGACTACGCGGCGATCGGCGCGGCGCGGCAGGCGGCCTGGGCGCTCGGGGCCTCCCAGGGCAGCCTTGATCCGCGGACGCCGCCGGCCTGGCAGGGGGCGGTGGCGCAGGTGCTGGAGCCCGGTGAGGAGCTGGCGGTGGGGCAGGCCGTGCGTCAGCAGTACGTGTCGGTGCGCGAGCAGACCCACCCGGGTGCGTTCCGGGGCTAGGGCCGGGCGGCGCCCGTCGGGCCGCACGGGTTGAGGTAACGCGGGTGGAGCGTTCGACGATAGGGGCCAGGGGCAACCATCCGGCCCCTGCCGCCGACTCCGAGAGATCAGTGTGCTCATACGACTGCTGCGGACCTACCTCAGGCCCTACAAGAGACCCATCGCCGTACTGGTGGTGCTTCAGTTCCTGCAGACCTGCGCGACGCTCTACCTGCCCACCCTGAACGCCCACATCATCGACAACGGTGTCGTCCTCGGCGACTCCGGTCGCATCCTGTCCTACGGCGCTGTGATGATCGGCGTCTCGCTGGCGCAGGTGGTGTGCAACATCGGTGCCGTCTACTACGGCGCCCGCACCGCCGCGGCGCTCGGCCGGGACGTGCGGGCCGCGGTCTTCGACCGGGTGCAGTCGTTCTCCGCGCGTGAGGTGGGCCACTTCGGCGCACCCTCGCTGATCACGCGGACCACCAACGACGTCCAGCAGGTGCAGATGCTGTGCCTGATGACGTTCACCCTGATGGTCTCGGCGCCGATCATGTGCGTGGGCGGCATCGTGCTGGCCCTCGGCCTGGACGTGCCGCTGTCCGGGGTGCTGGCCGGCGTGGTGCCCGTGCTGGGCCTCAGTGTGATCGTGATCGTCCGGCGGCTGCGGCCGCTGTACCGCTCGATGCAGGTGCGGCTGGACACGGTGAACCGCGTGCTGCGCGAGCAGATCACCGGCAACCGGGTGATTCGCGCCTTCGTCCGGGACGAGTTCGAGCAGCAGCGCTTCCAGAAGGCGAACGCCGACCTGACGGAGGTGTCGCTCGGCACCGGCAAGCTGCTCGCGCTGATGTTCCCGATCGTCATGACGGTGGTGAACCTGTCGTCGATCGCGGTGGTGTGGTTCGGCGCGCACCGCATCGACAGCGGCGGGATGCAGATCGGCGATCTGACGGCGTATCTCGCCTATCTGCTCCAGATCGTGATGTCCGTGATGATGGCCACCTTCATGTTCATGATGGTGCCGCGCGCGGAGGTGTGTGCCGAGCGCATCCAGGAGGTGCTGGAGACCGCATCCAGCGTCGAGCCGCCGCGGACGCCGGTGCGGGAGCTGCTCCGGCACGGACATCTGGAGATCCGCGGGGCCGGCCTGCGCTACCCGGGTGCCGAGGAGGCGGTGCTCAAGGGCGTCGACCTGGCCGCGCGGCCCGGTGAGACCACCGCCGTGATCGGCTCGACCGGCAGCGGCAAGTCGACGCTGCTGGGACTGGTCCCCCGGCTCTTCGACGCCACCGAGGGGGAGGTGCTGGTCGACGGGGTGGACGTAAGGACGCTCGACCCGCGGGTGCTGGCCAGGACCGTCGGACTGGTACCGCAGAAGCCGTACCTGTTCGCCGGCACGGTCGCCGGCAACCTCCGCTACGGCAACCCGGACGCGACCGACGAGGAACTGTGGCACGCCCTGGAGGTGGCGCAGGCCAAGCCGTTCGTGGAGGGGCTCGAAGGGGGACTGGACGCGCCGGTCGCGCAGGGCGGCACCAACGTCTCCGGCGGTCAGCGGCAGCGGCTCGCCATCGCGCGGACGCTGGTGCAGCGGCCGGAGATCTATCTCTTCGACGACTCCTTCTCCGCGCTCGACTACGCCACGGACGCGGCCCTGCGCGCGGCGCTGGCCCGTGAGACCGCGCAGGCGACCGTCGTGATCGTCGCCCAGCGGGTGGCGACCATCCGGGACGCCGACCGGATCGTGGTGCTCGACGCGGGCCGGGTGGTGGGCACCGGCCGGCACCACGAGCTGATGGCGGACAACGAGACCTACCGGGAGATCGTGCTCTCCCAGCTGACGGAAGCGGAGGCTGCCTGATGGCCGGTCCGATGGGGCGGATGATGGCCGGGACCGGCCCCGACCATCGCTCGATGGACTTCCGGGGGTCCGGCCGGCGGCTGCTCGGCCGCTTCCGGCAGGAGCGGCCGACCATCGGCGCGCTGCTGCTGTGCGTGGTGGTGAGCGTGGGACTGTCGGTGGCCGGCCCGAAGATCCTGGGGCACGCCACCGACCTGGTGTTCGCGGGGATCGTCGGCCGCCGGATGCCGGCCGGGACGAGCAAGGAGCAGGCTCTCGACGCCATGCGGGAGCGGGGCGACGGTGCCGTGGCCGACATGCTCCGCAGCACCGACTTCACGCCGGGCGAGGGTATCGACTTCGGCGCGGTGGGGAACGTACTGCTGCTGGCGCTGGCGGTGTTCCTGGTCGCCGGCCTGCTGATGGCGGTGGCGACGCGGCTGGTGAACCGGGCCGTCAACCGGACGATGTACCGGATGCGCGAGGACGTGCAGACGAAGCTGTCCCGGCTGCCGCTGTCGTACTTCGACCAGCGGCAGCGCGGTGAGGTGCTGAGCCGGGCGACCAACGACATCGACAACATCGGCCAGACCCTCCAGCAGTCGATGGGCCAGCTGATCAACTCCCTGCTGACCATCATCGGCGTGCTGGCGGTGATGTTCTGGGTGTCCTGGATCCTCGCGCTGGTCGCGCTGGTGACGGTACCGCTGTCGCTGTCCGTGGCGACGTACGTGGGCAAGCGGTCGCAACCGCACTTCGTGCAGCAGTGGCGTTCGACGGGCGGGCTCAACGCGCACGTGGAGGAGATGTACACCGGGCATACGCTGGTGAAGGTGTTCGGGCGGCAGGAGGAGTCGGCGCGGCAGTTCGCCGAGCAGAACGCGGCGCTGTACGAGGCCGGTTTCCGGGCGCAGTTCAACAGCGGCGTGATGCAGCCGCTGATGCTGTTCGTGTCGAACATCAACTATGTGCTGGTCGCTGTGGTCGGCGGTCTGAGGGTCGCCTCCGGCTCGCTGTCGATCGGTGACGTGCAGGCCTTCATCCAGTACTCGCGGCAGTTCTCGATGCCGCTGACGCAGATCGCGTCCATGGCGAACCTGGTGCAGTCCGGGGTGGCCTCGGCCGAGCGGATCTTCGAACTGCTCGACGCGCCCGAGCAGTCGGCCGACCCGGTGCCAGGGCTGCGGCCGGAGGAACTGCGCGGCCGGGTGGCGCTGGAGGGGGTGTCCTTCCGCTACGACCCTCACAGACCGCTGATCGAGGATCTGTCGCTGACGGTGGAGCCCGGGCAGACGGTCGCGATCGTCGGCCCCACCGGTGCGGGCAAGACCACGCTGGTCAATCTGCTGATGCGCTTCTACGAGGTGTCCGGCGGGCGGATCACGCTCGACGGGGTGGACATCGCGAAGATGTCCCGCGACGAACTGCGGTCCGGGATCGGGATGGTGCTGCAGGACACCTGGCTGTTCGGCGGGACGATCGCCGAGAACATCGCCTACGGGGCCGCCCGGAAGGTCACCCGGGGCGAGATCGAGGAGGCGGCGCGGGCGGCACACGCCGACCGCTTCATCCGTACGCTGCCCGACGGGTACGACACCGTGATCGACGACGACGGGGCGGGGGTCAGTGCGGGCGAGAGGCAGCTCATCACCATCGCGCGGGCGTTTCTGTCCGATCCGGTGATCCTGGTGCTGGACGAGGCGACGTCCTCGGTGGACACCCGCACGGAGGTGCTGATCCAGAAGGCGATGGCGAAACTGGCGCACGGGCGGACGTCGTTCGTGATCGCGCACCGGCTGTCGACGATCCGGGACGCGGACACGATCCTCGTGATGGAGAACGGCGCGATCGTCGAGCAGGGCTCGCACACGGAGCTGCTCGCCGCGGACGGGGCCTACGCGCGCCTGTACAAGGCGCAGTTCGCGCAGGCGGTGGCAGAGATCGACTGAGCCGGTGCCGGGGGTGCCGCAGCGGGCGCGGCACCCCGGGCCGCCAGGCCCTTCAGTCCAGGTAGCCCCTCAGCTGGTCAGCGAAGGCGTGGTCGCGCAGCTTGTTCAGGGTCTTCGACTCGATCTGGCGTATGCGTTCGCGGGTGACGCCGAAGATGCGGCCGATCTCCTCCAGGGTGCGCGGCCGGCCGTCGGCCAGGCCGTAGCGGAGCTGGACGACCTTGCGCTCGCGCTCGCCCAGGGTCGACAGGACCGCCTCCAGGTGCTCCTTGAGCAGCAGGAACGCGGCCGACTCGACGGGGCTGGCCGCGTCGCCGTCCTCGATCAGGTCGCCGAGCGCCACGTCGTCCTCCTCGCCGACGGGCGCGTGCAGGGAGACCGGTTCCTGGGCCAGGCGCAGCACCTCGCCGACCCTCTCGGGCGGCAGGTCCAGGTGGGCGGCGACCTCCTCGGGGGTGGGTTCGTAGCCGCGTTCCTGAAGCATCCGGCGCTGCACGCGGACCACGCGGTTGATCAACTCGACCACGTGGACGGGGACCCGGATCGTGCGGGCCTGGTCGGCGAGGGCGCGGGACATGGCCTGGCGGATCCACCAGGTGGCGTACGTCGAGAACTTGTACCCACGGGCGTAGTCGAACTTCTCCACCGCCCGGATGAGTCCGAGGTTGCCCTCCTGGACCAGGTCCAGCATGGTCAGGCCGCGGCCGACGTACCGTTTGGCGACCGAGACGACGAGCCGCAGGTTCGCCTCGATGAGCCGGCGTTTGGCCATCCGGCCCATGACGACCAGGCGGTCCAGGTCCAGGGCCAGCGCGGAGTCGAGGTCGGGGGTGTTGCCCAGCTTCTCCTCGGCGAACAGACCGGCCTCGACCCGGCGGGCGAGTTCGACCTCCTCGGCGGCGCTGAGCAGCGGGATGCGGCCGATCTCCCGCAGGTACTGGCGGAACAGGTCCGAGGAGGGACCGCCGGTGTCGGCCCGGCCGGGAACGGGCACCACCGGCTCCGCCGGCTCGGCCGGCTCGGCCGCTTCGGCGGCGTCCCTGCCCTCGACGGCCTCCGCGGGGGGTTCGGTGACCCCGGGTGGCTCGTTCTCCGGGTGAAGCGCCGACCGGTTCTGCGGCGGTACGGCCACCAGCACGCCGTTCTCCGCGTCCGGCGCGGTGCCGCCGTCGCCGGCGGCGGTGGTCATGTCGGTCTGGACGAGGGTCTGGGTCTGCACGGGGGCGACCTCCAGGGTGATCGCTGCTGAGGCGTACGGCAGCGCTGCTCGGGGGACGGAGTCGGCGGCCTCGCCGCTGTCCGTCCCGTACGCGTTGAGCGGAACCGCGGGGTGAGGGACCCGTGAGGGACGGATCGGCCGCGCTCCGAGGACTCAGGCACCGGAACCCAGTGTGGGGTAAGACACATCGCCGCCACGAGGGGCGTGCGGTGACTTTTTGCGTTCGGCCCGTGACCGCGTGGTCACCCTGCCGGGGGCGGGCCTCAGAGAGCCGCGGCTCCGTGGGCCTTGAGTGCCTGGTCGTACTGCTGAAGCACCCACAGCTCGTTCTTCATCGCGGCCAGCTGGGCCGGATCACCGCCTGCTTCCAGGCGCCTGACGGTGATCTGGATCTCCTGGATGCGGCGCTCCACCGCGCGGCGGCGGACCTGGACCAGCACGGTCCCGGCGTACATCTCGTCCACGGTGCGCCGCATGATCGGCTCGACCGCCAGCTCCGTCACCATCGCGCGGACCGTGTCGTCGGGGGCCGCCTCGCGGACGCGGACCAGGTACTCCTGCGGGTCCTGGAGGCCGTACTCCGCGCCACCCGCGTCCATGATCGCCTGGCGTACGGCGGCGTAGGGCACGGCGGTGAACTCGTCCATCCCGTAGGCGTCGAAGGCCGGGGAGACCAGCTCGGCGCGCTGAAGGGCGAGTTTGAGCAGTTCACGCTCGGTGGCGTACACCGGGTTGCGCAGTGTCAGGGCCGGGCCCGACGTCCGGGGCGCGGGGGCGGCGTCGTACGGCTGCGCGGAACGTGGCGCCGGGGCCGGGCCCTTGCCGCCGCGGTCGCGTGCCCAGCGGGCCATCTGGGCCACGCGCTTGACCACGAACTGCGTGTCCAGGATGCCGAGCAGGCCGGCGAGCTGGACGGCGACCTCGTGCTGGGCGCCGCTGTTCTTGATGCGGGCGACGACGGGGGCGGCCTCGTCGAGGGCCGCCGCGCGGCCGGCCGGGGTGTCGAGGTCGTAGCGGGCGACGATCTGGCGCAGCGCGAACTCGAAGAGCGGGGTGCGGGGTTCTACCAGGTCCGAGACCGCTTCGTCGCCTTTGGCGAGCCGCAGGTCGCAGGGGTCCATGTCGTCGGGGGCGATCGCGATGTAGGTCTCGGCGGCGAACTTCTGGTCGTCCTCGAAGGCCCGCAGCGCCGCCTTCTGGCCGGCCGCGTCGCCGTCGAAGGTGAAGATCACGCGGGCCGAGCCGTTGTCCATCAGGAGGCGGCGCAGAATCTTGATGTGGTCGCCGCCGAAGGCCGTGCCGCAGGTGGCGATGGCGGTGGTCACGCCCGCGAGATGGCAGGCCATCACGTCCGTGTAGCCCTCGACCACCACCGCGCGGCTGGTCTTGGCGATCTCCTTCTTCGCCAGGTCGATGCCGTAGAGGACCTGGGACTTCTTGTAGATCGCCGTTTCGGGCGTGTTGAGGTACTTCGGGCCGTTGTCCGCTTCGTACAGCTTGCGGGCGCCGAACCCGACGACGTCACCGCCGATGTCCCGGATCGGCCACATCAACCGGCCCCGGAACCGGTCGATGGGGCCGCGGCGGCCCTCCTGGGAGAGCCCGGAGAGCAGCAGCTCCTTGTCGGTGAAGCCCTTGCCGCGCAGGTGGCGGGTGAGGTGGTCCCAGCCCTGGGGGCTGTAGCCGACGCCGAAGTGGACGGCCGCCGACTGGTCGAAGCCGCGCTCGGCAAGGAAGACCCGGCCGGTCTCCGCCTCGGGGCCGGTGGCGAGCTGCTCCGCGTACCACTCGGCGGCGATCTTGTGGGCCTCGACCAGGCGGATGCGTTCGCCGCGCTGGTGGGCGGGGTTGTAGCCGCCCTCCTCGTAGCGCAGCGTGATGCCGGCCTGGCCGGCCAGGCGCTCCACCGCCTCGGAGAAGGAGAGGTGGTCGACCTTCATCACGAACGTGATGGTGTCGCCGCCCTCCTGGCAGCCGAAGCAGTGGAAGAGGCCCTTGCCGGGGCTGACCTGGAAGGACGGCGACTTCTCGTCGTGGAACGGGCAGAGGCCCTTGAGGTTGCCGCCGCCCGCGCCCCGCAGCTGGAGGTACTCGGACACCACGGCGTCGATCGGGACCGCGTCCCGTACCGCCTTCACGTCCTCGTCGTTGATCCGTCCTGCCACGAGGTGATTCTACGGGGACGGAACGACAGTCCCGGCGGCTACGGGACGACGCCGTCCAGCGGGACGTGCGGGTCCGCCAGGGCGTCGGCGTCCACGACCGCCTGCGAGCGGACCAGGTGCTGGATCGACTCTGTGACGTCCCACACGTTCACGTTCATCCCGGCCAGCACCCGGCCCTCAGCCAGCCAGAACGCGATGAACTCCCGCTTTCCGGCGTCCCCGCGGATCACCACCTGGTCGTACGACCCGGCCGGCGCCCACCCGGAGTACTCCATCCCCAGGTCGTACTGGTCGGAGAAGAAGTAGGGCACGCGGTCGTACGTCACGGGCTGTCCGAGCATCGACTTCGCCGCCGCGGGGCCGCCGTTCAGCGCGTTCGCCCAGTGCTCGACGCGGATGCGGGTGTCGAAGAGGGCGTGCGGGAAGGCGGCCACGTCGCCGGTGGCGTAGATGTCGGGGTCGCAGGTGCGCAGCCGCTCGTCGACGACGACACCGCCGCCGAACGCCCGGTCGGCGATCTCCAGGCCCGCCGCCTCGGCGAGCCCGGTCCGGGGGGCGGCGCCGATCGCGGCGAGCACGTGGTGCGCCGGGTGTTCCTCGCCGTCGTCCGTGCGGGCGGCGAGCACCATGCCGTCCTGGCCGACGATCTCGGTCAGCCGGACGCCGAAGCGGAACCGGACGCCGTGGTCCTGGTGCAGTTCGGCGAAGAGGCCGCCCAGCTCCGGGCCGAGCACCCCGTGCAGCGGGGTCGGCCCCGGCTCGACGACGGTGACCTCCGCGCCGTACTCCCGCGCCGCCGCCGCGACCTCCAGGCCGATCCAGCCCGCGCCGGCGATCACCAGGTGGCCGTTGTCCCTGCCCAGCGACTGCAGGACGCCGCGCAGCCGCTCGGAGTGCGCGAGGCGGCGCAGGTGGTGCACGCCGGCCAGGTCGGTGCCGGGGATGTCCAGGCGGCGGGGCTCGGAACCGGTGGCCAGCAGCAGTTTGTCGTACCGGACGACCGTGCCGTCCTCGCCGAAGCGGACCGTCTTCGCCGTGCGGTCGACCGCGTCGACCGTCTGGCCCAGGTGCAGCTCGATGTCGTTCTGCGCGTACCACGCCGGTTCGTGCACGAAGACGCTGTCGCGCTCCTCCTTGCCGAGCAGGTAGCCCTTCGACAGGGCCGGGCGCTCGTACGGGTGGTCGCGTTCGTCGCAAATCAGTATCACCCGGCCGCTGAAGCCCTCCGCCCGCAGCGTCTCGGCCGCCTTCGCGCCGGCGAGCCCTCCTCCGACGATGACGAACGTCTGATCCGCGTCGACCACTTGATGCCTCCTCGTAAACGTGCCGCCCCGTGCGAGTTCAACGTGCGGCCATATGCGAGCGTCCCGCACGGAGCGTGATGCGGGAAGAGGGAGTGCCCCGATCAGGCCACGCAGGGTCACCTTCGGACCCTGGCGGGTCACTCGCGTCGCGCCAGTCTCACAGGTGTCCGGTCAGCCGCACGTGCAGCGCCCGCGCGGAGGCGTCCGTCAGGGACGCGATCTGGTCGACGATCACCCGTTTGCGCGCGCGGTCGTCGGGCGCGCGGTCGAACAACGCGCGGAACTGGGGGTCGAGTCCGTCCGGGGCGCGTGCGGTGAGCGCCTCCGCCAGTTCGGCGACGACCACCCGCTGGTCCGCGCGGAGCCTGGCCTGTTCGGCGCGCTGCATGACGTACCGGTCGGCGACCGCCTTCAGCACCGCGCACTCCGTCCGGGTCGCGCGCGGTACGACCAGCTCGGCCGCGTACCGGGTGAGCCGGCCGCCTCCGTACGCCTCGCGGGTGGCGCTCTCGGCGGCCAGGCAGAAGCGGCCGATGAGCTGGCTGGTGGCGTCCTTGAGGCGGGCCTGGGCCTGCGCCGTGCCGTCGTAGCCGTGCGGCCACCACTCCTCGTCGAGGAGCCGGTCCAGGGCGGCGGCGAGTTCGGCCGGGTCGGTGTCCGCAGCGACGTACCGGCCGACGGCGACCTCGAACACCGCGTGCCGTTCCGGCTCGGCGTGCAGGCAGTTGGGGTCGATGTGGCCGGCGTGCAGGCCGTCCTCCACGTCGTGCACCGAGTACGCCACGTCGTCCGACCAGTCCATGACCTGGGCCTCGAAGCAGGTCCGGGTGCCGGGGACGTCCTTGCGGACCCAGTCGAACACCGGGCGGTCGTCCTCGTAGACACCGAACTTCGGGGAGTGCGGGTCGGTGGGGTGGAAGCCGCGCGGCCAGGGGTACTTGGTGGCGGCGTCGAGGGCGGCGCGGGTGAGGTTGAGGCCGACGGAGCCCTCGGGGGTGAAGCGTTTGGGCTCGATGCGGGTGAGGAGCCGCAGGGACTGGGCGTTGCCCTCGAAGCCGCCGCAGTCCTCGGCGAATTCGTTGAGGGCCTGTTCGCCGTTGTGCCCGAAGGGCGGGTGGCCGAGGTCGTGGGAGAGGCAGGCGGCCTCGACCAGGTCGGGGTCGCAGCCGAGGGCCGCGCCGAGTTCGCGACCGACCTGCGCGCATTCCAGGGAGTGGGTGAGGCGGGTGCGGGGGCTGGGGTCCCAGGCCGCGCTGGTCCCTCCCGGGGTCACCACCTGCGTCTTGCCGGCGAGTCTTCTCAGGGCGGCGGAGTGGAGGATGCGGGCCCGGTCGCGCTGGAAGGCGGTGCGGCCGGGGCGTTTGTCGGGCTCGGGGGCCCAGCGGTCGACCGACGCCGGGTCGTAACCGGGGGGCGGGATGTGGTTCTCGTGCTGGTGGGGTGCGGTGCCTTCCATGACTCGACAGTACGTGCACGGGGTGACATCCGCGTATGCGCCCGCCTGGTCAGCGCGTATGCGCCCGCCTGGTCAGGTTGTGCGTCGGGGGCGGGTCGTGGGTGGCCGTCGGCGCGGTTCGCCGTACCCCTAGACGAGTCTTTCCGAATACGGTCAGTGGTCGTAGGCGGTCAGTGAGCGGCTGACCGCCTGGCCGGTCTGGAAGTTGTGCCAGATCGCGGCGG
>NZ_JBIDCW010000047.1:0-22234 GCF_043204795.1 Streptomyces sp. NPDC047706 | reverse complement strand
GCCTACGGTACCGCAAACAAAACCGCCGGGGGCCCCTCGCCCCCGGGGGCAAAAACCCCCCCCCCCCCCCCCCCCCGCCCCCCCCCCCCCCCGCCCCCCCCCCCCCCCCCCGACGGGGTTTCCGGGGTATGCACGGCGCCCGGCTCGTTCGGGTGATCAGAGTTCGTCGTCCTGGGCCAGTTCCTCCCAGGCCAGGCCGAGCAGCCCCGCATCCGCCTCATGGCCCGACGGTGCCGCCGGGGTCGGCTGGAACCACACCAGCGTGAGGCAGGAGCGGTAGAGGGCAGGGTCGTGGGACTCGTCCACCGGCGAGGAGTGGAACGCCCCGACGCACCCCACCGCCGGCAGCACCTCCACCGGCCCGAAGGCGCCGCCGCCCTGGTCGGGGTAGTCGCGCGGAGGGGGGATCAGGTGGACGCGCCTCGTGGGGTAGGCCCGTTGCGCGCCCCGTATCAGCGCGTTGATCTTCATGTCGTTGACCGGTGCACAGGGATAGCCCTCCAGCATCCCGGCGTAGGTCGAGGACATGCGCAGCTCGGTCAGTTCGATCGAACGGCCGGAGGAGAGGACGACCCGCGTCAGCGACATGGCCACACCCTAGGACGAGGGCCCGGGGCCGATCAGCCGGTTCTCACGGGTGGTGGCCGGTCAGGCGGGCCGCGGAGGCGATGGTGGCGCGGGCCTCCCGTTCGCTGAGGCCGGTTCCGAGGGCCGCCTCGGTCAGTGCGGGGACCAGGTCCGGGGCGAGCCCGTTCTCGTAGGCGCGGCAGGCCGCCCAGAACAGGCGGGTGTTGCGCTGCCCCTCGTGCGCCGCGAGGACGAACTGGACGAGGCCCTGGCCGTGACCGGTCCTGGCAGTCGATGCGGCCGGCGTGCGCGGTGGTGGGAGGAGCAGGCGGAGCAGGGCCGGTGGGCAGGGAGCCGGGGGCAGATGGGCCGTGCCCGGTGCGGTGCCGTACACGCCGTGGTCGGTGCGGGAACCGGGGCCGACGAGGTAGCCGCCGGCGCCGCGGACGTCGATGCCGGGGGCGAGGCGGCCTGCCGAATTGGGGACGGCGGTGTCCGGGGGGCCGGTGAGCCACAGGTGGCGGCCGCCGCTGGGGGTGAGGACGACCACCGTCTGCGGGATCGTGAACAGATGCCGCAGTGCCAGTTCGCGCAGTGCGGCCGAGGAGTCCGTGCCCGACTTGGTGTCCAGGTCGACGCCGATCAGCTGGTGCGGGGGCAGCCCGCAGGCGATGCCGTACCCGGTGGCCCAGGGTGCGGCGGCGAACAGTTCGCGGATCCGGCGCGGGTCGGTCGAGGCGTCGTGCACCCCGTGTCCGAAGCGCCCGCATTCACCGTGGCAGGGCGGAGCCGCCGGGTCGGTGCGGTGGGGGGAACGCAGGGCCGGGAGCTTGGTCCGGGAGAGGGGGATGACGGCCAGTCCGCGTTCGGCGGCTGACAGGGCGTGTGCGAGGGCCAGCGTCGTGGCCTGCCGGTCGATGGTGGCCATGCTCCTATTTTCGTATGAGTGTTCGAAGAAGGGAAGAGGGGGCGCGCCCGGCCCGCCGGTGACCAGCGGATTGGCGGAAAAGTTGATGGAACGCTTCACCTCTTGTGCCGCTTGGTGCCGAGGCGCCCTGTGTGCCCTGAAGGGCGGGGTCGACGTGGCCTGAGGGGTTTATCGACTTGTCATCACGCTTGAGGTTGAATCACCGCTTCCGGGATGGTTCGCCGGGGATTCGGTGGGCAATCCTGATCTCGCGACGTCGTGCTCACACAGCCGGGGCGGTAGGCCAACCGCCCTGGTGAAAGCCGTACTTCACGCGCTCAAGGCCGTCCGGCCGGGCGTATTTGCTACTGGAGGAACCCAACATGGCAAGCATCCGTACCGCTCGCGTAGTCGCCGCAGTCTCCGCCCTTCCGCTCGCAGCCGCCCTCTTCGCCGGTGTCGCGACGGCGGACAACGGCTCCTTCGCGGACAACGGATCGACCGCCTCCGTCACCAACGCGTTCGCGGGCATCATCGGCAGCGGCGTCGGCGACGACAACAACGGCAACTCGTCGACCACGCAGCAGCAGGCGGTCGGCGCCGGCGCCTCGAACCAGAGCAACACCGCGCAGGTCGACGACTCGGCGTACACGGCCGTCCAGCAGGGCAACGAGAACGTCGCCGTCAACTTCTACCCCTGGTGGTGATCTGAGGGGGCGGGCGCACCGGCGCCGCTCCCCTCGACTCACGTGTGGGGCGTGTTCAGTGGGGTGAACAAGGTCAGTCCGCGCGGCGGTGCTTCGGCGCCGCCGCGCAGGCGTTTTCCCTCCGGGTGCCGGCCCCGTCCGGGCCGTGCACGGATTCCGGCCTTGACAGAGGCCCCTATCTGACGGACAGTCAGGATTTCTGGGAGCGGGGAGGCCGAGCGCCTGACGGTGCGTCAGAAGCTGTCCAAGGGAAGGGGGCCACCACGGCCATGACCGACGACGACGACCTGGCCGCGCGCCTCAAGGCCTACGAGGGGCGCCCCGCCACGCTCGCCGGGACCGGCAAGGACCCCGTCAACCTGCCCATGATCCGCCACTGGTGCGAGGCCCTCGGCGACACCAGCCCCGCGTACACCAGCCCCGGCGCCGTCGCCCCGCCCACCATGCTCCAGGCCTGGACCATGGCCGGCCTCGCGGGGCACCCCGGCGGCTCCGGCCCCACCACCCGGACCCCGGCCTACGACGAACTCCTCGCCCTGCTCGACGAGGCCGGCTGCACCTCGGTCGTCGCCACCGACTGCGAGCAGGAGTACCTGCGTCCGCTGCGCCCCGGCGACGAGATCACCTTCGACACGGTGATCGAGTCGGTCTCGGCGAGGAAGACCACCAAGCTCGGCACCGGCCACTTCGTCACCACCCGCACCCGCGTCCACGCCGCCGGCCAACTCGCCGGCACCCACCGCTTCCGCATCCTGAAGTACGCCCCCGCCCGGCGGCACCACCCCCCGGCCGAGACCCGCCCGCGCCCTGTCCTGAACCGCGACAACGCCGGCTTCTGGGAGGGCGTCCAGCGGCACGAGCTGCTGATCCAGCGCTGCGCCGGCTGCCGGGCCCTGCGCTTGCCCTGGCTCCCCGGCTGCGACAGGTGCGGCGGCCTCGGCTGGGACACCGTCCGGGCGGCCGGGGACGGCACGGTCCATTCGTACGTCGTCATGCACCACCCGCCCTTCCCGGCCTTCGACCCTCCGTACGCCGTCGGCCTGATCGAACTGGCGGAAGGTGTGCGCATCGTCAGTAACGTGGTCGGGGTGCCGTACGACAAGGTGCGGATCGGGATGCCGGTACGGCTGGAGTTCCGCCGCTACGACGACGAGTCGGTGCTGCCGGTCTTCCGGGGAGGACTGTCGTGAACGTGGGCGACGCACTGCCGCCGCTGGAGATCGGGATCACCCGCACGCTGATCGTGGCCGGGGCGATCGCCTCACGCGACTACCAGGACGTCCACCACGACCCGGAGCTCGCACGGCAGAAGGGCTCGCCGGACGTCTTCATGAACATCCTGACCACGAACGGCCTGGTCGGCCGCTACATCACCGACCACTTCGGTCCCACCGCCGTGCTGCGCAAGGTCGCCATCCGGCTCGGCGCGCCCAACTACCCGGGCGACACCATGACGGGCTTCTACGCCGGTGACCTCACCGGGCTGCCGGAGGCCGCGGTGGTGGCGCGCCGGCTGTGGCGCACGGCGGGCTGCGGACCGGCCGACATCGACGTGGCGATCCTGTACGACCACTTCACGCCGTTCGTGCTCATGCAACTCGAGGAGTACGGGTTCTGCGGGCGCGGCGAGGCGGCCGGCTTCATCGCTGAGGACCGGCTGCCTCTGAACACGCACGGAGGCCAGCTCGGGGAGGCGTACCTGCACGGCATGAACGGGATCGCCGAGGCGGTACGGCAACTGCGCGGCACGTCCGTGAACCAGGTGCCGGGCGCGGAGCGGGCGCTGGTGACGGCGGGCACGGGCGTGCCGACGTCGGGACTGGTGCTGACGGCGGCGAGGTGAACGTCCGTTGGCGGCCGTCGACGCAGTGCGCAGCGAGGCTCCAGGAAGGCGTCGCCGATGAGGGCACCCCTCCGGGGGCAGCGGCGATGACGGGGCGCTTGGGGTGTGGCGGCGACGACGGGCGGCGCTTCGGGTGCGGCGGCGATGGTGGGCCGCGCCTGGCAGCCCGGCAAGCGTGCCCCTTGCGTGCCCCCTAGGGGTCGCACCCGCAGGGGGGTCGACCTCTGGTCCACCTCCAGGAGGTGCAGCCGGCCCCACCTCTACACCCTGAGGCGGACCCCGCTTCGGGACCTGCGGGCGATCCGCGTGAGGGGCCCCGGAATCTAGCTTGGAGCCATGACCACACCCGTCTGCACCACCGCTTCGAACGCGGCCGCACCTCGGACGCAGACCCTCACGTACCCGTCGTTCGCGTCGTACGTCCGGGCCCGCCAGCCCGTGCTGCTGCGTACCGCCCGGTCGCTCACCGCGAACCCGAGCGACGCGGAGGACCTGCTGCAGACCGCGCTCACCAAGACGTACGTCGCCTGGGAGCGCATCGAGGACCACCGCGCGCTGGACGGCTATGTCCGGCGCGCGCTGCTGAACACCCGTACCTCGCAGTGGCGCAAGCGCCGGGTGGACGAGTTCGCCTGCGACGAGCTGCCCGAGCCCGAGCCGCTGCCCGGCGGTGACGACCCGGCGGAGCAGCAGGCGCTGCGCGACGCGATGTGGCGGGCGATCATGAGACTCCCGGCCCGGCAGCGGGCGATGGTCGTCCTCAGGTACTACGAGGACCTGAGCGAGGCTCAGACGGCCGAGGTGCTCGGGGTGTCCGTCGGCACGGTGAAGTCGGCGGTGTCAAGGGCCCTGGGCAAGCTGCGTGAGGACGCCGAGCTCGGGCTGGTCCGGTGAGCTGAGCTGGGCGTTGTTCGATTCTGACTCGTTCTGTCCGGCAACGTGAAGTGATCGATCAGCCGGGTCTAGTGACATACCGAACGGTATGTGCGCAGAATCAGCGCACACTTACCGCCGCGCAGGCAATGTCGCCCCGGGAGGACGCCGTGCTGAGCACCATGCAGGACGTACCGCTGCTGATCTCGAGGATCCTGGCCCATGGGTCCACGATCCACGGATCGTCGCAGGTGATCACCTGGACGGGCGAAGGGGACCCGCAGCGCCGCTCCTACGCCGAGATCGGCGCCCGCGCGGCCCGGTTGGCGCACGCCCTGCGCGACGAACTCGGGGTCGAGGCCGACGACCGGGTGGCAACCCTGATGTGGAACAACGCCGAGCATGTGGAGGCGTACTTCGCGATCCCCTGCATGGGCGCGGTCCTGCACACCCTCAACCTCCGCCTGCCCCCGGAGCAGCTGGCCTGGATCGTCAACCACGCCGCCGACCGGGTGGTGGTCGCCAACGGCTCCCTGCTGCCGCTGCTGGCGCCCCTCCTGCCGCACCTGAAGACGCTCAAGCACGTCGTCGTCGCCGGCCCGGGCGACCGCTCGCTCCTCGCGGAGGCCGACGTCCAGGTGCACGAGTACGAGGACCTGATCGCCGGCAGGCCGGACACCTTCGACTGGCCGGACCTGGACGAGCGGCAGGCCGCCGCCATGTGCTACACCTCCGGCACCACGGGCGACCCCAAGGGCGTGGTCTACAGCCACCGTTCGGTCTACCTGCACTCCATGCAGGTCAACATGACCCAGTCCATGGGCCTGACCGACGAGGACACCTCCCTCGTGGTGGTCCCCCAGTTCCACGTCAACGCCTGGGGCCTGCCGCACGCCACCTTCATGACCGGCGTCAACATGCTGATGCCGGACCGCTTCCTGCAGCCTGCCCCGCTCGCCGAGATGATCGAGCGGGAGAAGCCGACGCACGCCGCCGCGGTCCCCACCATCTGGCAGGGCCTGCTCGCCGAGCTGACCGCGAACCCGCGGGACGTCCGTTCCCTGACCCAGGTCACCATCGGCGGCTCGGCCTGCCCGCCCTCGCTGATGAAGGCGTTCGACGAGCTGGGCATGCGGGTCTGTCACGCCTGGGGCATGACCGAGACCTCCCCGCTCGGCACGGTCGCCCGCCCGCCGGCCCACGCGGTGGGCACGGACGAGGAGTTCGGCTACCGGCTCACCCAGGGCCGTTTCCCGGCCGGCGTCGAGGCCCGCCTCACCGGTCCCGGTGGCGAGCGTCTGCCCTGGGACGGCGAGTCCGCGGGCGAGCTCGAGGTCCGCGGCCCCTGGATCGCGGGCGCCTACTACAACGGCCCCGACGCCGAACCCCTGCGCCCCGCCGACAAGTTCAGCGAGGACGGCTGGCTCAAGACCGGCGACGTCGGCACGATCAGCGCCGACGGCTACCTGACCCTCACCGACCGCGCCAAGGACGTCATCAAGTCCGGCGGCGAGTGGATCTCCTCGGTGGACCTGGAGAACGCCCTGATGTCCCACCCGGAGGTCGCCGAGGCCGCCGTGGTGGCCGTCCCCGACGAGAAGTGGGGCGAGCGCCCGCTGGCCACGGTCGTGCTGAGGGAGGGCGCCACCGCCGACTTCGAGACCCTCCGTGCCTTCCTCGCCGACGAGGGCAGGATCGCCAAGTGGCAGCTCCCGGAGCGGTGGACGGTCATCCCGGCGGTCCCGAAGACGAGCGTCGGCAAGTTCGACAAGAAGGTGCTGCGCAAGCAGTACGCCGCAGGGGAGCTGGACGTCACCCGGCTCTGAGCTCCGCACCCGCTCGTACGGCGGTGACCGGCACCGCCGTACGACGGCGTCCACAGCGCTCCGGGTGTGATCCACAACGCACCGTGTCCGGCGCACCGGTGCGGCCGGGTGATCGTCTACTACGTCATGAACCTGACGTACTCGGCCCGTGGTGTCCCGCCCCGCCCCGTCGCGCTGTTCCTGGCCCTCGCGGGTGTCGCCGCAGCCGTGCTGGTCGGCCGCGGCGGGCTGGACACGGTGGTCGGCTGCGGTCCGGCGGAGGATTCCTACCCCTCGCAGACCGCCCAGGACTGGATCGGGAACGCCGACCTCGTCGTCGTCGGCACGCCGGTCCGTGAGGAGGAGACCGGCAGGCGCGACTTCGAGAAGGGCACGTACCGCTACGAGACCGACCGGACGGTCACCTTCCGTACGGATGACGTCCTGTGGTCCGGCCCGCGTCCCGGCCGGTCGATCGACGCCACCTTCGAGCTGACCGCCCCCGGCTGGCGCGTCCACCGCGTGAGCGGCGCCCGCCTGAAACGGACCGCGGGCTACGCACCCCGCCTGGAGCCCGGCCACACCTATCTGCTCGCCGTGCGCCGGACGGCAGGCGGCTGGGCCGTCCTCGGCGAGGGCGCCGCCGTCCCGTTCGACGACCGCACGGCAGGGCGGGGCGAATGGTGCGGGCGGGTCCTGTCCGAGGAGGACGTGGCGCGCGGCGAACGCTTCTCCCGCCGGTCCGACGTGAGCCTGGAGAAGGCCGTCAACGGCCGTGACGAACAGGCCGTCGTCCGTGCCCTCAAAAGCGCCGGCGCGCCCCGCTGACCGTGCGCGCCGCCCCTGACCGGCCCCGCGGGAAGGTCAGTTGGTCCCGATCCGCGACAGCAGGTCCACGATCCGGCTCTGCACCTCCGTGCTCGTGGACCGCTCGGCGAGGAACAGCACCGTCTCGCCGGACGCGAGCCGCGGCAGGTCGGCCTGGTCGACGGCGGCCGTGTAGACCACCAGCGGGGTGCGGTTGAGCTGCCCGTTCGCGCGCAGCCAGTCGACGATCCCGGCCTGCCGCCGATGCACCTGCATCAGGTCCATCACCACCAGGTTCGGACGGAACTGCCCCGCCAGCGTCACCGCGTCCACGTCGCTCGCCGCCCGCGCCACCTGCATCCCGCGCCGCTCCAGCGTCGCCGTCAGCGCCAGCGCGATCTCCGCGTGCTCCTCGATCAGCAGCACCCGCGGCGGATGCTGCTCACTGTCCCGCGGCGCGAGCGCCTTCAGCAGGACGGCGGGATCGGCACCGTAGGCCGCCTCGCGCGTCGCCTGGCCGAGCCCGGCCGTCACCATCACCGGCACCTCCGCCGCCACGGCCGCCTGCCGCAGCGACTGCAGCGCCGTCCGTGTGATCGGCCCGGTCAGCGGGTCCACGAACAGCGCCGCCGGGAACGCGGCGATCTGCGCGTCCACCTCCTCGCGCGAGTGCACGATCACCGGCCGGTAGCCACGGTCGCTGAGCGCCTGCTGCGTCGACACGTCCGGAGCGGGCCAGACCAGCAGCCGGCGCGGGTTGTCGAGCGGCTCCGGCGGCAGCTCGTCGTCCATCGGCTGCGGCCGGGGCGGGTCCGCGACCTCGACGGCCCCACCGGGACCGTCCAGCGGTTCGGGGCCCTCGGCGGCGTTCTCGTCCGGTGCGCCTATGGCGTACGACCGTCCGGCGCCCTCACTCGCCGGCCCGCCGAGCCGGGACTGTCCGGACTGCTTCTGCGGGGCGGACGGCTGCTCCCCCTGCGGGTGCGGGCGCTCGGCGGCGGGCTCCGGCGGCGTGCCCAGCTTGCGTCGCCGGCCACCGCCGGCCGTCTGGTGCGGAGGGGGCGTCGCCCCGGCCGACGGCTGCTGCACCTGGGCCGCCTGCCGGGTGAACGGCACACCCTGACCCAGGGTCCGCACGCTGATCGCCCGGCCCTGCGTGGAGTTCGGATCCACCGGCGCGGTGGCACCGCCGGCCTCCGCGGGCAGCGGCTGCGCCATCCGCGCCCGCGCCGCGGCGGCCGGCCCGGCGCCTGCCTCGGGCGGCAGCGGGCCACCGGCCGCAGCCTGCGTGGGGGCCCCGGCCCCGGGCTGGGGCTGCGGTACGGGAGTGCCCGCGCCGGGCGTCTCGTCCGCACCGGCACTGGCGGGCCACTGCTGCGGAGGCGGCGTGCTGCCCGCCGGCGCCGCCTCGGCGGGCAGCGGCTGACCGGCGGCCGGCGTCTGCGTCTGCTGCGGGGCGGGCCGCCCGGGGATGGGCTGTGCCGGGGTCTGCTGACCCGGCAGCGGCTGGGCGGCGCCCGGCTCGGCGGGCTGCTGCGCGGGGACGCCGCGCGGCTGGGCGACCGGTGCGGCCTGGGGAGCCTCGGCCACCGAGGCCGCGGGGACCGGCTGCGGCTGGTTGTGGACGGCGGGCCGCGCCGACGGTGCGGGAGCCGTCCCGACCGGAGCCGCCTGCGCCGGAGTCGCCTGGGCCGGGATCGCCTGCGCGGGCGCCCCGCTGCCCTCCGCCTGCGGGGCGGCCACGCGACGGCGGCGGCCCGTCGGCGCGCTCACCGGATGCGGCTGCGGCGGAGTGTGGTCCTCGGACCGGTCATGCGCCACGGCGTCATGCCGGCCGCCGTCGTCGGCGGGCGGGGCACCGGGCGTGCCCTGGCTCGGCACCTGGGCCTGCGCCGCACCGATCTGCGGGACGTCCTGCGGACCGCCCTGCCCCGGTACCTGAAGGGCCGCCGGCCCCGGATCCTGAGGCTGCGCGGGCGCGGGAACCGTCGCCTGGGCGACCGCTCCCCGGTCCGCGTCGGCGGGCGGCAGCGCGAACACCGTGCGCGGGCCCGTCTCCTGGGCTGCGGCGCGCTCCTGGGCCGCGGCGAGCGCCCGCCGCCGGCGGCCGCTCGACTGCTGCCCGCTCTCGGCACCGGCCCCGGCGGGAACGACCGCGGCGGCAGGATCCGGAGCGGCTGCCGCAGCAGCGTCCGAGCCGGCCGCGGGCAACGCCGCCGGCAGAGCGTGCTGTTCGCCCGCCGCGCGCCGGGCCCGCCGCCCGCCGCCGGGCGCGGGCACGCCCTGCGGCGGAACCGTCCCGCCCAGGCCGTTCGCGGCCGCGGCCGTCCCCGCGGCGTGCTCGGCCGCGGTGAGGACGGCGCCCTCGCTGACTCCGTCCCGCGCCGCACCGTCCGTCGTCGCGTCCGGCACGGCGAGCTCGGCGCCCTCGGCCGGCCGTCCGCGCCGCCGCCCGCTACCGCCGCCGGCCTCACCCGCGTCGACGGCCTCGGGCGCCGGCGCCGCCTCAGGAGCGGCCCGCCGCCGACGGCGTCCGGTCGGAGCGGCGGCCTCGATCTCGGCGGCCGCGGCCTGCGGCACCTCGCTCTCCAGGAAGGCGTCCACGGAGGCCCGCCGCGCGCGCCGCCGCCCGCCGCCGGAGATCTCCTCGGCCTCGGGCGCGGCCTCGGGCGCGGCCGGCGCGGCAACGGCCCCCGCCCCGCCGCCGAGCGGCACTTCGAGCACGTACGCGCTGCCGCTCATGCCCGGCACCTCGTGCGTCTGGAGCACGCCGCCGTGCGCGCGCACGATCCCGCGCACGATCGGCTCGTGCACCGGGTCTCCCCCGGCGTACGGCCCGCGCACCTCGATCCGTACGACCTCGCCGCGCTGCGCCGCCGCGACCACGACCGTGTTGTCCATGTAACCGCCCGCCGAGACGGGCGCGTTGCCGGTGGCGTCGACGCCCGCGACGTCCGCGACGAGATGCGCGAGCGCGGTGGCCAGCCGCTGCGGGTCGACCTCGGCCTCGATGGGCGGCGCGTGGACGGCGAACTGCACGCGCCCCGGTCCGACGAGTTCGACGGCGCCGTCGACACCGGCCGCGACGACCGCGTCGAGCATCACCTTCGTACGCGTGATCGCCTCGGCCCCGGCGTCGATCCGCTGGTAGGCGAGGACGTTGTCGATGAGCTGGGTGATCCGCGAGTACCCGGCCGAGAGGTGGTGCAGGACCTGGTTGGCCTCGGGCCACAGCTGGCCGGCGTCGTCGGCGGCGAGGGCCGCGAGATCGCGGCGCAGCTCGTCCAGCGGCCCGCGCAGCGAGCGGGCGAGCAGCGTCAGCAGCTGGTCGTGGCGCCCGGCGAGCGCCTCGTACCGGTCCTTCTCCCGCTCGGCGAGCGCGGCGTACCGCTCCTCGCTCGCCGCCACCTCCTCCATGTGCTGCTCGCGCAGCTCCTCCAGCTCGGTCACGTGCTGCTGGCGCAGCGCGGTGAGATCGGAGGCGTGCTCCTCGGAGAGCCGCTCCAGTTCCTCGGCGTGCCGCTTCTCCACGGCCGCCTTCTCCTCGGCGAGGACGTCGTACGGGCGCCGGTCGGCGAACGTCATCACGGCGCCGACGAGCTCGTCGCCGTCCCGGACGGGCGCGGTCGTGAGGTCGACGGAGACCTTGTCCCCGCCCTTGGACCACAGCACCTGCCCCCGCACCCGGTGCTTGCGCCCCGAGCGCAGCGTGTCGGCGAGCGCGGACTCCTCGTACGGGAAGGGGGACCCGTCGGCGCGGGAGTGGAGGACGAGGTTGTGCAGCCCCTTGCCGCCGAGTTCACCGGCGCGGTAGCCGAGGATCTGGGCGGCGGCCGGGTTGACGAGCACGATCCGGCCGTCGGTGTCGGTGCCGACGACGCCCTCGGACGCGGCCCGCAGGATCATCTCGGTCTGCCGCTGCGAGCGGGCCAGCTCGGCCTCGGTGTCCACGGTCCCGGACAGGTCGCGCACCACGAGCATCAGCAGCTCGTCGCTGGTGTAGCCGTAACTGTCGTAGGCCTGCTGACCGTTCTCGAGGTTGGCGCTGGTGACCTCGACGGGGAACTCGCTGCCGTCCGTGCGCCGGGCGATCATCCGGGTCGGCTTGGTCCGCCCGCGCGGGTCGATGTGCTCGGGGCGCCGCATGGAGCCGGGGATGAGCTTCGAGTCGAACTGCGGGAGCAGGTCCAGCAGCCCGCGCCCGACCAGGGCGGTGCCCGGCGCCTCGAAGGCCTCCAGGGCGATGGTGTTCGCGTTGACGACGGTCCCGTTGGCGTTGACCAGCACCAACGCGTCGGGCAGCGCGTCCAGTATGGCTGCGAGGCGAGCAGCGCCTCGGGATGGCCTGCTGCTCACGAGACGCTTCCCTCCTGTTACCGCACCTTGCCGACCGCTCGGGCCATCTTGCCAACCGGCCCGCGACGTGTCACGCGAGGGAGTCTAAGGGCTGGGGTTGTCCTCGCGACGCGGGATGAGAGAGAGGTCGCACGACGAAGTGACACCGAACGGGAGTGCGTCCCAGCCCCGCCACACCACCGCCACGCGCCGTTCGCGCCCCCTGCGCCGGATCTTTACGCGCGCGGCTTCGGACTGGCAGAGCCGTGCTCGGGAGCCGGGGGTGAGGAGGCCCCCGGCGGGACGGGATCGGGAGCGGTGCGAGGGGACTTTCCGGCGTGGGTGCGGGCCCCTGTGGAGTTACGGCTTTGCGGTCTGGGTGCGGGCCTGGTGGCGAGGAGGCTTTCCGGCGTGGGTGCGGGCCTGGTGGCGAGGAGGCTTTCCGGTCTGGATGCGGGCCCGGTGGTGGTTGCGTAGACCGACGGGCGGGGGCTGCTGCCGGACCGGCGGCTGTGGAGCAGGCGGGGGGCCTGCGGCGGCGGTGGAGCGACAGGCCGCGGGGGCCTGCGGCGGCGGCGAGGCGGCAGGCGGGATGGTCTTCGTCGCCCGCGGTGGCGGCGAGGCGGCAGGCAGTGTGGGGTGGGGGCCGTCGGAGCGGCGGCATCAAGGTTTACGCGCGGGCCGCCCCCGGCAGCAGCGGCACGAGCCGGTCCCAGCGGGCGATCTCACAACCGTTGCTGCGGTCGAACGTGGCATCGACGGGTCGTCCGGCCCACGTCCCGGTGACGTGGGCGGTGCCGGGACCGCCGTACTGCATGGTGCACATGCTGTCCCGGGGCACCGGCGCGAAGACGTCCTGCCCCCACCGGGTCTCCCGCTCCAGCGCCTGGCAGGCGCCGTCAGCGTCCGGATGACTCCCGCCGTTCGGGTGGCACCGCACCTCGAAGGTCCCGTCGGCACCACTGCTCACACCGCTGACGGTGACCGTGAGGTGACCGGTGTCGCCGAGGGGGTGTCCGAGGGGCCCGCCGGGGAAGGCGGAGGGTGCGGCAGCCGCCGGGGCGGCGGAGAGGGCGCTGAGCGCGGCGAGGGAGGCACCGGCGGCGAGAGCGAGCCGGGGCAGCGTGTGACGCATGACCTGCAACATGACCTGACCAACGCCCTACGCCCCGGTACGTTGCGCGGCGCCTCACCGGCGGGGAAGCCCTTTGCCCTGCGGCCCGCCTGCCTAGTACCGTAGGGGGCGATTGGTGACAGCGCGCTCGACTGTGTCATCATCTGCACACACCACTCGCCGACGCGTGAGCGGCTGTGCTGGAGGCGTCGCCTAGTCCGGTCTATGGCGCCGCACTGCTAATGCGGTTTGGGTCTTAAAGCCCATCGAGGGTTCAAATCCCTCCGCCTCCGCGCGACACCGAAGCCCTGGTCCTCCCCGGACCGGGGCTTCGGTCGTTCTGAGGGCCTCTGAAACAGCGTTTTCGCAGGTCACAAGGGGTGCGGCTAACGGATTTCACATGACGGCGGCAGTCATGTAATGTTCTTCCTGTCGCCGCGAGCGGGCCGAAAGGGCCGGGAGCGGCGGGACAATAGAACAAGGACAAGCACTCGTAGCTTAACGGATAGAGCATCTGACTACGGATCAGAAGGTTGCAGGTTCGAATCCTGCCGAGTGCACAGCACGTCAGAGGCCCTGTGGAGTGATCCACAGGGCCTCTGCTTTATGCCTTGACGGCAGTGTTTGACGGCAACCGGATTCCGGGGCTGGCTAGACGGCTACGGGGACGCCGGCCGCGCCGTCATCGTCGTCCGGATCGTTGCCGTCACCCCTCAGCGCGTCGCCGACGCGATCGAAGGCGGAGCGCTGGGAGTCGAGTCGGACGAAGGTGTAGATGTCCATGGTCACGCGGATCGAGCTGTGGCCGAGGACTTCCATGATCATGCGGGCGTCGGCGCCCTGCTCGTGGAGGAGCGAGGCGCAGGTGTGGCGCAGGTCATGAAAGCGGACCTTGCGAACGTCGGCGCGGGCGCACAGCACCTCGAACGAGCGGTTCAGGTTGCGCGGCTCGATGGGGGTCCCATTCTTGGTGGTGAAGACGAGGCCGTGGCCCGTCCCCTTCCAGTTGGCACCAGCCGCTTTCCGGTCGGCGATCTGCTGGGCGCGCTGGGCACGGAGCGCCGTCACGCACTCGGCGGGCAGGGCCACGCGACGAGCCGAGCGCTGCGTCTTCGGCGCGACGATCAGCAGCTCACCGCCCACGCGCTGTAGGGCCTGCCGAACAGTGAGCACCCCTTCGTGAAGGTCCACGTCCGACCAGCGCAGGCCCAGCAGCTCACCGCGCCGGAGGCCGATGCGGACCGCCAGTTCGTACGCGGCCCACAGCCGGTTGTCCCGGGCCGCCGTCAGGAGCTGACGCCCCTCCTTGGCGGTGAGCGGTCCGATCTCGCGCTTCGCTCCCATGCTCAGCTCCACGTTCCGGGCCACGTTGCGCGGCAACTCGTCCTCACGTACGGCGTGCTGGAGAGCGGCACGCAGGATCACCAGGAGGAAGCGCACGGTCCGGTCGGACGGAAGCTTCTTGCAGCACTTCCGGAGGGCGCAGCAGCGCCGCTTGTGTTCCGGCCGCTTCTTGTCCTTGCTCTGCGCGCAGCACTGGCAGGTGACGGCAGTCTTCGCGAGGAAGGCACGAATGTCGCGGGCGGTGAGCCGGACGAGCTTCTTCTTGCCGAACTCCGAGGTGATGTAGTTACGGACGAGGGACTCGTAGTTGACGTAAGTGGTCCGGCGGACCTTGCCTTTGGCGACGTTCGCCAGCCAGTACGCCAGGTACTCCGCGATGGTCATCTTGTTGGTGGCGACCGGGAGGCCGCTGAGGGAGTTGGCTTTGAGCTTGGTGAGCCTCTCGTGCGCGTCGTCCCAGGTCTTGCCGTAGACGCTGCGCCGTTTGTAGATGCCGTCTGTAGTGAGGACGTACGCGCTTCCCTCCCAGCGTCCGTCTTTGCGGAGGTAGATGGTGCCCTCATTGTTGGGGTTCTTCTTCGGCTTGGTCATCACGCGGCTTCCTGCTCGATGCGGAGAGATATGTAGGCGGCCACGGCGGCTTCGCTGATGCGTCGGCAGCGGCCGATCTTGAAAGAGGTGAGTTCGCGGGAGCGGATCAGGTCGTGGACCTTCCAGCGGCTGATGCCGAGGCGCTCGGCGACCTGGTCCACGGTGAGCACGGCCATCGTCATGCAGGCACCAGCCCTTCCTTCTTGGCTCGTTGCGATTGGGCGATGTCATGTCGGACCTGGGCGGCGAGGAGTTCTTCACCGGGGCGGTAGCCGCTGCTGAGGTAGGTCCACGACGAGGCGGTGACGAGGGTGGTGCTCTCGCCGTCGACCGGGAGGCCGGCGCGGATACGGGCGGCTTCGACCTGGGCCAGGCGCCACGCACGGCGTACGTCACGGAGCGCGCCGAGGGTGGTCGAGTAGGCGCGTGACTTGCTGGAGAAGTGGCCGCGGAAGCCGAGCATGTGGGCCCACTTCCAGAGCTTGAGATCGGCGAACTCGGGGAGGTGGCCGAGCGCCCAGGCCGTGCGGATCATCTGGCGTGCGTGCTGCTGCACCGGGAGATCGGTGAGGGGTTCGGCTTGGCCGGTACCGTCGCAGTCGTCGCACAGGTCGCGGAAGCCGTCGGGGCCGCGTACGTAGCCGCGTCCGGCGCAGGGGCGGCATACGAGGGTGCGGTCCACGGTGCCCGCGCCCTCGGCGTTCTTCGTGGCGTACTTGGCGACGTATCCGGCGACCTTGGCGTCTGTGAGTTCGCCGTCACCCAGGGCCGAGATCTGGTCCACCTTGAAACGGTCGCCCCACCGGATGACGCGTTCGCCGACCGCGTCCGACTCGACCGTGAGCCGGGCACGCTCGACCGCCAGGCCGACGGCGATGCGTAGGGCGTCGAACGTGGCCCAGGCCGGGGGCGACGTGGTGTGGCCGTCGGGACCGTCGAAGCGGACGACCGCGTGGAAGTGGACCAGGCCGCGTTGCTGGTACTCGGCGACCTTGGCGAACGAGACGCGGAGAGACGCGTTGAGTGCTTTCTGCGTCATGCCGAGGTGCTCGGCGAGGGCACGGCGTAGGTAGATCGTGAAGCGTGCCCACAGGGCCCCGGCGTGCGCGTTCCACAGCACGGCGCCGGTGTAGTCGTAGGTTGCCGGGCGGAGCGGGGTGCCGAGTTCGGGAGCGTCCTGGGGGTGGCTCTCGCCGCATGCGCAAGGGCGGGGCTTGCCCGTGTCGGTCGTGGGGCGGTTGTGGACAGGGCCGAAGGACGGGGCGGTGAGGGTGACGAAGGCACGGGGGTGGTCGCGGACGGCTTCGGCGACATTCTTGCCGCCGGATAGTCCGGCCTTGATCAGGTGGTAAGTGTCAGCCGCGTAGAGGCGGGAGCATGCAGGGCAGCGGGAGGCGCGACGGTTGCCGCAGGTGGTGAGGAGGCGTCCGGAGGGTTCGTCCTCGGAGCGGTAGGAGCGGATCACTTGCTTGGTGGTCTGGTCGGTGGTGATCGTCCAGCCGTGCAGGTTGACGGGACTGGTGCAGCCGCGAAGGTCGCGGACCTGTTCCGTCACGCGGTCGAAGTCGTCGGTGTTGGCCAGTTCGACCAGGTCCCGCAGACCGGGGCTGACGACGTGGCGCAGGTCGAGGGGGCGGTGCATGGGTGGCGGGGTGTCCTTTCTGGCGCGAGGGTGAGGACCTGCGGGCAGCAGCGATTCAGTGCGCTCGGGCTGCTGCCCGCAGGCATGGCAAGTCGGGCCCAGGGGCGGGCGGCGGTGGGAGGTGCCGGAGAGGCCGGCGGAAGGGCGGAGTTCTACAGCGCGGCGTGAAGCGCGGTGGCCATGGGCAGGCCGATCCCGAGTCGCGTCTTGAGCTGGGCCGCCGTGATCGGTTCGCCGTGCTCGGTGTGGTGGGCCGTCGCGATGGATCGGGCTTCGGTCAGCAGCGGCTCAGGAACCTTGACCGCAGTCGAGGCGGGTGCCGGGGCGATGCGAGGAGCGACCGGGGCCGTGGCCGTGGTGAGCGGCACCGCAGGGCGGGGCGAGTCAGAAGCCGTCTCTGGTACGGACTCGATCTCTTCTGGCTGGGGGGCCGGTACGGCAGGGCGCGCAACGGTGTGGAAGGCGCGCAGGAGCTGCGGGCCGACGGAGCCCCAGCCGAGGAGGAGCAGCGGGGCCACCGCGTCGACGGCGGCGCGGCCGTAGTGTCCGGCGACGATCGGTTCTGCGACGTTGAGGGCGAGGGTCAGCAGTCCGGAGAAGTGCATGAGGCGGGTGGCTGCCGTCATCTGGTCTGCGGGCAGGCCGCGCAGGGAGAGGTAGCGGAGCGCGACCAGGAGGCCGACCACGGACAGGTCCACCATCGGGGCGATGAGCGGTGCGATCGGGCCGGGGACGCCGAGGCGCAGGGCGAGGGACCAGACGTTGCCGAAGGAGAAGACGAACGCCAGCGCAGCGATGACGATCATGATGGCAGTGATGGTGCGCTGAGTGATCCGGTCCTCTGTCATGGGATTTCACCTCCTCTCCTGGAGTGTCGGGAACGTGCGAGCGCGGTCGGTCCGGCTGCTCAGGCGTCGAGCTTGGCGAGATCCACGTCCGCCATGCGAGGGCCGAGGAAGGCTTCCAGGAGGGCGTATGGGTCGGCGGTGAGGCTGGCCGTCTGCTCGGCGATACGAGCCGCTTCCGCGTCGGGCACGTAGGGCGTGCGGATGCGGGTGAACCCGGGTTGCGACTGGTGGTTCATGGACGCGACACCGACGTAGGTGGGGTCCTGGAGGTTGATCGGGTTGGCGTCCGGCCATTCCCGGATCTCGTCGCCGAGAGCGGCCACGGCGGCTTCGGCGGTCTTCTGGGCGAAGCTCAGGCCGACGGGGCATACGTCGCGGATGAAGGTGGGGATCGCGTCGCCCGTGGACTTCTGAGTGGTGAGGATGACGAGTAGACCCACGGACCGGCCCTTCTTCACCAGGTCTTCCACGAGCCGGGCGTTCTCGGCGGCGAGCGCGGCCAGTTTCTTCGTCTGCTGGTCGCTGCCCTTGTGGTCGCGGAAGTAGGTGTGGGCTTCGTCGACGATCAGCACGACCAGGGGCCAGCTCTCGGAGGGGCCCACGTCCCACATGGACTTCACGCCGAGCGCTTGGCGCACGGACGCCGACCGCGCGCGGCGGAGCTCCACCAGGTGTCGGAACAGCTTGTTGGCCTCTTCCAAGTCGTCGCCCACGAAGGCGAACATCCGCTGGACCCAGTCGGCGTAGTCGCCTTCGTAGGCAGCCGACACCTTGCCGTCCGCGCAGGCGAACTGCACTGCGGGGGAGGGTGCCCAATCGGAGAGAAGCCGGTTGATCAGGCTGGTCTTGCCGAAGCCGGGAAGGCCAGCCACGGTCACGCCGGGCACCTGCGTGAGGTTCACGGATACGGGTTGCGCGTACTCGTCCAAGCCCAGATCCCACTGGGCCGTCTCTTCCGGTGCGTCGCCCGAGGGGTGGTGCTCGGTGGGGAACTTCAGTGGATCCAGTCGCACACCCCGGATGAGGACCTGCCCAGGCTTGTCCTGGGTGAGGTCCGCGCTCAACGTGCTGCGCGACGAGGGCCTGATCTACACGATCCATGGCCGAGGGAGCTTCGTCGCAGACCATGACGGTGGGGGCGAGTTCTCTGCGAACTACACCGCGCCAGCTTGGTACTTGTCGAAGAAGGGCCAGAAGCCAGGCCAGGCAGAGCCAGGAGAGGGAAGGCCCGACGACGCTGAAGCCGCCGGGGCCAACCTCGCTGACATCCTCACATCGCTACGCGACGAGATCCGTGCCCTTAGCGCTGATCATCAGGAACTACGCCGTGAAGTAGAGGAGTTGAAGGCAGCGCAGCAGTCGAAGTCGTAGTCCTGAGCTGGGCCACTTCCTCTCGCAGTTCCTTGGTCTCTCTGCTGAGGCGGACGACCATGGCCCGCATCTCCTCGATCAGTGCGACTACCTGATCCGTGTTCCCGACGTGAATGCTGGTCGACCCCATTTCGTTGTCCGGTATGTGCTCGGTCATCGCTCCCCGCTTGCTGCCGCGCCGTTGTTCCGTGCCGCACTGTCCGAGCCGCCGGATCCTGCCGACGGCATCCGTGCCTCTCTCAGGTTGCTGGGCCACTGCCCTGCGTGCTGTTCAGAGTTTCTTTACTGGATCAAGGCGGCCCGCCTACGGCGGTCCGCGCGCGCTGGCGGCCACGGGCCGCCGCCGCTCCCTGTCTCCGCCACCGCTGCGGCGGCCCCCGGCCGCTCAGCGCGCAACACCACCGATGCGGACTGCCAGAGCGGGAAGCAACTCGACCGTCCCGATCGCGAGGACCACACCGAAGCGCCCCGGTGACGAGCGCACCGTGCCACCGCCCGCCGTATCGCACCGGAGGCACGAAGCGGAGTGGAGTGCCGTCCGTACGCTCACAACGCCCAGGCAGACGGGAGCACGGTCCGTGACATATTCGGGCAGCGTGGCTGAGGCCCGTACGGGGTTGCTGGAGGCACACGTGACGGGTGCTCGTTCGGCGCGCCCGCCGTCGTGGCTGACTTTCGGTGGCTGAGGCCAGAACTGCGTTCCTCGACGGGACTTCACCGGTGACCCTCTCCAACTCGACAACACGACGCCGAGGTTGTGGCCGCACCCGTATTCGGGCACGCCGACCACCCCGGTACCATCGGCACCGGGGTCCTGATCAGGGCTTCCACGACCGGACCACCCGGAATGCTGTCCAGGCTGAGGGGTGGTCCGGTCTGTCGTTGTCGGCCCGCCGCCGTACGAGCAACCACGGCGCGCAGGGTTGGGGACTAGCTCAGGGCTTTACCCACCTCGTAGATCGTCGGCCGGTCCTCGGGCGCGTGGCTGAGCATGGCTTCGATCAGTTCGCCCAGCTCACCGGGCGCCTTCACGGCACGGCGTCGACCGTTCGCCACGGCTTCTCTCTGCACGGGGCGAGGAGCGTCGTCCGGGTACTCGACCGCTCGCCAGCCGGTGGCGGAGATGAGCAGGGACGCGCCGAGTGCGTAGATGTCGGCTTCCGGCGTGGGTTCGGCTTCCCCGGTGGCGAGCACGCTGCGGGCGATCTCGGGTGCTTCGTAGTGGACGAGGCAGCCGCGGAACGGGAAGTCGTATCCCTGGGGGACGGTGCCGCCACGGGCGAGGGCGAGGTCGATCAGATGCGTCCGTTCGGGCCCGATGATGAAGTGGGCCGGTTGCACGTCTCCGTGTGCCCAGCCCTTCGCGTGCAGTTCCGCCAGTGCTTCGACGCACCCCAGGGCGACGCTGGTGTGCGGCGCGATGGACGAGTCCGGCTTACGGCAGGGTTCCCACAGCCGGTACAGGTCCGGCCCTTCGCGCCACGGCTGGAAGTTCCACGTCCCGCGCTCCCACTCGCCGTAGGCGATCGCGTCGAGGTCGAGGCCGAGTCGGTGGAGTACGGCGCCCTCGCGCGCCGGCGCGAGTGCGGTCCAGGGCTGGGCGGCCCAGTCGGCGGTGGCTTCGATCGGGTGGCCGAGTTTCACGGCGTAGTGGCCCCGATTGCCTTCCACCTCCCAGACCGTGGAGCCCCGGCGGTTGATGACGAGGCGCTGAGCCGTGGGCATGAGCGCGTCGAGCACCACGATCGGCAGTTCAGCGGTTGAGCCGGGCAACGTCTCTTCTCCTTCCAGGCGTACGCGACCGACCCCGAGTCGAGGCCGGTCGCGTCGCTGTTGTGTGGGTCAGTCCTGACCGTAGGGTCGGCCGCAGTCCGAGTCGCACTGCGCGAGGTTCGTGCCGTCCACGGTCCACAGGTCGTCGAAGACCATGAACCCGGCCGCCTTCATGGCGTGAGCCGAGGCAGCGACCTTCTCAGGGTCGCGTGCCCCACCGCCCGGCTTCGGGTTGTGGTGGAGGAAGCGGCCCGCGTACTGCTCGCACAGCCCGGCGTACTCCTTCGTGTGCAGGATGAGCGCGTGCAGGCCGAGGTCCACGTCGTCGGACGGGACCATGGGAACGGTGGCGGTGGCAGCCGTGACGACGAACGCGACCGCTTGGTCCGCGATCCGCTCGGCACGCTCGGGCGACTGCCCGTTGTGGGTGATCACGAAGTGGGTGAGGCTCTGGAACAGTTCCTCACCTGCCACCGCGCGACCGGTCTTCTGATCGTTCGCTGTTGCCGTCATGTGCAGTCTCCTGGTGTGAGAGGTGCAGGGCACGTACCTGCCGTCGCGATCACCGAGCGCGGCTCGAAGACCATCGCGAGCGGGCTTGGAGGCCGGCCCCGAACGGGGACGGGGGAGCCGTAACGGCACCCGTTCGGGGCGGCCGGTCTACTGGCCGATGCCGAGGGCCACACCGATCACCAATCCGCACGAACCGCTGATGCAGATGATGAACAGGACCCCGGCGTAACGGCCGACGGCGCGCATCACAGCCCGACCCGACTGTTGCCGTTTCTCGCGGCCAGCCGCACGCTCAGCTCCTCCCGAGCGCTGAGCGCCTCCACGTCGTCCCGCATGGCATCCCACTCCCTGCCACCACGGACCGGCCGCATCTGCACACGGCCGCCGACCTCACCCATGACGACCCCGATGCGTCCGGTGGCACGGTCCTTCGCCAGCTCGCTGATGCCTGGTCTGGTCTGCTGATTGCTCGCCATGAGAGGAGCATCGCGATCAGGGCACCCCTGCCAAAAGGCCAGGCTGATTACCCAACTTGGGTAATATCGCGGCTAGTAGAGAATCCGCGACGTTGCGTAGCGCTCGCAGTGTGGGAGCTGGCCCGATGCCCGACGCCGACCGGCCGCAGGAATTACCTGCCAGGCTGCTCACCGACCCCGAGATGATCAACGCGTGCCGGGTGCGGGACTTCGCCCGAGTCTTCCGGCTGGTGAAGACCCGAGCGGGCATCTATCCGTCGATGATCGCGAGGCGCTGCGACCTGACTCCGAGCCGGGTCGGCGAAGTGATCTCCGAGCGCCGCCAGTTGCTTCACATGGACGTGATCGAGCGGATCTCGGACGGCTTGCGCATCCCAGGAGACATGCTCGGACTTGCCCGCCGCCCCTGGGAGACACCGCAGGCTCTCGCGGTCACCGAGCGCGAGGCACCTCAAGTGCCAGAGCCCGAGGAACGGTCAGCCGCGTCTCTTCCGGGCCCGGACGTCGACAGCATCTTGGCGCTGGCCACCCGGACCACCCTCAGCCCAGCCACGCTCGAAGCGTTCCGTTCCTCCATCGAGGACTACTGGCGTCGGGACGATCAGCACGGCGGCGAAGCACTGAGACGAGTCTTTCCGAATACGGTCAGTGGTCGTAGGCGGTCAGTGAGCGGCTGACCGCCTGGCCGGTCTGGAAGTTGTGCCAGATCGCGGCGGTC
>NZ_JBIDCW010000046.1:0-22351 GCF_043204795.1 Streptomyces sp. NPDC047706 | reverse complement strand
AAACGCCCGGTTACATTTCGAACCCGGAAGCTAAGCCTTACAGCGCCGATGGTACTGCAGGGGGGACCCTGTGGGAGAGTAGGACGCCGCCGAACTACCTTTACAGCTCCGGCTCTTGGGCTCACGCCCAGGGGCCGGAGCTTTTTTGCGTTGAGGTAGGGTCGGGGAGCATCGTTGGCTCGTTTTTCGACAGGAGGCCCCCGGTTGGAGGTCCAGGAGACTCGCGTTCAGACGGACCGGGTCCTCACCATCCCGAACATCCTCAGCATGGCCCGGCTCCTCGGCGTTCCCCTCTTCCTGTGGCTGATTCTCAGGCCCGAGTTCGGGGGACCGAAGAGTGACGGCTGGGCGCTGCTGGTGCTGCTTCTCAGTGGGATCAGTGACTACCTGGACGGCAAGCTCGCCCGGCGCTGGAACCAGATCAGCAGCCTCGGCCGGCTTCTCGATCCGGCCGCGGACCGCCTCTACATTCTCTCCACCCTGGTCGGGCTGACCTGGCGCGAGATCCTGCCCCTGTGGTTGACCGCTGTACTGCTGGCGCGAGAACTGGTCCTCCTGGTGATGGTGGGCATCCTCAGGCGTCACGGCTATCCGCCGCCCCAGGTGAACTTCCTCGGCAAGGCGGCCACCTTCAACCTGATGTATGCCTTCCCGTTGCTGCTGCTCAGTGACGGAAGCGGTTCGCTTGCATCACTCGCTGCAATCTTCGGATGGGCGTTCGCCGGATGGGGTACAACCCTCTATTGGTGGGCAGGAGTCCTCTACGTGGTGCAGGTCCGCCGTCTGGTTCGGGCGGACGCCATGGCCGATTGAGCCTGTCGATTGCGCGGCCGTAGCGGTGCGATGGCCCGCGAGGCAAAAGTGCGGGACAATTCGGACGGGTGAAGTCGGCTAGACCGTCGTCTCTTCGAGGAGGACGCTTCCGACATGAAGGCCGTCGTGATGGCCGGTGGCGAAGGCACGCGCCTTCGTCCCATGACCTCAAGCATGCCCAAGCCGCTCCTGCCGGTGGCCAACCGGCCGATCATGGAGCACGTTCTGAGGCTGCTCAAAAGGCATGGGCTCAACGAGACCGTCGTTACTGTCCAGTTCCTCGCCTCACTGGTCAAGAACTACTTCGGTGACGGCGAAGAGCTCGGTATGGAGCTCACTTATGCCAATGAGGAGAAGCCACTCGGTACCGCCGGAAGTGTCAAGAACGCTGAAGAGGCGTTGAAGGACGACACCTTCCTTGTCATCTCCGGCGATGCCCTGACCGACTTCGACCTCACCGAACTGATCAACTTCCACAAGGAGAAGGGCGCACTGGTCACCGTCTGTCTGACCCGCGTTCCCAATCCCCTGGAATTCGGAATCACGATCGTCGACGAGGAGGGCCAGGTCGAGCGTTTCCTCGAGAAGCCGACCTGGGGCCAGGTCTTCTCGGACACCGTGAACACCGGCATCTACGTCATGGAGCCCGAGGTCTTCGACTACGTCGAGGCCGATGTGCCCGTCGACTGGTCCGGTGATGTCTTCCCGCAGCTCATGAAGGAGGGCAAGCCGGTCTACGGCTATATCGCCGAGGGCTATTGGGAGGACGTCGGCACCCACGAGAGCTATGTCAAGGCGCAGGCCGATGTCCTGGAGGGCAAGGTCGATGTCGACATCGACGGCTTCGAGATCTCGCCGGGCGTATGGGTGGCCGAAGGCGCCGAAGTACATCCCGACGCCGTGCTCCGGGGGCCGCTCTACATCGGTGACTACGCGAAGGTCGAGGCGGGCTCGGAAATTCGCGAGCACACCGTCGTGGGCTCGAACGTGGTCGTCAAGAGCGGGGCGTTCCTGCACAAGGCCGTCGTGCACGACAACGTGTATGTCGGGCAGCACAGCAATCTTCGGGGCTGTGTCGTCGGGAGGAACACCGACATCATGCGGGCAGCCCGCATCGAGGACGGCGCCGTCATCGGTGACGAGTGCCTCATCGGTGAAGAATCGATCGTCCAGGGCAATGTGCGGGTCTACCCGTTCAAGACCATCGAGGCGGGCGCCTTCGTCAACACCTCGGTCATCTGGGAATCGCGAGGACAGGCCCACCTCTTCGGCGCACGTGGCGTCTCCGGGATCCTGAACGTCGAGATCACACCGGAGCTGGCCGTCCGGCTGGCCGGCGCCTACGCGACGACACTGAAGAAGGGCTCGACCGTCACGACGGCGCGTGACCACTCCCGCGGTGCCCGTGCGCTGAAGCGGGCGGTGATCTCCGCGCTGCAGGCCAGTGCCATCGACGTACGCGACCTGGAGAACGTACCGCTGCCGGTCGCGCGGCAGCAGACGGCTCGGGGCAGCGCGGGCGGCATCATGATCCGGACCACGCCTGGGGTACCGGATTCGGTCGACATCATGTTCTTCGACGGGCAGGGTGCCGATCTTTCGCAGGCCAGTCAGCGGAAGCTGGACCGGGTCTTCGCGCGCCAGGAGTACCGGCGGGCGTTCCCCGGCGAGATCGGGGACCTGCATTTCCCGTCCAGCGTCTTCGACTCGTACACGGGGTCGCTGCTGAGGAACGTCGACACCACCGGGATCGCCGAGTCGGGACTGAAGGTCGTCGTCGACGCGTCGAACGGAAGCTCCGGGCTGGTGCTGCCCAGCCTGCTCGGCAAGCTGGGTGTGGACTCCCTGACGATCAACCCCGGCCTGGACGAGTCCAGGCCGACGGAGTCGGTGGAGGCGCGGCGGTCGGGGCTGGTGCGGCTGGGAGAGATCGTGGCGTCCGCGCGAGCCGCGTTCGGCGTGCGGTTCGACCCCGTCGGCGAGCGGCTGTCGCTGGTCGACGAGAAGGGCCGGATCGTCGAGGACGACCGGGCGCTGCTCGTGATGCTCGACCTGGTCGCGGCCGAGCGCCGGAGCGGGCGGGTCGCTCTGCCGGTGACCACGACGCGGATCGCCGAACAGGTCGCGGCGTACCACGGGACCCAGGTCGAGTGGACCACCACGTCCCCCGACGATCTGACCCGGGTCGGCGGGGACGAATCGACGATCTTCGGCGGTGACGGCAAGGGCGGCTTCATCATCCCGGAGTTCAGCAGCGTCTTCGACGGTACGGCGGCCTTCGTGCGGCTGATCGGGCTGGTGGCGCGGACGCAGCTCACGTTGAGCCAGATCGACGCGCGTATCCCGCATGCGCATGTGCTCAAGCGGGATCTCGCCACTCCGTGGGCCGTCAAGGGACTCGTCATGCGGCGGGTTGTCGAGGCGGCCGGAGCCCGTGACGTGGACACCACGGACGGTGTGCGCGTGGTCGAGGCCGACGGGCGCTGGGTGATGGTGCTGCCCGACCCGGCCGAGGCGGTCACCCACCTATGGGCGGAGGGGCCGGACGACGCCTCCGCGCAGGCGCTGCTCGACGAGTGGGCGGCGGTCGTGGACAGCGCCGGCCGGTAGAACAGCAGCACGCGCGCGTGCCGGACAAGTGTCCCCAAGGGGGCCTGTCCGGCACGCCGGTGGGGCCATTCGGAGGTCGTGGCCGCGACGTGCGACGATGTGCGGCATGCCGCAGCAGCCCCCCGTTCGGAGCACTCTCGCCCGCCCCCAGCGCCCGGACGCCTCCATGTCGCTGCTCACCAACGTCATGGACCACAGCCTCGACGACGGTTACGCCGAGGCGGCGGCCCGCAAGAAGACCGCCGGAGGCATGCCGAAGACGCTGAGGGCGAAGCTCGGACTCGCCGCCGGGCTGGTTCTGGCGGCTCTGGTGGTGACCGTCGGTGCGGCACAGGCACGAGTGGCGGCGCCGGTCGTGGCGAAGGAGCGCGAGGAGCTCATCGACCGGATCGACCGCGAGACCGCGGCGGCCGACGAGCTGGAAAGCACCGTGGACAAACTGCGGGACGACGTGAGCGCCCGGCAGCGGGAGGCGCTCAGGCAGATCGGCGGCGGTGACCAGACGGAACTGGTCGGGATCCTGTCCGGTGCCGCACGAGTGCACGGCCCCGGTGTGAAACTGGTGGTGAACGACGCCAAGGAGGCCGCCTCCGGCGGGGACAGTGATCCGCGCGGGACGAGCGGCTTCTCCGACACGGGCCGGGTACGCGACCGGGACATGCAGCGTGTCGTGAACGGGCTGTGGGAGTCGGGCGCCGAGGCCGTTTCGATCAATGGGCAGCGACTGACCGCGTTGTCGGCGATCCGGGCAGCGGGTGACGCGATACTGGTCGACAACAGGCCGCTCGTGCCGCCGTACACGGTGCTCGCGGTAGGGGACGGCGAGGGGCTGAGCACGAAGTTCCAGAACAGCGCGGACGGGCTCTACCTGCATGCCCTGCAGGAGAGCTTCGGTATCCGGACGAGCATCTCCGTAGAAGGGGAGCTCCGGTTGCCGGGCGCGCCGAGTGTGATCGTCCGCACAGCACATCCGATAACCGAGTCAGCACAGCAGAGAACTGGGAAAGGCACATCGTGATCGCCGTACTGGGCCTCGTCGTGGGAGTCGTGGCCGGCCTTCTGGTCCGGCCCGAGGTTCCGGCGGTCGTCGAGCCTTATCTGCCGATTGCCGTCGTGGCGGCGTTGGACGCCGTCTTCGGCGGCCTGCGGGCCATGCTCGACGGCATTTTCGACGACAAGGTCTTCGTGGTGTCGTTCCTGTCGAACGTGGTCGTCGCCGCGTTGATCGTCTTCCTCGGCGACAAGTTGGGCGTCGGTGCCCAGCTGTCCACCGGTGTCGTGGTCGTCCTCGGTATCCGGATCTTCTCCAACGCCGCGGCGATCCGCCGACACGTGTTCCGGGCGTGAGGCCGATGAGCGACCACGACGAGAAGACCGGCGAGAAGACCGGCGGGAAGACCGGCGAGAGCGCTCGCGAGCAGAGCGGCCGGAACCCGCTGCGCAAGGAGCTGCCGCATCAGGTGCCGGTCGCCGAGGCCACGCCGACCGCCAAGAGCCCGGCGGACGTGGCGGGCGAGGATGGTGCCGGGCAGGACGCTCCGTCCGGGATCACGGGCAGGCAGCGGCTCGTCGACGGGCTGTGGCCGCCGCGGATCACCCGGGCCCAACTCATCGTCGCTGTGCTGCTGTTCGGGCTCGGCTTCGGCCTGGCCGTTCAGGTCGCCTCGAACAGCGACGGTGACAGTGCCCTGCGCGGGGCGCGCCAGGAGGATCTCGTGCGCATCCTCGATGAACTGGATGACCGAACTCAGCGTCTTGAGGACGAGAAGCAGGGTCTCGAGAACCAGCGGGACGAGTTGGAGAACAGCTCGAACCAGGCCGAGGAGGCCCGGCGGCAGACGATCGAGAAGGAGCGGCAACTCGGTGTGCTGGCGGGCACGGTGGCGGCACAGGGGCCCGGCATCACGATGACCATCGGCGACACGAAGGGGACGGTCGAGGCGGACATGCTGCTGGACGCGATCCAGGAGCTGCGCGCGGCCGGTGCGGAGGCGATCCAGGTGAACGGCGTGCGGGTCGTCGCGAGCACCTACCTGACGGACTCCGGGCAAAGTGTGAGCGTCGACGGGAACAAGATCAACGCTCCCTATCGTTTCAAGGTCATCGGCAAGCCGCAGGACCTCGAACCGGCGCTCAACATCCCAGGAGGCGTGGTGCAGACGCTTGAGAAGGAGCAGGCCACCGTGACTGTCGAGCGGTCGGACAAGATCGTCGTGGATGCCTTGCGAGCGGTGGAGCGACCTGACTACGCTCGGTCGTCCTCCCAGTGAACCGTCGGTGCATGGGGGACATCGGGGGAGGGCATGAGGTTGCGGGGGGTCGGCGCACCGATTGGGTGGTGCGTGGTGGAAACTGTCTGGTGGATACGGACGTTGTGAGGATGTCCGGGTCGGCCAGAGTGTGCAATCAGGGTTCGTCCTGCCCCACGGGCGGGTCTGTTTCGGTCAAGGGGAATCGCCCGTGAAGTTGTTTGCGAAGTTGTTCGGCAAGAGCGCGCGAGAGGGACGCGACAACGCGACCGCTCGTCATCGCGCACAGCCTGACGCGGAGGGCCAGCGCCCGCTGTTCCGGGACCAGGTGGGTGGTCCGGGTGGCGACATTTCCGGTGGTCAGGGCGCGCCGTCGGTTGACCCTGCCCAGGCCGGCGGCATAGGTTTCGGGCAACCGTCAACCTCAAGTGCGGGTGGAGGGTTTTCCGCCGACCCGTACGCGTCCCACGCCCCTGCGGGGCAGCCGCGGCAGGAGGATCCGTCCATGTCGGCCCTGGTTTGTACGAGGTGCGGTAACCGCAACGCGGAGAGCAGCCGCTTCTGTTCCAACTGCGGTGCGCCGCTGCGGCCGGGAGTGGCCCCCGAGCGTCCGTCCGAGACGACCTCCACGATCTCCATCAGCGGTCTTGAGGCGTACGACGCCGAGGCCACCGGTCAGACGGCGATGCCGACGCTGTCTCCGGAGGCGCAGGCCGCGGTGGACGCGCTGCCGCTGGGCTCCGCCCTTCTGGTGGTGCGCCGAGGGCCTAACTCGGGCAGCCGCTTCCTGCTGGACAGTGACTTGACGACGGCCGGGCGGCACCCGCAGAGCGACATCTTCCTGGACGACGTGACCGTCTCACGCCGCCACGTGGAGTTCCGGCGCAGCCCGGACGGGTCTTTCACGGTGGCCGACGTCGGCAGCCTGAACGGCACGTATGTCAACCGGGAGCGGATCGACCAGGTCGCTCTGTCGAACGGTGACGAGGTGCAGATCGGCAAGTACCGCCTCGTCTTCTACGCGAGCCGGCAGGCCATCTGACCCTCCTCCGGAGTTCGTCCGGAGAATCTCCGAGGGAAGTTCCATGCGTCACACACCGAGCGGCGGCTCCGGACACGGCGCCGCCGCCCCGGACAGCGGGCTGATGAGTATCGGCACGGTGCTGAACGTGCTGCGCGAGGAGTTCCCCGAGATCACGATCTCCAAGATCCGTTTCCTGGAGTCGGAGGGGCTCATCGAGCCCCGGCGGACGCCCTCGGGGTACCGGAAGTTCGGGCCGGGAGACGTCGAGCGGCTCGGCGATGTGCTGCGGATGCAGCGGGACCACTACCTGCCGCTGAAGGTGATCCGTGAGCACCTTGACGCGCTGGAGCGCGGCGAGCAGATGCGGCTGCCGACGCTGGGCCGTCAGCGTGATGGCGAGGCGGTGCCGGCCGAGGCGGCGCCCGACGGGCCGACGGCGGCGCGGATCGCGCGGGCCGAGCTGCTGGCGGCGGCCGGGATCGGTGAGCAGGAACTCGCCGAGTGGGAGTCCTACGGGCTGGTCACTCCGGTGGCGGACGGGGTGTACGACGTCGAGGCGGTCACCGTGGCGGCGCTCGTCGTCGAGCTGGGCCGGTTCGGGATCGAGCCGCGCCATCTTCGGGCGATGAAGGCTGCGGCCGATCGTGAGGCGGGGCTGGTGGACCAGGTGGTGGCTCCGCTGAAGCGGCACCGGAATCCGCAGACGAGGGCGCATGCGGAGGCCCGGGCGAAGGAACTGGCGGGGCTCACGGTGAAGCTGCACGCGGCGTTGGTACAGAGTGCGCTCGGCGTTCGGTTGCCCTAGGTTCGTCCGGGCAGCACGCTCCTGAGAGGGCTGCAGGGGGTCGTACAGGGGTCCGGACCGGCTGATGGGTGTCGCCGAAGCCGGAAGGTTCAGGGGTGGGTCAGGTGGTCGTGAGGCCGGCGGGGCCGCGCAAGGCCGGGGGTGGGGAACCCGGGGCCGCTCGGTGACGGCTGCGCGTAGCGGCTGAGCAGGGCTGTCGGGCCTCCGGGGAGTGCGCCCCCTGCGCAGCGCCGGATGGGGAGGCCGGATCGAGCGACCTCCAAGGGGCGGCCGGCAGCCGGATCAGGTGGGGGATGGTGGCCCGACTACCCAAACGTCCCGGGCACGGCCTAGGGTTGCTGTGTGAACGAGCTCGATGTCGTAGGTGTCCGGGTCGAAATGCCCTCCAACCAACCGATCGTGCTCCTGCGCGAAGTGGGAGGCGACCGTTACCTCCCCATCTGGATCGGGCCGGGGGAGGCGACGGCGATCGCCTTCGCCCAGCAGGGCATGGCCCCCGCGCGACCGCTGACCCACGACCTGTTCAAGGACGTGCTGGAGGCCGTCGGCCAGGAGCTCACCGAGGTACGCATCACGGATCTGCGTGAAGGCGTCTTCTACGCCGAGCTGGTCTTCGCCAGCGGCGTCGAGGTGAGCGCCCGTCCGTCCGACGCCATAGCGCTCGCCCTGCGCACCGGCACGCCGATCTACGGCAGTGACGGGGTGCTCGACGACGCCGGAATCGCGATCCCCGACGAGCAGGAGGACGAGGTGGAGAAGTTCCGCGAGTTCCTCGATCAGATCTCTCCCGAGGACTTCGGCACCAGCAGCCAGTGAGACGTGGCCGGCCCGCGCGGGCTCAGGGTCCGCGGCGGGCCGGTGTGTGCCTGGTGGCGGTGCGTGACACGGCACGTGCTCGTGGCGAGTGCGGCTTCCCGTCAGAGCATTCGGCTAGCCTTTCCCCGCGGTGGGGTACGTGAAACCACTCTTAGGGTGATTATCACTCGGCGTGCCGAGTGTGGCGATCGTTGACGCACCCTTGGTGACTGCCTACCGTCGAGAGGGCAGGTCAAGGACGGAGGTCGGCGTGAGAAGCAGCGGCGACGGTACGGCTGGGGGTGCCCCCGGACGCAGTTTCGGGGAGAGCGGTCCGTACCCTCCCCCAGGCTCTCGGCTTCACCCGAGTGGGGGGTACCCTCCGCACGGCAGGGCGACGGATCACGCTCCGCAGCGACCTATGGCCGTTCCCGGCGGCGGAGGGGCGGCGCCGATGGCGTCCGAGGAGATCGGCTATCGCGGTCCGACGGCCTGTGCGGCCGCCGGTATCACCTATCGGCAACTGGACTACTGGGCCCGCACCGGCCTCGTCGAACCGAGCGTGCGGCCCGCCTACGGGTCCGGGACGCAACGCCTGTACAGCTTTCGCGACGTCGTGGTCCTGAAGATCGTCAAGCGGTTCCTCGACACCGGCGTCTCGCTGCAGAACATCCGCACCACGGTCCAGCACCTGCGAGGGCGTGGATTTCGGGACCTGGAGCGGATGACGCTGATGAGTGACGGCGCGACCGTCTACGAGTGCACCTCGCCGGACGAGGTCCACGCGCTGCTCCAGGGCGGCCAGGGGGTCTTCGGGATCGCCGTGGGCGTGGTGTGGCAGGACGTCGAGAACGCCCTGTCGCAGCTGCACGGAGAGCGTATCGACACCGGTGAGACGCTCGTCGGGCACAATCCGGCGGACGAGCTCGCCCGGCGGCGCAACCGGGCCGTCTAGAGGCGCGGCCCGCGAAGGGGCCCGCGGCTGCCGCCGCATTGTCAGTGGCGTGAGGCAGCATCGGAGATGTGAGAACCGCGCCCACGATCCTGCATCTCGACATGGATGCCTTCTTCGCCTCGGTGGAGCAGGCATCCAAGCCGAGCCTGCGCGGGAAGGCCGTGATCGTGGGTGGGCTCGGGCCTCGCGGGGTGGTGGCGACCTGTTCGTACGAGGCCCGGGTGTTCGGGGTGCATTCGGCGATGCCGATGGGCCAGGCGCGCCGGCTGGCGCCGAACGCCGCGTATCTCGTGCCGCGCTTCGGGTTGTACCGGACGATCAGCGAGCAGGTGATGGCCCTGCTGCGCGAGCTGTCGCCGCTGGTGGAGCCGCTGAGCCTGGACGAGGCCTTCGTCGACCTGGAGGCCGGTGGGGCGGCGTGGGACCGGGAGTCCGCCCGGCTGGCCGGCGTCAGGCTGCGGGCCGGCATCCGGGCGGTCACCGGCCTGACCGGGTCCGTGGGGCTGGCCGCATCCAAGATGCTCGCGAAGATCGCCTCCGAGGAGGCGAAGCCGGACGGTCTGGTGCTGATCGAGCCCGGCACCGAGCGGGCGCTGCTGGGACCGATGCCGGTGCGGACGCTGCCGGGAGTGGGGCCCGCGACCGGCGACCATCTGCGGCGGGCCGGGATCACGACGGTCGGCGAGATCGCCGAGGCGGGTGAGGACGAGCTCGTACGGCTGCTGGGGAAGGCACACGGGCACGCCCTGCACGCCATGGCGCTGGCCCACGACGACCGGCCGGTGGTCGCCGAGCGGGAGGCGAAGTCCGTGTCGGTCGAGGACACCTACGACGTGGACATCCACGACCGGGTCCGGGTATGGCTGGAGGTGCAGCGCCTCGCGGACCGGTGCGTGCGGCGGCTGCGCGGTGCCGGGCTGTCGGGGCGGACGATCGTCCTGAAGGTGCGGCGGTACGACTTCTCGACGCTGACCAGGTCCGAGACGCTGCGGGGGCCGACGGACGACCCGGCGGTGGTGCGGGAGGCGGCGGCCCGGCTGCTGGACTCCGTGGACACCACAGGGGGCGTGCGGCTGCTGGGCGTGGGGGTCAGCGGGCTGGCCGACTACACACAGGAGGATCTGTTCGCGCAGGCGGCCGGTGAGCGGGACGAAGGGCCCGGGGAGGACGTGGCGGATCAGCCCGAGCGGGCGGAGACCGGCCCCGCCGAGCGCCGGTGGGCCGCCGGCCACGATGTGCGGCACACCGAGTACGGGCACGGATGGGTGCAGGGCAGCGGGCTGGGGAGGGTGACCGTGCGGTTCGAGACGCCCGACTCGGAGCCGGGACGGGTGCGGACCTTCCGGGTCGACGATCCGGCGCTGGAGCCCGCGGATCCGCTGCCGCTGGTGGCGCGAAGACCCGAGCTCCAGGGCTGAGCCCGCCGGGTCAGGTCTCGTCGGAGCCAGCCAGCTTGCCGAAGTCGCGGTCCGGGAGCGCGGGGGGAGCGGCCACGTCGAGGCCGTAGTGGTGGTAGAGCTGGAGTTCCTGCTCCGGGGAGAGGTGCCGGCCGACCCCGAAGTCGGGGGCGTCCTTGATCAGCGTGCGGTCGAAGGGGACGTGCAGAGTGCCGTCGATCAGCTCGCTCGGCTCCAGCGGGACGAAGGCGTCCCTGCTGAACAGGCCGGTCCGTATGGCGGCCCACTCCGGTACACCGGTTGCGTCGTCGAGGTAGACCTCGTCGATGGTGCCGATCTTGGTGCCGTGGCGGTCGAACGCCTTGCGGCCGATCAGGTTGCGCGGATCGATGTCGGTCTGCACCGGGCCCTCCACTCGCTCGCACCTCATCCGTAAGCACTACGAAAGAGCACAATGCGGAACGCGGCCACTCGAACGCCCGGGCGTTGACCTCGCTGGTAGTCTGGCAAAGGCTGCTGACCCCGTGCGGGAGAGTCCTCCGGAGACGACCGGAGGCGCCGAAGGAGCAAATCCTCCCCGGAATCTCTCAGGCCCACGTACCGCACGGACGAGGTCACTCTGGAAAGCAGGGCGGGTGTCACGGCTTCCGCCCTCACCGACGGTGCAAGCCGGACGTCCGCGGGCGGCCGGTGAAGCTCTCAGGTTGTGATGACAGAGGGGGAGGCCGTCGGGGCACCTCTGCCGTGGTGTCCCTCGAAGGTCGCGTCAGACCAGGAGGCCTCCGCAATGACCGCCCAGCGCATTCCGCTCTCCGAGCTCGAACAGGGCATCCCCTTCGAGCAGCGCCACATCGGGCCCGACCAGGAGGCGCGGGCCAAGATGCTCGCGCAGGTCGGCTACGGCTCGCTCGACGAGCTCACCGCCGCCGCGGTACCGGATGTGATCAAGAACGCCGACGCCCTCGACCTGCCCGGCGCCCGCACCGAGGCCGAGGTGCTGCGCGAGCTGCGCTCCCTCGCCGACCGCAACCAGGTGCTGGGCTCCATGATCGGGCTCGGCTACTACGGGACGTTCACCCCGCCGGTCGTCCTGCGCAACGTCATGGAGAACCCGGCCTGGTACACGGCGTACACCCCGTACCAGCCGGAGATCTCGCAGGGCCGGCTGGAGGCCCTGCTGAACTTCCAGACCGTCGTCGCCGACCTCACCGGGCTGCCCACCTCCGGCGCCTCGCTGCTCGACGAGGGCACGGCCGCGGCCGAGGCGATGGCGCTCTCCCGGCGCATGGGCAAGAACAAGAAGGGTCTGTTCCTGGTCGACGCGGACGCCCTGCCGCAGACCGTCGCCGTGATCCAGGGCCGTGCCGAGCCGACCGGGGCCGAGGTCGTCGTCGCCGACCTCAGCGAGGGCATTCCGGCCGAGATCGCAGGGCGTGAGATCAACGGCGTGCTGATCCAGTACCCGGGCGCCTCCGGAGCCGTCCGCGACATCAAGCCGGTCATCGACCAGGCGCACGGGCTGGGCGCGCTGGTCACCGTCGCCGCCGACCTGCTGGCGCTGACACTGCTGAAGTCACCCGGTGAGCTGGGGGCGGACATCGCGGTCGGTACGACGCAGCGCTTCGGTGTGCCGATGGGCTTCGGCGGGCCGCACGCGGGCTACATGGCGGTGCAGGAGAAGTTCGCGCGCAGCCTGCCCGGGCGGCTCGTGGGCGTCTCCGTCGACGCCGACGGGAACAAGGCGTACCGTCTGGCGCTCCAGACGCGTGAGCAGCACATCCGCCGTGAGAAGGCGACCAGCAACATCTGCACCGCGCAGGTGCTGCTCGCCGTGATGGCCGGGATGTACGCCGTCTACCACGGGCCCGAGGGCCTGAAGAGCATCGCGCGGCGCACCCACCGGTACGCCGCGATCCTCGCCGCCGGCCTTCGTGACGGCGGTGTCGAGATCGTGCACGGCGCCTACTTCGACACCGTCACCGCGCGGGTGCCGGGCCGGGCTGCCGAGGTCACCGCCGCCGCGCGTGAGAACGGCGTCAACCTGTGGCGGATCGACGCCGACCACGTCTCCCTGGCCTGCGACGAGACCACCACGCGGGACCGGCTGGAGGCCGTGTGGGCCGCGTTCGGTGTCGAGGGGGACATCGAGGCGCTGGACGGCGTCACGGAGGACGCGCTGCCCGGCGGGCTGCTGCGCACCGACGCCTACCTCGGGCACCCGGTCTTCCAGCAGCACCGCTCCGAGACCGCGATGCTGCGTTACCTGCGCCGGCTCGCCGACCGCGACTACGCGCTCGACCGGGGCATGATCCCGCTGGGTTCCTGCACCATGAAGCTCAACGCGACCACGGAGATGGAGCCGGTCACCTGGCCGGAGTTCGGGCAGCTGCACCCGTTCGCGCCGGCCGAGCAGGCGGAGGGTTACCTGACGCTCATCCATGAGCTGGAGGATCGCCTCGCCGAGGTCACCGGGTACGACAAGGTTTCCCTGCAGCCGAACGCCGGCTCGCAGGGTGAGCTGGCCGGGCTGCTCGCCGTGCGCGGGTACCACCGGGCGAACGGCGACGAGCAGCGCACCGTGTGCCTGATCCCGTCGTCGGCGCACGGTACGAACGCCGCGAGCGCCGTCATGGCGGGCATGAAGGTCGTCGTCGTCAAGACCGCCGAGGACGGCGAGATCGACGTCCAGGACCTGCGTGCGAAGATCGAGCAGTACCGCGACGAGCTGTCGGTGCTGATGATCACCTACCCGTCCACGCACGGTGTGTTCGAGGAGCACGTCGCGGACATCTGCGCCCAGGTGCACGACGCCGGTGGCCAGGTCTACGTCGACGGGGCCAACCTCAACGCGCTGGTCGGGCTCGCGAAGCCGGGGCACTTCGGCGGCGACGTGTCCCACCTCAACCTGCACAAGACGTTCTGCATCCCGCACGGCGGCGGTGGGCCGGGCGTCGGTCCCGTGGCCGTACGGTCGCACCTGGCGCCGTATCTGCCGAACCACCCGCTGCAGCCGGCGGCCGGGCCTCGGACCGGTGTCGGGCCGATCTCGGCCGCGCCGTGGGGTTCGGCGGGGATTCTGCCGATCTCGTGGGCCTATGTGCGGCTCATGGGTGGCGAGGGCCTGAAGCGGGCCACGCAGGTGGCCGTGCTGAGCGCGAACTACATCGCCAAGCGGCTCGAGCCGCACTACCCGGTGCTGTACAACGGCCCTGGCGGGCTGGTCGCGCACGAGTGCATCATCGATCTGCGGCCGTTGACCAAGGCGACGGGCGTGAGCGTCGACGACGTGGCCAAGCGGCTGATCGACTACGGGTTCCACGCGCCGACGATGTCGTTCCCGGTGGCCGGGACGCTGATGATCGAGCCGACCGAGTCCGAGGACCTGACCGAGCTCGACCGGTTCTGCGAGGCGATGATCGCCATTCGCGCGGAGATCGAGAAGGTCGGCGCCGGTGAGTGGCCGACGGATGACAATCCGCTGCGGAACGCTCCGCACACCGCCGGGATGCTGGGCGGCGAGTGGGGTCACGCGTACCCGCGGGACGAGGCCGTCTTCCCGGCCGGGGTGTCGGTCGCCGACAAGTACTGGCCGCCGGTGCGCCGCATCGACCAGGCGTTCGGCGATCGGAACCTGGTGTGCTCCTGCCCGCCGCTGGACGCGTACGAGGACTGAGGACCGAGGCCGCGGAGGCAGGTGGCCGAGGGACCGGGCGACGAGGGCTCCCTTCGGGGGCCCTCGTCGCGTTGGGCCGAAGAGCCGTACGGGTGATCAGAGGCGGTCGATGTGTACGTTTGTCGACTTCACGCGAGCCGTCGCCTCCATGCCGACCTCCAGACCCAGTTCCTCGACGGCCTCGCGGGTCAGGAGGGAGACGAGGCGGTGCGGGCCGGCCTGGATCTCGACCTGGGCGGCGACGTCGCCGAGCTTGATCGCGGTCACGATGCCGGGGAAGGCGTTGCGGGCCGAGGTGTAGGGAGCCTCCTCCTCGCCGCTGCCCGTCCTGGCGAGCTCGACCGAGAACGCGGCCAGGTCCCGGCCGTCGATGAGGCGCCGACCGCTCTCGTCGCGGTGCGTGGCCACCCGGCCGGCGTCGGCCCAGCGGCGCGCGGTGTCGGGGCTCACGCCGAGGAGCCGTGCGGCCTGGCCGATCGTGTAGGAGTGCATGCCGGTCACGATAGGACGGTGGCCCCGGCTGGTGGGTGGGGGGTTGGCCCACGGGTATGACGCGATAGGGCGTTGGTTGCTGGCGGGATCATCGAGAGGCGATCGGGGTGAGGGTGTCGGCCGAAGTGTCACGTGGGGGCGCGTCGTCCGAGGTGAGGGCCTCGCATGCGGACCGGGACCGGGTGGCCGACGTGCGGGCCGCCGCGGCGGGGGACGGGCGGCTGAGCACTGACGATCTCGAGGAGCGGGTGGAGGCCGCGCTGACCGCGCGGACGATGGGGGAGCTGGCCGTGCTCACCGTGCCCTGCCCGTCGTGACCGAGGCGAAGGACCTCGTGCGCATCCAGCAGGAGGGCGGCTGCGTGGTGCGGGAGGGCGAGTGGGCCGTGCCACGGCTGCTGGAGATCGAGTCGTCCTGGGGAGATGTGACGCTCGACTTCACCCACGCGGTGATCTCGGACGGCGCTCTGCGCGTCGAACTCGACATGGAGGGCGGCACACTGCGGCTGGTGACACGGCCGGGGGTCGTGGTGGACACCGTCCTCCCTGGTCACCCACTACGCGCAGATCAAGACCAAAGGGCCGGCCCTGCCCGACGTGCCGGTGGTGCTGCGCGTGGAGGTGTGCGGCCGGCTCAGCCACGGGCGGGTGCTGACGCGCTCGGCACGACGGGGCTGGTGGCGGCGGTGAGGCGCAGGGCGCGAGATCGACGCCCGGAACCCGCGCACGGCCCGGCGCGAGCCGGTCAACACCGGCACCACGGTCGCGACGGGTGAGAGCAGACCGGCGGCGAGAGCTGCGATGCCGGGTCGGTAGCCGGGAGCGCAGAAGTGCTCGACGCCGGTCAGGCACATCACCTGGTGCCAGGGCCGGCTTCGGCCGGAGGGCGGGCGGGGCATGCGGGCCCTGGTGGCCGCCCGCCCCGTGGGTGGTGAAGCGCGCGGCGCGTCAAGAGAGCGGTGGTGGAAGCGAGTTCGGGCGGGCTGTGCCGTACGGAGGACGGACGCCTCGCGCCGGTTCCCGAGCGGGCGCACGGCGTTCGCCGGCTCCCTGCCGTGGCGGGGAGGCGCCGGCGCGCCAGCGTGTGGGACGTGACGCCCGCCTACTCCAGTCCCGAGAGCTTGAAGACGATGCCGGCGGTCTCGCGGTCGATCCGCTCCGACAGCCGCCGCAGCGCCGTCGCTCCGCACAGCAGCGACCCGCAGGCCCGGGACCGATGTGCGTCCTCGTCGAGGCGGCGCCACAGCTCGGGGTTGTTGACGAGGACCTGTGGGTCGAGTTCGACGCGCTCGCCGAACGCGTCACGCAGCACCAGCCGCTGGGCGACGCCGTCCGGGCAGCGCACCGACACCAGCAGGTCGGTACGCACGGCCCGGGTGCGCAGCAGCGAGCGCGACCGTCGACGCCAAGGACGGTCCTGCGCCGGGCGGCCCCGCTTGACGGGACTCTGACGGGCGCCAGGCTGTTTCCTGACGCCCCCTCATCACGCGTCCTCGGTGGATCACGCCTTTTCAGCCCGGTGTCCGGGGCGGCGGCACCCTCGCCCCGGGCCCGTGTCAAAGCACCGTCACGATAGGCCGGTTCCGCGCGAGGAGTTGCTGGAGCCCGCGTGGGACGGCCGGACGGCCGGACAGGCACGGAACCTGAGGCACGCCCCGCGCGGTCTTCCATGCCGCACGCAGGAGCGCCCCCTGTCCGTACTGACCGCCGCACCCGGTGCCGCGCCGTCCGGCGCCGAACGTCACCTGCGTGGCCGCGCTGTCGCGGGACCCATGGCGTCGGTGGCCTACGGGCCCGAGGCGATCGGTGCCCGTCGCCGGTGCCCGCGGCCTCGGCTTCACCCTCCCGGTCACGCCGGCCTGCCGGCGGTGCTGGTCGCCTCGTACCGGCAGGTGATCGCGGCCTTCCCGGACGGCGGTGGTTCGTACGCCGTCGCCGGGCGGCACCTGGGACCGCGGACCAGCCTGGTGGCGGCGGTCTTTCCCGCCCGGGACCACGTACTGGTGCGCACCGCCGATTCCCGTTGATGTGGCGCCCGCGGGCGTACGACCCGTATGGGTCCCGTCAAAGCCGCGCAGTGCCCCGTAAGGGACCCGTCAACGACGGCAGAAACCGGCCAGAGACGCGCTTTCCTCTCATCGTCCCTGTCAAAAAGCGAACCTCGACACCAGGAGCTCACGATGGCCGATCTGGCCTTCGTCGTCACCACGATCGCGCTCTTCGCGCTGGTGGCCCTCGTCGCCAAGGGGGTGACGAAGCTGTGAACGCCGAGAACATGGTCGGCCTGGTCGTGGCCGTCGCCCTGCTGGGCTATCTCGTCCTCGCCCTGATCTTCCCGGAGAGGTTCTGAGCACCGCATGGGTCCCGTACTCGCCGGCGTCCTCCAGCTGATCGCCCTCATCGGCGCGCTGGCGGTCGTCCACGTCCCCCTCGGCACCTACATGGCCAAGGTCTACTCCTCCGACCGGCACTGGCGTGTCGAGCGGTGGGTCTACAAGGGCATCGGCGCCAACCCCGACACCGAGATGCGTTGGACCGCCTATCTGCGCGGCGTCCTCGCGTTCTCGGCGGCCGGTGTCCTCTTCCTGTACCTGCTCCAGCGGCTCCAGGGCGTGCTGCCCGGCTCGCTCGGCTTCGCCGCGATCGACCCGGACCAGGCGTTCAACACCGCCGTGTCCTTCGTCACCAACACCAACTGGCAGTCGTACTACGGCGAACAGGCCATGGGCCACGTCGTGCAGACCGCCGGTCTGGCGGTGCAGAACTTCGTCTCGGCCGCGGTCGGCATGGCCGTCGCGGTGGCGCTCGTCCGGGGGTTCGCACGGTCCCGAAGCGGTGAACTCGGCAACTTCTGGTCGGACATGGTGCGCGGTGTGACCCGCATCCTTCTCCCGCTGGCGTTCGTCGCCGCGATCGTGCTGGTCTCCGCCGGCGTCATCCAGAACTTCTCCGGCATCCACGACGTCGGGCAGTTCATGGGTGGCTCGCAGCAGTGGAACGGTGGTGCGGTCGCCTCGCAGGAGGCCATCAAGGAGCTGGGCACCAACGGCGGCGGCTACTTCAACGCCAACTCCGCGCACCCATTCGAGAACCCGACGCCGTTCACCAACCTGTTCGAGATCTTCCTGATCCTGTTGATCCCGTTCACGCTGACCCGCACCTTCGGCGTGATGGTCGGCTCGGTGAAGCAGGGGTACGCGATCCTCGCCACGATGGGCACCATCTGGCTGAGCTTCGTCGCCCTGATGATGTGGACCGAGTTCAGCCACCACGGCCCGGCCTTCGAGCTGGCGAACGGTGCGCTGGAGGGCAAGGAGGTCCGCTTCGGCATCGGCGGCTCGTCCATCTTCGCGGTGTCGACCACCTTCACCTCCACCGGAGCCGTGGACTCCCTCCACTCCTCGTTCACCGGCCTCGGCGGCGGCATCACCATGCTCGGCATGATGCTGGGCGAGATCGCGCCCGGCGGTGTCGGCTCCGGTCTCCACGGCATCCTGATCATGGCGATCATCGCGGTGTTCATCGCCGGTCTGATGGTCGGTCGCACGCCCGAGTACCTGGGCAAGAGGATCGGCACCCGCGAGATCAAGCTCGCGGCCTGCTACATCCTCGTCACCCCGGCCCTCGTCCTCGTCCTCAGCGCCTTCGCGATGGCGCTGCCGACCCCGGGCAACTCGATGACGAACAGCAGCGCGCACGGATTCTCCGAGATCCTGTACGCCTACACCTCCGCCGCGAACAACAACGGCTCGGCGTTCGCCGGCCTCGACGCGGACACCCAGTGGTTCAACACCACGCTCGGCATCGCGATGCTGCTCGGCCGCTTCGTGCCGATCGTGTTCGTCCTGGCCCTCGCCGGCTCGCTCGGCGAGCAGAAGCCGGTGCCGGTCACCGCGGGCACCCTGCGCACCGAGAAGCCGCTGTTCACCGGCCTGCTGGTGGGCGCGATACTGATCATTACCGGCCTCACCTACTTCCCGGCCCTCGCGCTCGGGCCGCTGGCCGAGGGGCTGGCGTGATGACCACCCGTACAGCTCGTACAGCGAACCAAGAGGACTCCATGTCCACGCTCACTCCGGCCCGGGCGCCGCACAGCGACGTACCCACCGGGCACAAGACCCCCGAGGGCCGTGTCGGCGCGGGCCTCTTCGACCCCAAGCAGCTGCTCAGGTCGCTGCCGGACGCCTTCCGCAAGCTCGACCCGCGGGTGATGATCAAGTCTCCCGTGATGTTCGTGGTGTGGATCGGGTCCGTCCTGACCACCGTCTTCGCCGTCACGGACCCGGGCGACTGGTTCGGCTGGACCATCAGCGCCTGGCTGTGGCTGACCGTCGTCTTCGCGAACCTCGCGGAGGCCGTCGCCGAGGGCCGTGGCAAGGCCCAGGCCGACACCCTGCGCAAGGCCAAGACGGACTCCGTGGCGCGCAAGGTCGACGGCAGCGTGGTCCCCGGCACCGAGCTGCGGATCGGCGACCTGGTCGTCTGCGAGGCCGGCGACATCATCCCCGGCGACGGGGACGTCGTCGAAGGTGTCGCCTCGGTCGACGAGTCGGCCATCACCGGTGAGTCGGCGCCGGTCATCCGGGAGTCCGGTGGCGACCGCAGCGCGGTCACCGGCGGTACGAAGGTGCTGTCCGACCGGATCGTCGTCAGGATCACGACCAGGCCGGGCGAGACCTTCATCGACCGGATGATCGGCCTGGTCGAGGGCGCCGCACGGCAGAAGACGCCGAACGAGATCGCGCTGAACATCCTGCTCGCCTCACTGACGATCGTCTTCCTGCTGGCGGTGGCGACCCTGCCGCCGTTCGCGGCCTACGCCGGCACCCGGCTGACCACGGTCGTGCTGGTCGCCCTGCTGGTCTGTCTCATACCGACCACCATCGGCGCCCTGCTGTCCGCGATCGGCATCGCCGGCATGGACCGGCTGGTGCAGCGCAACGTGCTCGCCATGTCGGGCCGTGCGGTCGAGGCCGCCGGCGACGTCTCCACGCTGCTGCTCGACAAGACCGGCACCATCACGCTGGGCAACCGGTGTGCGTCGGAGTTCGTCCCGGTGCGTGGCACCACCGAGGCCGCGGTCGCGGACGCGGCCCAGCTGTCGTCGCTGGCCGACGAGACCCCCGAGGGCCGTTCCGTCGTCGTCCTGGCGAAGGAGAAGTACGGCCTGCGGGAGCGGGAGCAGGGTGAGCTGGCCGGTGCCGAGTGGATCGGGTTCACCGCCCAGACCCGGATGTCCGGTGTGGACGTCGACGGACGCAGGATCCGCAAGGGCGCGGCCGGTTCGGTGATCGCCTGGGTGCAGGAGCGCGGCGGCGAGGTCGCAGCGGACGCGGACACGCTCGCCGGCCGGATCTCCGAGGCCGGCGGTACGCCGCTGCTGGTCGCCGTCGAGGACGGCGCCGGGGCGCGGATCCTGGGCGTCATCCACCTCAAGGACGTCGTCAAGGACGGCATGCGCGAGCGGTTCGGCGAACTGCGCCGCATGGGCATCAGGACCGTCATGATCACCGGTGACAACCCGCTCACCGCCAAGGCGATCGCCGAGGAGGCGGGCGTCGACGACTTCCTCGCGGAGGCGACTCCCGAGGACAAGATGGCGCTGATCAAGCGGGAGCAGGCCGGCGGCAAGCTGGTCGCGATGACGGGTGACGGCACGAACGACGCCCCGGCGCTCGCGCAGGCCGACGTCGGCGTGGCCATGAACACGGGTACGTCGGCCGCCAAGGAGGCCGGCAACATGGTCGACCTCGACTCGAACCCGACCAAGCTCATCGAGATCGTCGAGATCGGCAAGCAGCTGCTGATCACCCGCGGTGCGCTGACCACGTTCTCCATCGCCAACGACGTCGCGAAGTACTTCGCGATCATCCCGGCACTGTTCGCGGCGGTCCACCCGGGCCTGGACAAGCTCAACGTCATGCAGTTGTCCTCGCCGGACTCCGCGATCCTGTCGGCCGTCGTCTTCAACGCGCTGATCATCATCGCGCTGGTGCCGCTGGCCCTGCGGGGTGTGCGCTACCGGCCGTTGAGCGCGGACCGGATGCTCCGCCGCAACCTCGCTGTCTACGGCCTGGGCGGGCTGATAGCCCCGTTCATCGGCATCAAGCTCATCGACATGCTCATCTCGCTGATCCCCGGGATCGGGTGAAGGACCATGAACAACTCCCTCGTGAACACCGGCCGGTTGCTGGGTGCGGGCCTGCGGGCGCTCCTGGTGCTGACCGTGCTCACCGGCATCCTCTATCCGCTGGCCGTCACGGGCGTGGCGCAGGCGCTGTTCCGCGACAAGGCCAACGGCTCGGAGGTCACGTCCGACGGCAGGGTCGTCGGCTCGTCGCTCATCGGACAGGCGTACAACCTGCCGCTGAAGAAGGGCCAGCAGACCCCGGAGCCCGACCTGAAGTGGTTCCAGGGCCGCCCGCAGAACGGCCTCGGCACCAACAGCGTCAACACCCAGTACTCGCTCATCCTGTCCGGCGCGACCAACCGGTCCGGCGACAACGAAGAGCTCATCCAGTGGGTGAAGGACGCCAAGGCAGCCGTGGTCAGGGACAACTCGACCGCCGGCTACAAGGTCAAGCCCTCCGAGGTGCCCGCCGACGCGGTGACCTCGTCCGGCTCCGGACTGGATCCGAACATCTCCCCGGAGTACGCGGACATCCAGGTCCACCGGGTCGCCGAGAAGAACGGTCTGCCGGTCGGCCAGGTCCGCAAGCTCGTCGGCGCGAACACCGAAGGCCGCACCCTGGGCTTCGTGGGCGAGCCCCGGGTGAACGTCCTCCAACTCAACATCGCGCTCAAGGCACTCATGGCGAAGAGCTGACGGCGTCGTCCGGCCCCGGCGGGAGCCGGCGGGACCGGACGGCACCCCGGTCCCGCCGGCTCCCGCCGTCCTGGAGCCGACGGGACCGGCCCGCACCGCCCCACCTCCGACCGGAAAGGCAGACGCCCATGACCCGGGTGCTCGTGGTGGAGGACGACTCCCAACTCGTCCGGGCGCTGGTGATCAACATGCAGGCACGCCGCTACGAGGTGGACCCCGCCCCCGACGGCACCACCGCCCTGCGGCTGGCCGCGGCCCGCCCGCCCGACGCCGTCGTGCTCGACCTCGGGCTGCCCGACATGGACGGCGTCGACGTCATCAGGGCGCTGCGGGGCTGGATCCGCGTGCCGATCCTGGTGCTCTCGGCCCGCCGGGCGTCCGTCGAGAAGGCCGCCGCCCTGGACGCGGGGGCCGACGACCATGTCACCTGGTGACCAATCCGGGGCGGCTCGTGACGCAGAAGCACCTGCTCCAGGTCTGGGGGGGTTTCCCGGAGCAACAAGGCCAACTACCTGCGCGTCTACATGGCACAACTGGGCCGCACGCTGGAAGCGGACCCCGCGCACCCCCGCTACCTCGTCACCGAACCCGGCATGGGTTACCGCTTCGAAGGATGAACATGGCACGCGGCAAGCTTCGGATCTATCTCGGTGCGGCACCGGGTGTGGGCAAGACGTACGCCATGCTGTCCGAGGCGCACCGGCGTGTGGAGC
>NZ_JBIDCW010000045.1:0-25772 GCF_043204795.1 Streptomyces sp. NPDC047706 | reverse complement strand
TTGACCTCGACCGGGCCGACATCAGTCAGCACCGTCTTCGCCCGGGTCCCGTTGCGGCTGTTGCCGCTGCCCCGGCCCTCGGCGTCATGCTTCTCATATCCGAGGTGATCGGTGATCTCGCCCTCCAGGGCGGACTCCAGCACCCGCTTGGTCAACTGCTGGAGCAGCCCACCCTCCCCGGTCAGCTGCAGGCCCTCCGACCGGGCCCGATCCACGAGCATCGCAACCAACTGCTCGTCACTCGCCGCCACGGCCGCCGCCGGCTCGCCACCCGGTATCTGCTCGATGGTCGTGTCGCTCATCTGGCGTCTCCTTGATCATCGGATCCGCCGATCATTGAACACTCCCGACGCCACGTGCGTGCCGTGCCCGTTCAGGTCGGCGACGCTCTCGTCCCAGGTGAAGTTCCTCTCGGCGCTGATTCTGTTCTTCAGGTCAGGGTGATTCAGGTCGTAGCCGCTGTCGAGCACTGCGACCTTGACGCCCTTGCCGTCGAGGCCCTTGCCCCAGGCTGAGGGTGCGCCGGTCATGGCGACGGAGCGGTCCAGGCTCGCCTTCACCTTGGCGTCCAGCCACAGCTTGTAGCGCCCGGCGGTGCGCGACGCGCCGTCCGCAGCGGCCAGGAAGCCGCGCCAGGCCGTCGCCGTCTCGGACTTGCGTACCGTGTGCGCCGTCAGTCCGAGCGAGGAGAACGCCTCCCGTTGCGTCGAACTGCGCAGGGCAGGTCCCGCCTCCGCCGTCACAATAGGCGGGATGTCGGCGCGGGCAGTGTCATACAGCCCTTGCGCGACGAGCGCGGTGATGTCGAAGAACTGCCGGTCGAGTCGGCCGGAGCCCAGTGCCTCGGTCGCGTCGACCGGGATCACATACTCATGGCCGTCGGCCCTGATGCGGGTGAACGCGATGTGCTCGCGTCCTCTTGCCGGAGTGACCCCTGCGACCTCAAGAGCGCCCGCGCTTCCCGTGAACGCGAAGCGATCGCCGCTGATCAGCGTGATCACGCGCTGCCCCGGCATGGCTGCCCGTGGCCCCACCGAACGGTCGGCACCGGGACCGGTGCGAGGTCCCGCCTCGGTGCCGGCCACGGCCGGTACCAAGGTGACCAGCATCGTCACCGCGGCCGCCGCTGCGACGGCCGCCGCTCTGGGTCTGCGTCTCATTGCCTGTTCCCACCCCTCGAGTCACATATGACGGCCGGCTTCGTCACGACCGTCGCCGAGCCACCGTCTACCGGGTGGGGTCGGTGTAGCGCCATAGGTCGGCCTGACGCGTCTGGCCATGTCAGATGTCCGCCACACGTGCGCCCGGCGGCACGCACGGTAAGGGCCGAATCGGGCAGGCCAAGGATGGGCCCAGCACACCAGCAGCTCGCCTTTGAGATTCATGCTTGCCGGCATCCGCCAGTTCGGGGCCCGGTCCGCCGCGCCCAGCGGGCCGGTTTCTTGGCGCGGCGCCTGCACCGGGGGACGATGAGGACAGCGGCGACGGCAGCGGAGCAGCGACAGCACACTGTGAAGGCGTCAGTACACGCTTGCCTCGGCCCACAGCACCGAACTCCATTGCATGGAGAGGACTCCCAGTGACCAGCGACCAGCGCGTCATCACCAACCCGGCCACGCTGCACGACCCCACCCCGTTGGGCTACAGCCATGCCGTCTCCGCCCCCGGTGAACTCGTCTTCATCGCGGGCCAATACGCCTCTGACAGCACCGGGGCCGCGGTGCCCGGCGACTTCGCTGCACAGGTCGACCTGTCCCTCACCAACCTGCGGCACGCTCTCGAGGGGGCCGGGCTCGGCCTCGAGCACGTGGTTCAGCTGGGTTCCTATGTCGTCGACCACGACCTCGGCAAACTTGCGATTCTCGGCCAGGCGATGCACGCGGCGTTCGGGGAGCGGCTCCCCGCACAGACGCTCTGCGGGGTGGCGTCGCTCGCTCTGCCCGGAATGCTCTTCGAGATCGAGGCGGTGGCCGTTCGTCCCCATGGCCAAACGACGACATAGGCACTCGCCACGTGACGAGCGGCTCAGGAGTACTCGCGGACGGTGTCGGTCAGCGCTGCCAGGGCCGGCGCGTACATGCGCTCCTTGACAGTCCCGAGGGTGCCGCCCGCCTTGCTCGCCTGGCCCTCGGCGATCTCGATGGCCGTAGAGCGCACGGCGTCCTCGTTCACCGCGAGATAAGCGATTTTGACTGCCGCGGCAGCGGTTCCGCCGTAGCGGCGAGCAGTGACCATAGCCTCGTGAGCGGTCCGAGGTGTCAGCCGAGACTGGATGAGGGCGGCCATTCGCCGGGTGAACAGGATGTCGTGTCCACATCGGGAGCCTCGTCGACACGGTCCACAGATACGTTCAGCAGGAGATGCCGCTCACGGTCAACGTGCCGATCGAGCGGCGGACGGCGGACGGACCCACGGTCCTGACGCGCTGCTGAGCAACTCGGCGGAGGTGTTCCGCAACGCTTGGGAGACGCAGCCCGCCAGTCACGGCTACCAACGGCCGCGGCCAGGCGGAGGCGCCGGCGACCGGCACCTTGGAGGCCGCCCTGCACGGCGCGGTCGGCGCCGTGATGGGCCTGCTGCTCGCCATCCCGTACGCCTGGCTCATCCTCAAAGCCGGTGCCTTCGGGATTCCGATCGGTCCCCGCCTTTCATCTGCTCGGCCTGGTCCTTGCCTTGACCCACTCACCGTTGTCGCGGGCGCCCTTCCGGCACGCCGCGCGGCACGGGTGAGCCCGATGAAGGCACTTGCGGTGGACGGCTGAGACAGCGCACTCCCGGAAGGGTGCGGTGGGAGTGTGTGACCCCCACCGCACCCTGGCGGTCAGTGAGTGAACGCGTGCAAGGAGCAGCACGGTTCCTGGCGCAGTCGCCGGCTCACGTCAAGCCAATCGACGTGACCCGCCGCGGATTCCATGGTTGCGGGCGGTGCGAATGCCGCGACCAGGTCTGCCTGACGGCGGACGATGCCGTCGCGCATGACCCAGGAAGTGCGGACGAGGTCGTCGAAGTCGTCGAAGGGATTGCCGTCGACGGCCACCAGGTCGGCCAACTTGCCCGGCTCCAGGGTTCCGAGGTCGTCCTCGGCGCCGAAGAGCCGGGCGGGGACCGAGGTGGCCGAGCGCAGTACTTGCGCGGTGGACAGGCCGTTGGAGTGCAGGGCGCGGAGGCTGAGGTGAAGGTGCAGGCCGATGGGTGTCAGCGGCGCGTCGGTGCCGAGCGCGAGCGTGCCGCCGTCGGCGAGGAGACGCCGGTAGAAGGCCATTTCCTCAGCGATGCCCCGCAGGGCCTCCTCGCTCGGCGGGATCGCTGCGTAGGCGTTCACGAACGCAGCGTCCCAAGGCGGCATGAGGGTGGTGACCCTGGGGTCCTTCGCCAGTGACGGATCGGCACCGAGCAGGTAGAGGGCCGTGAACGGCGTGATGATGAGTTTGAAGTCACCTCCTCGATAGGTTTCCACGACGTCTTGGAAGGACCGTCCAGTGGCCGAGTACGCACGTCCGTACTCGGAGCGCTGCGTAGCCTTCAGATGAGTGGTGAGGTCCTGCCCGACACCGGCTCCCGGCGACAGGAAGTGGCTTCCTGACAGCACGCCGAGCTCCTCGTGGGCGGTGCGGGCTGCTTCTTGCATGGTACGGGCGGGGGCGCGTACGTAGGTCTTGACGAAGTCGTAGTCAAGGGCGACCGCCCTGTCCAAGGAGCGCCGGACACCGTCGCGTGTCTGATGCGCTCGCCCCATGCTGTAGCTGACCCGGCTGCCGTCGATCAACTCACCTGTGGCGAACAGGCGTGGTCCGGCCATGGTGTCCGCCGCGACGGATTCGCGAATCCGGACCGCCTCGTGGGCGAAGCCGCCCAATGAGGCATTGGACGTGATGCCGTAGGCGAGCATGAGACTGCTTTGCCGGCCACCGTAGGTGTACTGCCATGGATGGGTGTGAGCGTCCCACAGGCCCGGAAGGACGGTGTGTTCGGAGGCATCAATCAGCTTGTCGCCGGGCGCGCCCGCCGAGCGGTGAGGTTCCACGGCGACGATGCGATTGGCCTGGATGACGATGTCGACGTCTCGTTCGACCGTGTCGCTGGTCCCGTCCCACAGCCGTCCCGCGTGCACCCTTGTGACGCCGGTCCGGGATGGCAGGCGGCGACTGTATCCCAGAGGCACAGGAACGGTGCGGGGATTGGAGCCGTCGCGGTTGATGAGACGGAGCGTGCCACTGGACTCGTAGAGAAGAGTGCGCGAGTCTCCTGACCAGGAAGGATGGTCGGCTGCCTCGTCCGTCAGACGGCTCGCGCCGCCCGCCGGGGTGCCGTCGGCGTGCACCGGCATGACCCACAGAGCGGACTCCATGATGAATGCCATCGCCGAACCGTCCGGCGCCCAGACAGGACCGGCGTTCCCCCGGTCGGACAGCGATGCGTGCGGCATGGGCTGATGCGCGGTCCACCGTCCGGTGCCGGTGTCGACGACGCGAACGACGTTGTACCCCTCGCGGAAGCGCTGATTGAGCCGGTTGCGGTCACAGAAGGCGATGTACCGGCCGTCGGGCGACCAGCTCGGACATCCGGGCAGGCCGTTGCCACCGAGCGGTGCGACAAGGAGCCTCTCGGTCCCCGTGGCGAGCTCCTTGACGACGAGGTTGCCTGTGGAGTCCTGGCACGCGAGTCTGGTGCCGTCCGCGGAGAGAACCGGGTTGAGGCGACCACCGGTCGCCAGCACCTCGTCGCGGCCGTCGTTGAGCCAGTACCGGTGCACGCTGATGAGCCCGTTGCCGTCCGGTCCACCCTCGTACGAATACAGCACGCTGCGTCCGTCGGGCGCCCAGGAGGGCATCTGCACATATCCGTACGCGTTCGACTGCACCAGCTTGCGCGGACGACCACCGATCGGCATCACCCACAGAGCGTTGAGAGCGGTGAACGCGACAGATTGCCCGTCTGGGGAGAGGCTCGGGAGGTGTACACCGCGAACCGGCCGGGTGGCTGTCGAGTCGAAGTCGTACCGCTTCCTGGTGTAGACAGGGCGCGGGACGCTGAGCGTTGCCGTGAACGGAACCTGCTCCACGGCGGACGGTGCGCCCGTTGCTCCGGGACGTCGCATTCGCACCTGCCCGTCGGCCACGTAGAAGAGTTCTCCGTCCGCGCTCCATGAGGGCGGGTGGGGAGACACGTCCTCGTCATGTGTGACCGGCTCGCCATCGACCATAAGCGTAGAGCCGGCCGCGTGCGTGGACGGGCCGACCTGTCCGAGGTACACGTAGGCCACCCGGCCGTCCGCACCGACCGCAGGGCCTACGAGCGTACCCGCGTCCACAGTGCGTTCCACTGTGACGGCTCCGCCGCCGGCCGGAACGGACGCCAGCGCGCGCCCGCCGTCCGATCTGCTCCTGACGAAGACCAGCCGCGTGCCATCGGGATGCCAGGCAGGGTCGAAGTCCTCCGAGCCAGCCTCGTCGGTGAGCTGCTTCAGCTCACCGGAGCGAATGTTCACCGTCCAGATCTTGTACGAACTACCAGCTACCGGATCCCCGCCCCGCTCCGAGCTGAAGGCGATCAGAGAACCATCGGGTGACCATGCCACCCCCCGGTCGTCCCACGGGCCGGACGTCAGCTGGCGCAGCCCGGTCCCATCGGGACGCATCGTCCACACATGGAAAGCACCGCCCTGGAAACCGCAGACGGCGAGCAGCGAGCCGTCGGGTGACCATGCCACGCGCGTCGGCTCCAGTTCCGGGGCCGTCAGCGCTGTCGCCGTCCCACCAGTGCGAGGTATCGACCACAGCACGCCTTGAACCTCGGCGATCAGCGCGAGGCCGGAGGGTGAGACAACCACGGACGCATTGGTCCCACTGGTGAAGCGAAGGTGCCTCGTGCTGTCGGCAGCCTCGGCAGCACGCGCGGAAACGGCAGAGGCATGTGCCGACTCCGAGACACTCAGCGGAAGGGCGGAGGCACTCAGGCCGGCGACGCCTGCCTTTAGTACGTGTCTACGCGGAGGCATGTTGTTGTCAACCATGCGAGCCATTATCAACGACACACATGGGCGCGACTGCCAGGACAGAAAGGCGAGTTGACCCCATACGGCCGGGTATTGGGCCGCGTTCGTCAGCACGACTCGGGTTCACACCTCCCGGCGTGGGCCGCCATCGAACTCACCACCCGCATTGGTACTCCGGGGAGGAGCCGAGCAGCCAGGACGCTTCACGCGGCGGCCCCGACCTCGTCCACCTGCATGACACATGCCTGCAACTGCGAAAAATGAATCTGGCTGTCCCCGATTGCCACCACCGCCAGTACGTCGCCGTCAGCGCCGTCAGCGCCGAACGCGCGGAGCGCGCCGGAACGCACCCGCGAGCAAGCCCATCGCCCGCCGCCGAAGGACACGTGCGGATTTGCCAGTGTTCGCCCCCCGGGGGCCGGCTCCGACAGAACCAGCGTTGGAGCAGCATCTGCGCACCGGTTCCCGGTCCTTGAGTGCTCGTCCTGGTACCGATGTCGGACCCGCTGGCGCAGTGGCCGGCGCGTTGCGCCAGACTGGCTGGACCAGCGGCCTGAACGGGGTTTGCTCATCGCTGACCGAGACTCAGTAGCTGCCTGGTATGACCGAGGCCGTGCAGGACGGAGACCGCGGGCGACTGCGCAAGGTCGGAGGCCATGGTGAGCGGCACGCGGTCGGTGCCGTCGACGCAGACTCAGCTCAGCCTCACGCGCGCACTGATTTGGGGCATGAATCGCCGATGGCCCCACGAGGCGACTCGCGAGGCCATCGGCGTCTTTGTTGCAAAGCGCCGCTGAACGGGTCGAGTTGATCCGCGCGCCTGGCCGCGGCCGCGCTGCCCCAGCACCGTGTACGCGGAACTGGTCGCCGCCCGCACGAGCCGACAGCGCCTCGCTTCACGAGGTGCGCTGGGCCACTGACTACCAAGAGTGCCCGGCTCGGTGGCTGACCGAATGACCCTGCCACCGACATATGGCCAGCGAAGCCGCTGATTACATTCGGGAGGATTACTGGGGTGGTGTGGGAATGTTAGGCACGTCGTGCATTGCCTGTACGTCGATTTCCAGCTTGATCCGCGGGCCAACGATTGCGATGCCCCGCGCGAGCATAGACCGCCAGTCGAGGGTGAAGTCCTCTCGGTGCAATTCAGCGGTCGCCAGCGCAGCGCAGCGCAGTTCGGTACCGTAACCGCCGTTCACAGCACCCAGGTATGTGGTGTCCAGATCCACCGAGCGCGTAATGCCGTGCATGGTCAAAGAGCCTTGAGTGCTCCACCTGTTGCCGCTGCGGTGCACGAAACGCTTGCTGACGAAGTGAATGTAAGGGTAGGCCTGAACGTCCAGGAAATCAGCCGAACACAGGTGGCGGTCACGGGTTCGGTTGCCCGTCGTGATGCTCGCCGCCTCGATGGTGACCTCCACCTGAGAATCCGGCATGTGCTCCGCTATGTGAATGCTGCCGCTGAATGAGGTGAAGCGGCCGTGAACGTTGGCCATCCCTACATGCTTAGCTATGAAACGAATGGCGGTGTGCGGTGGATCGAAGACCCAATAGCCTGGCGTGGGCAAGGCCTTGGTGGCCGACGACACCAACTGGAATACTTCCGTGGGGTTTGGCACACCAGCTGCGACGAACGCTTTACGGCTGACGGCCTCGAGCCCCTCCATGGAAACTTGCAACGTGTATTCCCCGGGCGGCATCGCGGCGATGAACAGGCCGAACGAGTCGCTGGTGCCGACGAATTGGTGTGGCAGATGTGTTGCCCGCACACTGATCGTGGCCCCTCCGAGAGGCGAACCTAGTGGATCAAGGATCCTGCACTGCAGAATACCCGCGCCGTCCGGCACGGGAGGGTATGGGCTGGCCCCCTCGAACCGGTCTGCTGCGCGTTTGCGAGTGAATAGCCTCAGAGGCATGCCGTCTTCCCCGGATTGATCTGCTGGTGCCTGCGGGTCGGAGGGGGCCCTGAGGTGCCTCCGAATCACGCTGCCGCATAAGTGGGCCGAGCAAGATCATGCCACAGAAACGAAGTGGACCTGTCACGAAATCCAGGGCGTGGAGTTGCGAGGCCGCGCCGGAGATTGAGTGCATGCCTAATCGATGTGAGGAAGGCAAGCATACAGACGCGCGACCCAAGCGGTGGGGTGTCGCGGTCCGCGGCGGCGTGAGGCCCGAGGCCGGTCACCGCGAGAAGTGGCGGCTGACTCTGGACATGCTCGACACTCTTGCCGACTGGGGCATGAGCCCGCCGCTCGTGGTCGCCGACGCCGCCTACGGCACCAAGGCTCATCTGCGGACCGGCCTGGCCCAGCGGGGAATCGGCTATGTGCTCGCCGTCCGCGGCGAGGTGAGGGCCCACCCGTTCGACGCGGAGCCTGTGACCCCGGATCGCTGCGTGCCCCAGCCCCGCTACCGCCGCCGGGCTCCCTCGGTCGCGGCCCTTACAGGAAATACTGACACTGCCGCGGGCAGACGAACGCAGGAAAACTGCAGTTTACCCCCTGATACACCCAGAAAATATGAAACGAGGCTTTTCCTGTAGCATGCCACAAGAAGAGCCTCGTCATGAAAAGGGAACCTAAGGTGTTTGCCCTGGATCGCTACCTCGCTCAATCGACAGCTTGCGCAGCGTCGGATGATCTGCAGCGGGCCGCTTTCTTTCTTCCGATTGCAGCTTTCCCCGACGGCCAGTGACCCCGGAGAGTCATTATTTGTCACAGAGCCCTTTCCGTCCTCAGTCTGAGCTGACGAGATGGAGGGTGGGGACGGCTTGGACGAGGCTCGTGATCCAGGTCGTCGAGCAGCGGAGCTTGTGCAGGAGCCGCTAGGACTTGAAGGTGACGATGGCTTGTTCGACGAGCGTCCGAACCTTTGCGTGGGACAGATGGCCGGCGCGTGGCGTCGGGCGGGCGGCCAGACGGTTCTTCCGCATTCCTGAAGAAGACCGATGCGGTGGCCCAGGTGGTCGTCACCGACAACCTCCACTTCTGCGGTGCGGCCCACCACGAGGTCATTCCCTCGGTCGAACACCGCCCCCACAAGGGTATGTGCAACGCACACCGGGGGCTTCATGCACCGATCCCCTTCAGGCCCCTTGAGGGCAGGCGCGCCAGGGCTGATTCATCGACAGGAGTCGGTATGCTCCCGACGGCGACGCTGATGTATCGGGTCGCCAACCGGGCAGTCCTCTGTAATCTATTGAGTATTCAGAGATTCACCCGCCACTGACCCTGGACAGATGTGATCACAGGCGCAATCCAGCGACACGACGTATTCCCGGACCTTGGCTGCCCAGCAGCACGGCCTGTCCTGACGAACTCGAACCGTTCACCGGAGCCGTGGAACCCGGCGCCCACCCGACGCGACAGTCGGGCCATCACCCTGCCGTCACCGACCCGACGAGCCGAAACGGACCGCCGGAGAATCCGACGATCCGTCACGAATGCTTAGTACTTGATTTGGATGTACTTGGAACTCGAATGGCCGAACAAGCCGCCAGGATAGATAATCTTGATGGCCTTAACGTCCTGCGTGTAATGTACACGAGAAGCGGCCTGACGGGGGTTTACCTCGAAATAGTCAAAGCCATTGTCGTACCACACCTCAAGCTTATAGCGTGACTCGGGGTTGTTATTGTACAACCAGACCCAACTCGACCCGGTACCGGGACAATTGTCGACCTGTACCTGGGCCTCGCTCCACCACGTATTCAGATACTCGCAACCAGTTGCGGAAACGGGTGCTGCCACGGCAGTCGATGTTGCCGTGGTCATTGCGGCCACGGCAAGCGCGAGGGCGCCAACGCCCTTGATTGCACGGCGGCGAGCCGTCTTGAAGCTTGGCATGCGAAGTCAGCCTTTCTTGAAATTGGACACAGGGCAGCCTCGGCCTACGGAGCGCGTTGAAGCGGAGTCCGATGAGCGGTGGCGGCGAAATTGATTGTAGCTTCAAGTACTTGGTTGATCAAGCTCGGTTTGCAGTTGACCCCGCGCGCAACCCTGCCGAGGTGGGGTGCCGTTAACGAACAGCGAACCAGGCGACACGTGACCCGTGAGTAACATTTGGATCGAAGGGGTGCGTGTGCCGCGCCGTGCGGGCACTTCTCTGTCCGGCTGATCTGCCGGGTTCCGCGCCCGTACGCTCCAGGGGCATGACCCAGGCAAGCGCGAAAGGGGCCATGGGATGATCTTGAAGCCCTGAAGGCACCGACCTTCGGACTACCCTCGTCAGATGGCTGATCATCATCTCCCGTGGCCGTCGCCGGTCCGTCACAGTGACGCGATGGGCTCAGGACTCGCCGCTCTGCTCGGCGCCACGGTCGGAGCCCTCGGCACCGGAGCGGGGACGGGCCTCGCGGTGGCTCTGCCGGGCCGTAACACGGCTCGCCATCAGGTCGGGACCGAAAGACGCGGGCCCTGAGGGAATCACGCAGGGCCACCTACCTCGCCTTTGCCGAGACGCACGAGCGCTGCCTTGACCTGCTATCCACCACGTTGAATCCGTGCCGTCCTCTACGGCCCCGGGGTCTCCCATCTCTGACCCACGGTGCAAAGTAGCCGCCGCGCTTCTGACCGCCCGTTGCTTCGCGCCTGGCCACTTCGTTAGGCCGAACGAGCAGTCGGAGCGGAGGGGTACGATCTTCATGCGCCGGGAGTGGTCCCCCGAGGACGTGGTGGCGTGTTGGACGCCGGTAGGCAGTGACTGGGACCTGGTCGCGAACAAGTCCCGCCCGACGTGAACCCCGCCCCGTAGGAAGACGTGCCTTCCACGCCAATGGCGGCAACAACGCCGTGAGCAGCCACGAATGCGAGAGCAGCCGTGTATCCGGCGGCCGTTGTGGGGAACTCGGCATCGGCGAGCTGGCCGCCGCGGTCGGTCACCACGGCGACGTGGAGGGTGTCGGCGTGGGAGTCCACCCCGCCGATCACCACGGGTTCAGTGGCTGCCTCGGTGTCCGTTCCTGTCATGCTGGAGATGCCTTCCTGACCGGAGGTGGCTCCGGCCGGGCGGGGCAGACAGGACAGCGACGGGGCCTCTGGCCAGGCTCCTATGAGGTCATGATCCACCCGGCCGGGGCCTCGGGGACGGTCCCCGGCAAGCCAGACAGACCAAGGCGAAGACAGTCCAGCAGGACGTCAGTCAGTGATCGAGTCACGACCGCCGGGGACCCGGGTATCACTATCGCTGTCCGTGATCGTGGAGATCGTCTGGCGGGAGACCTCGGCGCCATAGACCTCCGCGAGGTGGGCCTGGACCTCACCGGTCGTCAAGCCCTTCGCGGACAGCGAGATCACCATCTCGTCCACGCCGGACAGACGCTTCTGCCGCTTCTTGACGATCTTCGGCTCGAACGAGCCTTCACGGTCGCGCGGCACGGCTATCTCCACCGGGCCGACGTCCGTCAGGACGGTCTTCGCACGGGTGCCGTTGCGGCTGTTGCCGCCGTTCTTCCCGGCAGGGTCGTGCAGGCGGTGCGGAGTTCTCAGCCCGTCCCCCGCCGCCGTCTCCGACCTGGCCGGACCGCCCAGCGCCGCCTCCGCCGCCTGCCTACAGGTCCGCCGGGACCGAGCAGATCAGCAGCGCCGTGTGCGCGGCGGTGCCCGGGTGGCTCTCGGCCACCAGCAGTTCGGCAGGATGCGGCAGCACGGTCACTGCTGCCGCGGGCCTGAGACGGGCAGGACAGTCTGGGTGGAGTCCGGCTCCCCCGGTCCGCCAGCCCCTTGGTCCGCCAGCCCCTTGGTCCGCCGGCACGGCGCCTGCCTCCGGAGGTTCGGCACCTGATGAATCACTCCGAGGGATGCGGTCGGTCGGGGTGGCGGGCCTGCACAGCCGGCCACGCCTCGTAACGTTCGGGCGCCATAGTGATCAGTCCGTGCATGGCTGGGGTGGCGGCGTGCACGGCATGCGCCATAGTGAGGGGAACTCCCTTGGCCAGGAGCGGGGCGACGGCTGCCGAGGCCTCACCGTCGAGCGGGTCGACGGTGAGCCAGGGCTCTTCGAGAGCGAAGGAAGCGATGCCAGGCCGCTCTGTCTCCGCGTGTGTGAGGCAGCCTGCGGGCACGTGGAGTTCGATCTCGTCGCTGCGGGACGCTTCGACGAGGAGCCCGTTCAGGAAGGGGTGAGCCTGATGCAGGGCGACGAGCGCTGTGTCGTCGAGGACGATGTGGTACTTCACGCGGCGGCGGCCTCGGCCTTCATGCTCGCGACGAGACCGCGGGCGGCTCCCTCCATGTCCGGGGTCACGGTGAGGCCGGTGCGGGCTTTGATGCGCCCGCGGGTGGCTTCGGCGTCGGCCTCGCGCTCTGCGGCGGTGCGGTCGCCGAGGGCATAGGCGCGGACGAGTTCCTTGGCGGACATCCCGCGCTCACGGGCCATGAGGGTGATGCGAGCGTGGGTGTCGGGGTCCACGCGTAGCGACTTGTCTTCCATGACACAGACTCTACTTTTGTGGAGCCTCGCAGGTCAATCGGTTCATTGCGGGCTCATGTGGGACACGTGATCGTGGCGGTCATCCGGTGGCCGCCAGCAGCGTCGCACGGCCGCCCAGGGCGGCGGAGAACTGGTCCGTGACCTGGGAGAGGGCCTCGGCCTAGCCCGGCTCGACGGTCAGCGTTGCCCTTGCCGGAAACCTCATCCAGCCTGGTCACGCAGCATGCTGGTACTCATGGAGGAGGCCGCCGAAGCGGTCGCGTCGTCGTACGTCGAGGTGGACGATAGCGTCCAGGTCGGTGATCGGGGTGGCAGGGGGTGCAGCGGGCGGGCGGTCGCGATGCCCTGGTGCGGCCGGTGCGCCTTGTAGAACTGCTCGAACTCCCGCAGTGTGTGGAGGGGCGTTGTCATGTTGTTGGGTGTGTGGGTGTCTGACGGCGCGTCGGGGTGTGGTGAAGCCCGGTTCTGGCTCTGTTGCTCAGGCCGTGGTGGGCAGGCCGACAACTCCGGTGACCTGCTCCCAGATGGTGAAGCGGACGGTCATATCGGCTCGGTAGTCGGGTGCGGCCATCAGGTGGCGGCGGGGCCGGAAATGGGGTGAGATCCCGCTGAACGCGGACAGGAACTGCTGCACTGCGCCGGCGGAGCGGAAGCCCTTCATCGCCCGCTCACGCTGCCGGGTGGGCTGGTGGCTGTTCTCGGCCCGGTTGTTCAGTCCCTTGTGGGAGCGGTGCTCGACTGAGGGCATGACCTCGCGGTGGGCCGCGCCCGCGTAGACCGGCACCCCCAGATACGCGTCCCGCTCCAGCAACTCGCACGTCTGGCGGGCCACCGTCGAAAGCCGCTCGGACACGGCCTCCGGCTCGCCGACCGCCGTGTCCGATCCCCCGTGTCCCGCACGCACTTCGCCTCATGCCCCCTCCTCGCGTCGCACGTCCGTCACCGCGCCCCGGCCCCGCGAGGACGGTCCGCGTACCGCCCCCACGCGAGCGAACCATGGCACGCTTCCACCCGGAGCGATGACGCACCAGCCGGGAGAGACTCATGACCACGACCCACAACGTGTACGTCCCCGAAGGCACCTTCGGCGTCCTCGACGCCGGGGAAATCCCTGTCCAGCCCGGGGTGTCGGTGCGGAGGTAGTAGGTCTGCACGAGGACCTGCCGCAGCACCTGCACGGCCTCGATCTCGTGGATCCATCCCGGCGTCCCGGGCGCCCACGCCGCCCGGCACAACGCCAGCGCGTCCTGGCCGAAGACCTGCGCGAGCCGGTCACGCTTGGTCTGCGAGGACGGCATGCGCCAGCCGTCCACCCTGAGTCCGTACCGGTGGGCGAACTCCGCGACGTCCACGGCCCCGGCCAGCCAGGACGGCGCGGCGACCGCGAGCGCCTCCAACGCGGCCCGCACACTCTCCCCGGCCAGTTCCAGACGGTTCAAGTCCCGCACCGCGCTGATCACATGGGTGGAGACCGTGCGCTGCTTACCGCCGGCCGCGACCAGCCCCTTGGCCTTGCTGTGTTCCAGGAGCCGGTCGAAAAGCACACGTTCCATGCCGTGCTCGGCCAGCCGGGCCCTGAACCGGCTCAGTACGCTGGCGTCGAACCCGGTATCCGCCAGCTCCACGCCCATCGCGTACTTCCAGTCGATGGCCCGCACCGCCATCACCGCAGCCTGCCGGTCAGTCAGATTCTCGGCGAACTGCAGCACCGTGACCAGGCCCAACACCCCAGGCGACAACCCCGGAGCACCCCTCACACCGAACGCCTCGGCGAACGGCTCGTCCGCGAAGACCTCCGCGAGCCGGTCCCGCACCCGCATCGCCAGACTCCCCTGCGGGAACGCAGCCCGGGCCACCACTGCCGTCTGATCCGGAATCTCCGGCAGCCCCTTCGGCCGCAACGACATCCACACCACTCCCCAGGGCTCCGTCAAGTTCCGTGATTGCGTGGAGGGTTGGCGATCAGACCGGTAGGGGCGGATAGCAGGGCAGGCACGGGGGTTCGTGATCATTGTGGTGTCGAAGCCAGATGATCACGAGGACGTCCCGTGCCTGCTGCTGCATCTTCCCCCATCCCTGCCGTGCTGGAGAAGCTGGGTCCGCTGGATGCGGACCGGATCGCTGACCTGCGTCCCTACCTCGAATCAGTTCCGGATCCGCGCTCACGCCGGGGCCGGTGGTACTCGCTGACGGCGATCTTGCCGGTGTGTGCCTGCGCAGCCGTCTGCGGCGCGAAGAGCATCGACGAACTCGCCGAGTTCGGCGAACGGGCCACGAACTCGCTGCCGGCATCCCTCGGGATACGCCGTCACCTGCTCGGCTGGCGGCGCAGCCCCAAGCCGGTCACTCTCGGACGCGTCCTTCAGGCACTTGACGGCGACGCCCTGGACCAGGCCGTTGGCGCCTACCTGGCCGACCAGCACCGCATCACCGCGCCCGCGGACATGCCCGAGGCCCGATCGCGTCAGATCATCGCCATGGACGGCCAAGCCCTCAAGGGCTCAGCCCGTCTGGCCGCACCGCGCCGTCACCTGCTCTCGGCGGTCACCCACGACCGCGTCGCCACGATTGCCCAGGTCGAGGTCGGTGCGAAGACCAACGAAGTGCGCCACTTCAAGCCCCTGCTGGCGCCGCTCGACCTCGCCGGCACCGTCGTCACCTTCGATGCCCTCCACTCGGTGAAGGCCAACATCACCTGGCTGGTCGAGACGAAGAAGGCCCACTACATCGCCGTCATCAAGACCAGCCAGCCCACCGCCTACGCCCAGCTCGCCGCCCTGCCCTGGACGTCGATCAAGGTCCAGCACACCGCCTCCGCCACCGCCCACGGCCGCCGCGAGTCCCGCTCGATCAAGACCTGCGCCATCGCCGACAACCTCGGCGGCATCGCTTTCCCCCACGCCCGCCTCGCCATCCGCGTCCACCGCCGCCGCGAGCCCACCGGCCGGCCCAAGACCCGCGAGAACGTCTACGCGGTCACCAGCCTCGCCGCCCATCAACCCCGCCCCGCCGACCTCGCCACCGCCATTCGCGGGCACTGGGGAATCGAAAATTCCTCCCACTACATCCGAGATGTCACATTCGCCGAGGACGCCTCGACCGTTCACGCCGGCACCGCACCCCGCGCCATGGCCACCATCCGCAACCTCGCCATCGGCACCCTGAAGATCCTCGGAGCCGACAACATCGCCAAGACCACCCGCGCCATCCGCCACGAACCCGAACGAGCACTCGCCATCCTGGGCATCACCAACGACCCAGACACTCACAGAAACTTGATCAAGCCCTGACCACTCCCACGGCCGCACGACAGAACAACAGCCACAGGAACGATCATCCCGTGCCCGCCGTCACCCCCGCAGGGAATTGCGCAGCAGAGTCGGCGTCGTAATCACGCCACCGTGTCCCGTTCGGTGACGTGCTCTCCGACCTTGCTCGCGACGGTCGCGGACAGCAGGGCCGAGAGCAACCCGGGATAACGGGCATCCAGAGCGTCTCGTCGCAGCGTCACATAGCATCGTGTGCCTTCTTGGCGTGTCTGCGTCACCCCTGCTTCGCGCAACACCTTTAGGTGATGACTCATGGTGGACTTGGCAACCGGGGCACACAACTGTCCCCAGCCGCGTTCATGTCCGTCGGACAGCAAGCGGACGATCCCCAGCCGCGTTGGATCACTCAGAGCGCCCAGCAGGCGGGGCAGTTCGATGTCGCGGTTGGCTGATGGTGAGTGATCAGGCATACCTATCAGTATAGCGCTAGTTCGGTTCCAGTCGAACTTGAGGCGAGATGCTTCCACCATGGGTCGAATAGTCGAGTGGAAACCGCATATTTTGACGAGAGCGCACCCGGCGAGCCATCTGACCAGGGACCGCGTGGTCGTTGATCAGCACGCCGTTCGGTGCCCCCACGGCCCAGGGCTTGGTCAAGTTCCGGAGTCGTGCGGCTGGGTCGGGCTGAGACCGGTTGGGGTGCATAGCAGAGCAGGCACGGGCTTCGTGATCATTGGGGTGTCGAAGCTCAACGATCATGAGGTGGCCCGTGCCTGCCGCTGTATCCTCCCCTATCCCCGCAGTGCTGGTGAAGCCGGGTCCGCTGGACGGCGGCCGGGTCGCTGACCTGCGCCCCTACCTGGAGCTGGTGCCCGACCCGCGTGGGGGGCAGGGCCGTTGGTACTCGCTGACCGCCATCCTCCTCATATGTGCCTGTGCGGCCGCCTCGGGAGCGAGGAGCGTCGACGAACTCGCCGAGTGGGCGGAGCGGGCCTCGGACGCCCTGCTGGTGGCCGTCGGCTTGCGCCGTCATCCGCTCCAGTAGCGCCGGACTCCCTCACGGACCACGATCGGGCGTGTCCTGCAGGCTGTCAACGGTGATGCCCTGGACCGGGCCGTCGGCGCCTACCTCACCGGCCGGCACGACGTCGCCGGGGCCGGGTCCGGACCGCGTCGCGTGATCGCCGTCGACGGCGAGGCACTGAAGGGATCGGCCCACCTGACCGCCACCCGCCGGCATCTGCTCTCCGCGGTCACCCACCACCGTGCCGTGACTCTCGCCCAGGCGGAGGTGGGAGCGAAGACGAACGAGACCACGCACTTCCGGCCCCTGCTCGAGCCGCTGGACCTTCAAGGAGCTCTTGTCACCTTTGACGCGCTGCACTCGGTCCAGGCGAACGTCACCTGGCTGGTCGAGACCAAGAACGCCCACTACATCGCGGTATCAAAGCCAACCAGCCGACCGCACCCCGTCAGCTCGCGGCCCTGCCCTGGCGGGACATCCCGTCCAGCACACCACGACCTCCACCGGATACGGCCGTCGCGAGTCCCGCTCCGTGAAGACCTGCGGCATCGCGGACGAACTCGACGGGATCGCCTTCCCTCACGCCCGGACGGCCGTCCGCGTCCGCCGCCGCCGCAGGCAGACCGGCCGACGCGAAACCCGCGAGACGGTCTAAGCCGTCACCAGCCTCGACGCCCACCAGGTTGGCCCCGCCGAGCTCGCCGCCGCGATCCGCGGCCACTGGACCGTGGAAGCCCTGCACCACGTGAGAGACGTGAGAGACGTGACCTTCGCCGAGGACGCCTCCACCGTCCACACCGGAACCGCACCCCGGGCCATGGCCACCCTCCGCAACCTTGCCATCGGCCTGCTCAGAACCCTGGGAGCCGACAACATCGCCAAGACCACCCGCGCAATCTGCGACCAACCCGAACGAGCACTTCCACTCCTGGGCATCACCAACAACCCGGGAACCGAGGGAACTTGATCAAACCCTGCCCACGGCCCCTCACTGAGGTTTGCTTCGCTCAACGCGTTACTGAGGCACCGATAGGCGCCGGCTTGGCCGGATGACCCACATGAGCTGCCGGATCCCCGCGGACGACGCGTCAACGCACCGCAGGGCTACGGGCCCCGCCCGGAACGGCTGGTCTCCCGTTGGCCTCGACCCATCGGACGTGCGCCTGAGGTCAGAACCGCGGGGAGAACGCGACCAGCTACTTCCCGACGCGGGCGCGCCGTGACCGGGATCTTCGACGCGCCCCGCACTCCCCCGCCGTCGGAGTAGCTGATGACGTCGGCGGAGAGCACGCTCTCCAGACCTTGCAGATCGCCGGTCCGTGCCGCGGTGAGGAAGACATCCAGGAGACGTCGGTGTTCGGATGTGCTGACGCGTTGCGTGCGGTCGGCGGCAAGGTGCTTGCGCGCACGGCTCACAAACTGGCGGGCATTGGCTTCGGTGCTCTGCAACATGTCCGCGACCTGCGCGTACTGGTAGCCGAAGGCTTCTCTGAGGACGTAGGCGGCGCGTTCCACGGGGTTGAGCTTCTCCAGCAGGAGGAGCACAGCCAGTTCGAGTGCTTCGGCGCGCTCGGCGCCGGCTTGCGGGTCCGCACTGGTGTCGAGCGGTTCGGGGAGCCAGGGCCCGATGTACGACTCTCGTCGAGCCCTGGCGGACTGTGCCAGGTTGATGGCCAGGCGGGTGGTGATCGTGGCGAGAAACGCGGCCGGCTCGCGAATCACGGTGCGGTCGGTCCCGTGCCACCGCAACCAGGTTTCCTGCACGACGTCCTCGGCCTCGCTGGAACTACCGAGCACGCGGTACGCGATGCCGAAGAGCTTCCGTCGGACCGCCATGAAGTCTCTCGTCGCTTGGTCGAGCAAATCTAGTGTGTTGGTGTGCATGTCACTGGCGCCGCTACTGCCCCGATTCGGGGCGTTCGGGCTGCGCCCAGTGGGTGTGGAAGCGTCCAGGCAGGTCGGTGCGGTGGTAGGTGTGGGCGCCGAAGTAGTCGCGCTGTCCTTGGACGAGGGCGGTCGGCAGGCGTTCGGCGCGCAGTGTGTCGTATGAGGACAGTGCTGCGGTGAGGGCGGGTACGGGTATCCCGCGCCGTGTGGCGGAGACCACGGTCTCCCGCCACGGCACCTGGGCGTCCGTGATCTCCTCGGCGAAGTTCTGCTCGGCCAGGAGGCTCGTCATGTGCGGGTTGGCCGTGTAGGCGGCGCGGATGCGGTCGAGGAAGGCGGCGCGGATGATGCAGCCGGCGCGCCAGATGCGTGCGACGGCGGCGAGGTCGATCTTCCAGCCGTACGTGGCTGCCGCGTCCTGGATCATCGTCCAGCCCTGGTCGTAGGCGATGACCTTCGACGCGTACAGCGCGTGCTCGACCTGCGCGGCGAAGCGTTCGGCTTCTGTGCGGCTCAGCGGCACGGGGGTACCGCCTGGCAGTCCACGGTAGGCGGACCGCAGATGGCTGCGGCCCGACGCGGAGCGGGCGAAGGCGGCCTGGGCGATCGTCGTGCTCGGCGACGAGAGATCGAGCGCGGCCTGGACGGTCCAGCGCCCGGTCCCCTTCTGGCCCGCGGCGTCGGCGACGATGTCGACGAAGGGCGAACCGGTGTGGACGTCGGTGTGGGCGAGTACCTCGGCGGTGACGTCCAGCAGGTACGAATTGAGGCGCCCTCGGTTGAACGTACGGAAGACCTCCGCGATCTCGGCAGGGGTGTAACCGGCGATCTGGCGGAGCAGGTCGTAGGCCTCGGCGAGGAGTTGCATGTCGGCGTACTCGATGCCGTTGTGCACCATCTTGACGAAGTGACCGGCGCCGTCGCTGCCGACGTGGGCGCAGCAGGGCTCACCGTCCACCTGGGCGCTGATGTCCTCCAGCATCGGACCGAGGACGGCATAGGCCTCGGCCGACCCGCCGACCATGATGGAAGGTCCGTTCAGGGCTCCTTCCTCGCCGCCGGAGATGCCCGTGCCGACGAAGTGGATGCCCAGGTCCCGGAGCGCGGCCTCGCGGCGTCGGGTGTCCGCGAAGTGTGCGTTGCCGCCGTCGATGATGATGTCGCCGGGTTCCAGGTGTGGGGCGAACTCGTCGATCACCGCGTCGGTGGGCGCACCCGCCTGCACCATGATCATCAAGCGTCGGGGCCGCTCCAGTGTCGCGACGAGTTCCCCGGCGGTCTCTGCCGCCACGAAGGAGCCTTCCTGACCGAATCCTTCGAGGAGTGCACGGGTGCGGGACACGGTGCGGTTGTGTACGGCAACGGTGTATCCATGACGGGCGAAATTGCGGGCAAGATTGCGGCCCATGACACCGAGGCCGGTGACCCCGATGTGTGCTGTTGTGCTCATGGTGTGGGGTTTCCTTGATGGGGGGATTGGCGGTGCGGTTCGTGCAGCCCACCAGGTCTTCGTCCGGTGGTCCCGGGGGCGCCTCGTGGCGCGCGTGGCCTTCGAGGCTCGACGAACCTGTTGCAGCCGGAACCGACAGTGGGAGCCTGAGCCCCGTGGCGCCGACACTGGAGCGCACACGGCTTTGTTTTATGTTCGTAGTATGCCGAACAATATCAGAGGTAGGTGCCGGTGCAAGCACCTGTCAGCTGCTGGGACACGGCCGTCCTCGCTGACGCTGCTCACGTGCGCGCAAGTCTTCGGCCGGCCTACAAGGCACGGACGAGTGTTGGGGCTTATCCGCTGCCACCCTGCCCGTCGAGCGGTCCGATGTCCTTGCGCCGTGAACGTCGCGATCTTGCCTATGCCCCCGGAGCTCAGGAGGCCTCTTCTCGCAGAGCCCCTGCGCGCACTGGGCTCTCCGGTCGCAGAAACCCGAGCAGATGCGGGTGATTGTGGCCAGGGTTCAGCGAAGCGACGACTGCAGTCGTGACCCGTTCCACGACCGGGCCGCCTCGGTGTACCAGTTCAACTGCCTCGGGCGTGAGGTCAATGCCGAGGGTGCGCCGGTCACTGGTGCCTTCGTGAATGGAGATCAGACCTCGTCTGCTCAGACGAGTGAGAAGCCTGCTGGTGGCGGACGCACTCAGCCCCGTCGCGTTTATGACGCTGCGCAGCGGTGGGCCGGACAAGGGACTGTGGTCCTTCAGCGCTACCAGGGCTCGGTAGTCGCGCGTGTTGATACCGAGTTCCTTGTTCACTTGCCGATCGATGCGCAGGGAAACATGGCGATGGAGGTTGTCAAAGGTGTTCCAGCGCTGGTGTGCGGTCGTTGGTTCTTCCATTGCGCCCTCCCAGGGCATGGCGCGCTTGCCTGGCGGCTAAGTGGAAAGCTACGCCGGGTGTTTGCTTGTGCCTCACGGGACCATTGCGGCCAGGGGGCGGTCCCAGCGGCCCATGACCGCTGGGACCGCCCGCAGGCCTGATCATCCGCTGGCGCAGAGATCAGATGAGTTCCAGGCCGCCGTCGACGGTGATCACCTGGCCGGTGGCGTGGCGGCCGGCGGGCTCTGCCAGCCTCAGGATCCAGTGGGCCATCTCGTCCGCGCTCGCGATGTGATGCGTGGGGATCCGGTCACGCTCGTAGGCGTACATGTCGTTGGCCGCCTCCGGGGTGAGACCGGCGTGCACCATGACGTCGGTGCGGGTGGGACCCGGCGCCACGGAGTTGACGCGTACCCCTTCACCGGCGAGCTCCAGTGCCCAGCTCCGGGTCATCTGCTCGATGGCCGCCTTGGTTGCCGAGTAGTGGGCGCCGCCCGCCATGGGGCGGTGGCCGTAGGTGCTGGAGACGTTGACGATCGTCCCCGAGGTCTCGCGCAGGTGAGGCAGCGCCTCGTGGGCCAGCAGGCTCGGGGCAACGACGTTGAGAGCGAAGAGGTCGACGATCACCTGCTTCTCGGTCTCGGCCAGCGGCATGACCGCCGTCGCGCCGGCGTTGTTGATCAGGTAGTCGAGACGTCCCCATCGCTTCACCGCGCGACGGACCACCGCCGCGGGCGCGCCGTCGTCGCAGATGTCGATCGCCAGGACGTCGATCTCGGGGTGGGCCGACGCCGTCTCCCGCAACGGCGCCTCACGGCGGCCCACCCCGAGCACATGCGCGCCTGCCTGGGCGAACGCGATGGCCGTGGCCCGCCCGATGCCGGAGCCTGCGCCGGTGACGATGGCTACGTTCCCGGAGAAGTGGTGATCAGCGGAGTTCACAGTCATGAGGATTCCTTGTTCGATGTTCGATGTTCGGCGAAGTTTGCCGATGCACTCTTCCGACAGGACAGCCCTGCAGTTTGTGACAGCACCAAGGAGCTGCCCTCACAGTCGTACGGGGTCGGGCATCAGCCGCCCACACGCGGCGCGCCGCACGTCCTGCGCTTTCCGGGCATCGGGCCCGGTCGCCGCCGCATCGGCTGCTACACGCAATCGTTCGTCGTGGCGCTGATCAGCACTCCGCCGGGGCAGGGCATCCAGCAGAGGCTGCACCTACGTCGGCGGTCACGGATCGTGGACCCAACACGTCCTCCTGCTTACGAGGCCCAAATCACCCCGGCCCTAGTGGCGCGCTCGCCGCCAACCGCTTAGATTGTTCTACATGTACCGAACGATATGGGGCGAGTGTGCCGGTCAGACGTTGTAGGACACCAACTGAACTATCTGTCACACGCCGACCTGAGGAGCATGACCGCGATGGTCACGATCGAACCGTCATCACTAAATCCCCGGCTACGCCGAATCCGTATCCCCGGCACGGTCGCCACCCCAGCCTCGTGGTGCAAGCCGGCCGGGCCGCATAGTTCGGCACCGATCGCGACGTGCCCGACGAGGTCGTGATGGACTTGCCCTACGGTTCGTGACAGCGCCCGGCTGGTAGCGCACGCACCCACGGCCCCGCAAGCCCGGGCTGCGGAGTCTCGTTGAGCAAGGTTCACGGCTCGCAACTGTGGTTCCCGGTGTTCCTGTCTTTCCTTCGGCACCACCCGGTTCAAGCTTCCGAAGGGCAGCCCTGATGCATTCGCTGATGGCTGGGCAGGATCGAGCGGATTGGACTACGCCCTGGAACATGCAGATGAGCGGGCCGCCGTGCTGATTGTCGAAGACACCGGATTCCTGAGAAGTTGCCCGTTCGACGGGGTCCGGCTACAGCACTCCAACGCTGAGGTCGCAATCCCCTCGACGCTCCATGCGTACAGGGCGTTGCTGGCCAGTGCGCCGAGTAGCAGGAAGGATCTCACCTCTCGGCTACTCGGCGGCTCCATCTACCGCTCAGATTCCTCTGGGCAAACCGCTGGAGACAACCGTGTGGTGACGCCCATGCGATTCCAGGCATTGATCACAACGCGCGCAACGATCAGCTGTGGCATCTCCGCCCCGTCGAAAACCCTGGCGGCGTCGTTGTAGATCTGGTCCTGAACGCCGCCCTCTTATGGTCGAGTCACCGCCTCCGCCAGAGCCAGGGCTGCACGCTCGCGGACTGTGAAGAACGATGTCTCACGCCACACCGCCAAGCGTTGCACTGCTCGTCAACGCAGTGGGCGCAGCCGTTCAATTGCGAAGCACGGAGCTTGGCCGTGCTCCCTCACGACTGGATCAAGGCCCGCGGCCGCCGCCCCATCGAGGGCGAACATGGCCTTGTAAAAGGCGGGGCTGTTTTGGCGAGCTTCACCCCTGGGGCGTGGGCCTCCATGAGGTCGTCGCGCCCGGACTCTGCGGTCGTGCTTGTGGCTATGGTCATTGAATTTAGGTCTCCTGCCCGTCTATTCCCAGGAGCCATCGCACTCGTCAGTGCGCTGCGCGGGATGAGTGGCGGTTGGGCCATGACGCTGATCCCGGCGACAGCACGCTCAACATGCTTCCCCCGGGGCCGGTTGCCCGAGTCATGGGGTCCATGCCCCACTGAGCGAGATGGTCAACCCGTGATTGGCACAAGGCAGGCTGCTGCCGCGGATCACACGCGTCCAAGTCCAGGTCGAGACCGTTGGGCAATCGGGGCGGGCTCCCCGCCTTGCCGAGCGAACTGCTTGTCGCAGCAACTCCAATAGGTGCTCGCGCAGGGAATTCGGCACAGGCAGCAGTGTGAGTGTGCACAGGTCGGAGCTCCGAAAATTGAGGCCGATCAACTGGCAGTACGGCGCCACTTGCTGACAAGGCATCGACGGTGTACACGCTGTTGCCCTTTGCGCTGTAAACAATGCTAACGAGAAGGCGTGTGAGCAGCCTCACCGATAACACGTGATTAACCCGAAGGCCTCTCAAGTAGGCTGGCGTAGAGCGAACATGAGGAGCCCCTCCGGTTCCCTCTATTCCCTAGGAGATGACAATGAAAAAGTTTATCGAGCGCTTGTCGGTCGTTGCAGTTTCCGCCGCGATCGCCGGCGGAGCAGTCCTCGCTAGTGGGGGAACGGCTTCAGCGGTGACCTCAGAGAGTGCCGGGGTCCGGGTGTCCTCGTCCGCCTATCACGAAATTCGAGCCGGTCAGGACCGTGATGAGCGCGGAGACCGCGGCAACGGCCGTGACCGGTCCTGGCGTTACAACAACGACGACCGTGACCGGTCCTGGCGTTACAACAACGACGACCGTGACCGGTCCTGGCACCACAGGTCGCAGCACCGCTGAGCCAATCACGCCAGTTCCGCCTGATAGCTCGCACTCGGTTGGTTAGACAACGACCCGAACGCGGGCTCACAGTGGGGGCGCAGCCGGTGACCCGTTGCGCCCCCGTAGGGAAGTACTGGAGTGAAGCAATGAAACTCTCCGGATCAGCGGAGACGGATCTGTATGTGCGTATCGTGCAAACCTTCGTGGACTGGGTCCCAGCACGAATGAGCTTGCGATACACCGCAGACGACCCCTATGCCCTCCACGCGACTTTCCGAATTGCTGACGTCGACAAGGCAGTTGAGTGGACCTTTAGCCGGGATCTGGTCGCTGAAGGGCTTACGCGACGCACTGGTGAAGGCGACGTCCAGATATGGCCGGCGGCCGTCGGCCCCGCGCAAGACGTGCTGTATGTCGCTCTCGGCTCACGCGGGAGGCGGGCCCTCATCGAAGTCCCACTGGTAGACCTGGAGACCTTCCTGCGACGGACCCAGTCGGTAGTGCCGTGGGGAGCCGAGTCCGGCCAGTTCGACATAGATGCCGAATTCAGTCACCTGCTGGCCGGAGGCTAGACCTCGCGCTTTCACGAGGTGGGTTGTCCAGCAGTTGATCAGAAACACGGAAAGTGCCCGTGACCTGCAACGATAGGGCTTGCTGAGGATCCTGTTGGCTGCAAGGAGAAGAGCACTTTCCAGGTGAAGGTGCGACACGAGGTCGCGTGTGTTGAGTGGATGCTCCTGGAGAGGGGGTCGGCGGTGTCGCCGATGACAGGGTAGTCCCGGGTTCGTGTCCGATGACCCGTCCTCGCCTGGACGTGCGCCGCTGGCAACGGCGGGGGTGCGAAGCTCCAGGAAGAAGCCCAAGGACCTCCGTTCCCCCGGAGGCGACAGGCAAGGGGAAGGCCGGACGGGCGAATACCAGTGAACCCTCGATGACGCCTCGTGAGAGAAGCCCCGGCCGGTGGGATGCAGCAGCGGGGTGAGGGGCGGGCCGCTGTGAGGCGGCAGGCGCCGGGCGGATGTTTCACGCCACCCGGGTGGACACCGCCGCCCCGGGGCATAGAGGCCCCGCCTGTCCGGCCCTTCCACCGGAGCAGGTGGCGAAGACGGCGACCCGAAGACGCCGACTGACAGAGCTCACAGTCGTAATGAAATCCATTTTCATGTATCGTCTGTCGCGCTCATCGCTCGAACCCGGAGGTCCCCATGGCCGTGCCCAAACGCAAGATGTCGCGCAGCAACACCCGTCACCGTCGCGCGCAGTGGAAGGCCACGACGCCTCAGCTGGTGACGGTCACGGTGGACGGCGTGCCGTACCTGGTCCCCCAGCGGCTGGCCAAGGCGTACGAGCGCGGTCTGCTGCGCCCCGAAGGCTGATCCCCGCATGACCTCCGTCCCCTCGCCGCGCCTTCCCGTCACCGTCCTGTCGGGTTTCCTCGGCGCCGGAAAGACCACCCTGCTCAACCACGTCCTCACCAACCGCGAGGGCCTGCGCGCCGCCGTCATCGTCAACGACATGAGCGAGGT
>NZ_JBIDCW010000044.1:0-31336 GCF_043204795.1 Streptomyces sp. NPDC047706 | reverse complement strand
CGCCCGGTTACATTTCGAACCCGGAAGCTAAGCCTTACAGCGCCGATGGTACTGCAGGGGGGACCCTGTGGGAGAGTAGGACGCCGCCGAACAATCTTTGGAAGGACCCCTGGTCCCAGCGTTCAGCTGGGACCAGGGGTCCTTTTGTATTTCCGAAGCGCGTCGGGTTGCCGGCTGCGCGAGAATGACTGCGGTACCGAAGACAGGAGTCACCCATGTCCACCAACTCTCCCGACGACCGACCGGAGCGCGACCAGCGGCGACGGGACGGTGGGGAACGGGGCGACCGCGGCGGCTTCCGTGGGGGCCGCAGTGACCGGGGTGACCGCGGTGGCTTCCGGCGGGACAACGACCGTGGTGGCTACGGCCGTCGAGACGGCGGTCGAGACGGCGAACGGGGGTCGCGGCCCTCCTTCCAGCGCGACGACCGTGATCGTGGGCCGCGCCGGGACGATCGAAGTGACCGTCCTGCCTTCCGTCGCGATGACCGTCGTGACGACAGGCGTGATGACCGCCGTGGTGACGATCGGGGCGGCTTCCGTCGCGGTGACCGCCGTGACGATCGTCGTGGTGACGATCGGGGCGGCTTCCGCCGTGACGACAGGCGTGATGATCGTCGTGGTGACGATCGTGGTGGGTTCCGTCGTGACGATCGCCGTGATGATCGCCGTGGTGATGACCGGGGTGGCTTCCGTCGCGATGACCGGCGTGACGACCGTCGTGACGACAGGCGTGATGATCGTCGTGGTGACGATCGTGGTGGCTTCCGTCGCGATGACCGCCGTGACGATCGTCGTGGTGACGATCGGGGCGGCTTCCGCCGTGACGACAGGCGTGATGATCGTCGTGGTGACGATCGTGGTGGGTTCCGTCGTGACGATCGCCGTGATGATCGCCGTGGTGATGACCGGGGTGGCTTCCGTCGCGATGACCGGCGTGACGACCGTCGTGACGACAGGCGTGATGATCGTCGTGGTGACGATCGGGGCGGCTTCCGCCGTGACGACCGCCGAGATGATCGGGGCGGCTTCAGGCGGGACGATCGTCGCGATGACAGGCGTGACGACCGTCGTGACGACGGGCGGGGCGGCGACCGTGGCGGCTACGGTCGCCGGGATGACCGCCGGGATGATCGCGACCGTGGCTTCCGGCGGGACGATCGTGGGGAGCACGGTGGCTTCGGCCGGCGGGACGACCGGGGTGAGCGTGGCGGGTTCCGTGGGCGGGACGACCGCGGTGCGCGCGGCCCTCGCCGGGACGACCGTGGCGGCCGGGACGGTGGCTTCCGTGGGCGTGACGACCGGCGCGGTGGCGGCGGCGGGCGGTTCCGTGAGGAGCGGGAGCGGGACCGTGAGCCGATCAAGCGGCTCCCGATTCCGGAGGACGTGACCGGCGACGAGATCGACAAGGATGTGCGGCAGGAGCTGCAGAGTCTGCCGAAGACGCTCGCGGAGGACGTCGCCAAGAACCTCGTCATGGTCGCGCGGCTGATCGACGAGGACCCCGAGGGTGCGTACGGCTACTCCCGGGTCGCCCTGCGGCTGGCGTCGCGCGTCGCCGCCGTACGTGAGGCGGCCGGGTTCGCGGCGTACGCGAATCAGAAGTACGCGGAGGCGCTGGCCGAGTTCCGTGCGGCACGGCGGATGACCGGCAGCGTGGAGCTCTGGCCCGTGATGGCCGACTGTGAGCGTGGGCTCGGGCGGCCGGAGAAGGCGCTGGAGATGGCCGGTGCGCCGGAGGTGCAGAAGCTCGACAAGGCCGGGCAGGTGGAGATGCGGCTCGTCGCGGCCGGCGCCCGGCGGGACATGGAGCAGCTCGACGCGGCCATCGTGACGTTGCAGAGCCCGGAGCTGGCCTCCAGCTCCGTGCAGCCGTGGACCGCGCGGCTGCGGTACGCCTACGCCGACGCGTTGCTCGCGGCCGGGCGGGGGGGCGAGGCCCGCGAGTGGTTCGCCAAGGCCGTCGAAGCGGACCGGGACGGCAGCACTGACGCCTCGGACCGGCTGGCGGAGCTGGACGGCGTGGAGTTCGTCGACGCCCTCGACGAGGCCCGGGCCGACGAGGCCGAGGCCGAGGACGACTCGGGCTCCGCCGGTGACGATGCCGGCCGGGACTGACGGGTTGATGTGACAGTGGGCGGGACCTCGCGGCAGAGGTCCCGCCCCTTTCGCATGTGCGTCAGAGGTCCAGCGCGCGCAGGACCAGACCCGAGGCCGGTTTGGGGCCGAAGGACGTCGATTTGCGGGGCATGGTGACGCCTTGGCGGGCCAGGTCGCGTACGACGTCCTCGTGGACCGGGTGCAGCAGGACCGCCGTACTGCCCTGCCGTTCCGCCTTGCGGACCGTGGCGGCCGCGTCGTGGATGTAGGCGATGTGGGCGGGGGAGTCCTCGGGGACGTGCCAGACGTGGTCGAGCAGGGTGGCGTGCAGGACCGTGGCGTCGAGGGTGCGCCACGCCTCGGGGCGGTCCGCGGGGATGGTGCGGGTCAGCAGGTCCGGGTCGGGACGGTCGACCAGGTGGAAGGTGCCGTCGCCGGCGAGCAGGAAGGCGTTGCCCGAGGAGGCGGCTTCGGCGAGGGCCGTGAGGGCTTCGGCGAGCGGTGCGTCCACGTGGCGTACGCGGAAGTGGCCGTCGAGGGCGGACAGGGCCCGGGGTACCGGCAGGCCGTGCAGGAGACGGTGGATGGCGCGGACGCGCAGGGGGTAGCGGGCGGTGTCGACCAGCAGGACCAGGCCGTAGTCCCAGGGGCTGGGGGAGGGGTGCTCGGCGCGCAGGCGGCGGTAGGTGGCCCAGCGGTGGTGGCCGTCGGCGATGAGGGCCACCTGGTGGGTGAGGTCGGACTGGACGCGGGCCAGGTCGTCGGGGTCGGTGACGGACCAGAGGCGGTGGCTGTAGCCGTCCTCGGTGGTGGTGGCGAGGAGCGGGGGCTTCTCGGCGGTCCGTTCCACGACCTCGGCGGATGCCTGGCCGTCGCCGCGGTAGGTCAGCAGCAGGGGTTCGAGGTTCGCGGAGGTGGCGCGCATCAGGTCGGCGCGGTCGGCGACGATGTGCGGCATCACGTCCTCGTGCGGCAGGACCACTCCCTCCGACGGATCCGAGACACGCAGGGCGCCGATGATGCCGCGCTGCAGCATGCCGTTGCCGTCGTGCTGTTCGTAGACGTAGAGGCCGGGCTCGGGGTCTGCGGTCAGCACGCCCTCGGTGACCCAGCGGTGCAGGGTGTCGGCGGCCTGGGCGTTGCGCGCGGTGGGGGTGGCGGCCTCGGGGAGGATCAGCCGGACGATGTTGTGCGGGTCTGCCGACTGCAGGTGGTGCACGCCGTCGGGGCGTACGACCACGTCGTACGGCGGGGACGTCACGGCCGCCAGGCTGCCGACCCGGTCGGGGTCGTAGCGAAGGCCTCGGAACGGGGTGAGTTCGAGGCCTCGGCGCGTCGTTGCTTCCGGGTGACCTGCTGTGTTCATCTCGGCATCGTACGTGCGCCGCGTGTGTCAGTGGCATGAGGCATGATCGGGGAAACGGCGGCGGACGAGGAGCGGTGCGGAAATGAGCCAGCAGGTCAGGACCAGGCCCGAGGTCAGTGGGCAGGCGCTGAGCGAGGCGTACGACACGGCGCTGCTCGACCTGGACGGGGTGGTGTACGCGGGCGGTGAGGCGATCGCGCACGCGGTCGAGTCGCTGGGAGCCGCGCGCGACGGCGGCATGCATCTGGCGTACGTGACGAACAACGCGCTGCGGACGCCTGACGCCGTGGCAGCGCATCTGACGGAGCTCGGGATACCGGCTGAGGCAGGTGACGTCATCACCTCGGCGCAGGCGGTCGCGCGGCTGATCGCCGAGCAGGTGCCCGCGGGCGCGCGGGTGCTCGTCGTGGGGGGCGAGGGGCTGCGTGTCGCGTTGCGGGAGCGGGGACTTGAGCCGGTGGAGTCCGCGGACGACGATCCGGCGGCGGTCGTACAGGGGTACGGCGGGCCGGAGTTGCCGTGGGGGCGTTTCGCCGAGGCGTGTTACGCGATCGCGCGCGGGGTGCCGTGGTTCGCGTCGAACACGGACCTGACGATTCCCAGTGCGCGCGGCATCGCGCCGGGGAACGGGGCCGCGGTGGAGGTGGTGCGGATCGCGACCGGTGCCGAGCCGCGGGTGGCGGGCAAGCCGCTGCCGCCGATGCACCGGGAGACGATTCTGCGGACGGGCGCGCGGCGGCCGCTGGTGGTGGGGGACCGGCTGGACACGGACATCGAGGGCGCGTTCAACGGCGGGGTCGATTCGCTGCTGGTGCTGACCGGTGTCACCGACGGTCCGCAGTTGCTCGCCGCGCCACCGCGGCACCGCCCGACGTACGTCGACGCGGATCTGCGAGGGATGCTCACCGGGCAGCCGGAGGTCGTCGGGGCCGGTGCGGGCTTCCGGTGCGGTGGGTGGACGGCGACGGCCGGGGAGCAGCGGCTGGAGCTGGAGGGCGAGGGGGCCGCCCTGGACGGGCTGCGGGCGCTGTGTGCTGCCGCGTGGACGGCGGCCGGTGAGGGCAGTTGTGAGCTGGACGGGGGGAAGGCGCTGGCACGGCTGGAGTTGTAGCCGGCGGGGCGCCCGACGGGTGGGCCACCGGAGGCGGATCGGGATCTTGATCCGATACGAGGGTAGGCTAACCTAACTGCGTGTTGGTCGAGAGCCCCCCTGAACCGCGTGCGGAAGTCGCCTCCGCGCCCCCGACCCGTCGGGCGATACGCGCCGTCGGTCTGCTGCTGGCCGTGTTGGTGATGGTGCTCGTCGCCTTGGCGAGCATCGCCGTCGGCGCGAAGGAGCTGTCCCTCGCCGAGGTCTGGCACGGGCTGTTCCAGGACTCCGGGACGTACGGCGACGTCGTGGTCGGCGAGCGGTTGTCCCGGACGCTGCTCGGGCTGCTCGCCGGTGCCGCGCTCGGCCTGTCGGGAGGCGTACTCCAGGCGCTCACCCGCAATCCGCTGGCCGACCCGGGCCTGCTCGGCATCAACGCGGGCGCGTCCGCGGCGGTCGTCACCGCCATCACCTTCTTCGGCGTCACCAGCCTCAGCGGCTATGTGTGGTTCGCGTTCTTCGGGGCGGCCGCGGTCGGCGCGCTGGTGTGGTTCCTGGGCGGCAGCCGGGGCGCCACGCCGGTGCGGCTCGCCCTCGCCGGTACGGCGATCAGCGCCGCGCTCTACGGCTATCTCCAGGCCCTCATGATCCTGGACGACGCGGCGCTGGAGCGGATGCGCTTCTGGACGGTCGGCTCGCTCAGCGCGGCCACCGACCACACCATCACGCAGGTGCTGCCGTTCCTGGTGGCCGGCTCGCTCCTCGCGCTCCTGCTCGCCCGCCCCCTGAACGCGATGGCCATGGGCGACGACACCGCCAAGGCGCTCGGCGCCAACCTCAACCGCACCCGGGCGCTTTCCATGCTCGCCGCCACCGTGCTGTGCGGGGCGGCGACCGCCGCCTGCGGGCCGATCGTGTTCGTGGGGCTGATGGTGCCGCACGTCGTACGGTCCTTCACCGGGCCCGACCTGCGCTGGATCCTGCCGTACGCGGCCGTCCTGTCGCCCGTGCTGCTGCTCGGCGCCGACGTGCTCGGCCGGGTCGTCGCGCGGCCCGCGGAGCTGCAGGTCGGCATCGTGACCGCGATCCTCGGTGGCCCGGTCTTCATCTTTCTCGTACGACGGCGGAGGACGGCCCAGCTGTGACCACCAACCGTGCCCACCGTGCCGTACGGACGCCCGGGGGGCTCTCCGTGCGCCTGGACGTCCGGGCCCTCACCGTCGTGGTCCTGCTGCTGTTCGCCGCGCTGACCGCCGGCGTGGTGCTGATCGGCACCGGCGACTTCCCGATCCCGGCCGGCGACGTGCTGAGGACGCTGGTCGGGGAGGGGGACCCCGGGCAGGAGTTCATCGTCACCGAGCTGCGGCTGCCACGGGTCCTGGTGGGGCTGCTGGTCGGCGCCTCGCTCGGGCTCGGTGGCGCGCTGTTCCAGTCCATCTCCCGCAATCCGCTGGGCAGTCCGGACGTCCTCGGTCTCGGCCAGGGTGCCACGGCCGGGGCGCTCGTCGTGATCGTGCTGTTCTCCGGCAGCACGGGCGCGGTCACCCTCGGGGCGCTCGTGGGCGGCCTCGGGACCGGGCTCGCCATCTACGCGCTGGCGTGGAAGCAGGGTGTGCACGGATACCGGCTGGTGCTGGTCGGCATCGGCGTCTCCGCGATCGCCACCGCGGTCAACGGCTATCTGCTGACCAAGGCCGACATCGTCGACGCGGCCCGGGCCGTGGTGTGGATGACCGGCTCGCTCAGCGGCCGTGACTGGGCGCAGGTCTGGCCGCTGCTCGCCCTGTGCGCCGTCCTCGTGCCGCTCGTCCTCGCCAACGCCCGCGGGCTGCGGATGCTGGAGATGGGCGACGACGTGTCGTACTCCCTCGGGGTGCGTGTCGAGCGGGTACGGATGATGCTGCTGGTGGCCGCGGTGCTGCTGACCGCCGCCGCCACCGCCGCCGCCGGCCCCGTCAGCTTCGTGGCGCTCACCGCGCCCCAGCTGGCCCGGCGGCTGACCCGCTCGCCCGGCCCGAACCTGCTGCCGTCGCTGTGCATGGGCGCTGCCCTGCTGGTCACCGCCGACTGGGTCTCGCAACGCGTCTTCGGCGCGGACCAGCTGCCCGTAGGGGTGGTCACCGGCGTACTCGGCGGGGCCTACCTGCTGTGGCTGCTGGTCGCCGAGCGCAGAGCGGGGCGGATATGAGCGCCCCCGCCCACCGGAACATCCGAAGGAGCACCGTGAACCGCCTGTCCGCCGAGAACGTCACCCTCGCCTACGACCAGCGCGTGATCGCCGAGCGGTTGTCGGTGGAGATCCCCGACAACTCGTTCACCGTGATCGTCGGGCCGAACGCCTGCGGCAAGTCGACGCTGCTGCGCGCGTTGTCGCGGATGCTCAGGCCGAACGAGGGCCGGGTGCTGCTGGACGGCCGGACCATCCAGTCGATGCCGGCCAAGAAGGTCGCCCGCACCCTCGGTCTGCTGCCCCAGTCGTCGATCGCGCCGGACGGGATCACGGTCGGCGACCTGGTGGGCCGCGGGCGGTATCCGCACCAGGGGGTTCTGCGGCAGTGGTCGGCGGAGGACGAACGGGTCGTGCGGGAGTCGATGGCGCAGACCGGGGTCGCAGAGCTCGCCGACCGCTATGTCGACGAGTTGTCCGGCGGGCAGCGGCAGCGGGTGTGGATCGCGATGGCGCTGGCCCAGCAGACGCCGTTGCTGCTGCTGGACGAGCCGACGACGTATCTGGACATCCAGCACCAGATCGACGTGCTGGACCTGTGTGCGCAGCTGCACGAGGAGCAGGGGCGGACGCTCGTGGCGGTCCTGCACGACCTCAACCACGCCGCGCGGTACGCCACGCACCTCATCGCGCTGCGCGGCGGCACGGTGATCGCCGAGGGGGCGCCGCGCGACATCGTCACCGCAAGCCTGGTGGAGGAGGTGTTCGGGCTGCGCTGCCAGGTCATCGACGACCCGGAGACGGGTACGCCGCTGGTGGTGCCGGCGGCGCGCAAGGCGCGGGCCGGCGTCAGGAAGGTCGCCGCTACAGAAGCTTCCTGAGGCGGAACAGGTCCCTCAGCCCCGCCTCCAGCTTCACCCGGCCCGAAGCCCACGCCCTCGCGAAGTGCAGCTCGCCGTCCACGAGGGCCACGAGGTCGTCGCCGGCCAGGGTGAGCCGGAGCTCCGCCTTCTCGCGCGGCGGTCCCTGGAGTGTCTCACGCACCTTGATCCGGCCGTCCTGGAGGCGGCCGGCGAAGGTGATGTCCAGGTCGGTGATGTGGCAGCTCACCGAGCGGTCCAGGGCGGCGGCCGCCCGGACGTCGCCCTCGGCGTCCTGCATGTTGTCCGAAAGGTGTTCGAGCGCGGCGCGGCATTCCTCGATCGTGGCCATCGCGCTCGACGGTACCGCAGCGCTTCGCGGTAGCGTCGGGGCATGAACGACGCGGTCCCCCACACGCAGGCCCCTGCGGACGCGTCTCCGCAGGTCTCCGCGGAGGTCCCCCAGGGAGTCGACACCCAGCGCCCGCAGGAGGCGGCGGGGCCCGGCCACGACCCCGCCGCGCCGGCCCCGCTCGGTGTGCCCCGCATCCCCACCGGCAACGCCGAGGTGGACGGGCTCCTGGAGCGGCTGGCCGACGCCGACCACCTGGCCACCGACGGGCACGTCGAGGTGTACGAGGATGTACACCGGGGGCTGCGCGACGCGCTCACCGCGCTCGACGCCCGCCCGGGACCTCCGGCGCCCCCCTCGACGTACCGACAGGGGAGCTGAACCGAACGTGGCAGGAGTCGCACGCCGCCGTCTCGACGCGGAGCTGGTCCGCCGCAAGCTCGCGCGCTCGCGTGAGCACGCCAGCCAGCTGATCGCCGCCGGGCGGGTCAGCGTCGGCAGGACGGTCGCCACCAAGCCGGCCACCCAGGTGGAGACCGCGGCGGCGATCGTCGTCACGGCGGACGAGGGCGACCCGGAGTACGTGTCGCGGGGCGGGCACAAGCTCGCCGGCGCCCTGGACGTCTTCGTGCCGCAGGGGCTGGCCGTCGAGGGCCGGCGGGCGCTGGACGCCGGGGCCTCCACCGGCGGCTTCACCGACGTGCTGCTGCGGGCGGGCGCCGCGCATGTCGTCGCCGTCGACGTCGGCTACGGGCAACTCGCCTGGACCCTGCGCAGCGATGAACGCGTCACCGTCAAGGACCGTACGAACGTACGGGAGTTGACGCCTGAAGCGATCGATGGGGAGCCTGTGGATCTTGTCGTGGGGGATCTGTCCTTCATTCCGCTCGGGCTGGTCCTGCCCGCCCTCGTGCGCTGCGCGCGACCGGACGCCGACCTGGTGATGATGGTCAAGCCGCAGTTCGAGGTGGGCAAGGAACGGCTGGGCAGCGGGGGAGTGGTACGGAGTGAGCAGCTGCGGGCCGAGGCCGTGCGCGGGGTGGCCGGGCGTGCCTGGGAGCTGGGCCTCGGGGCGATGGGTGTGACGGCCAGTCCGCTGCCCGGACCCTCGGGAAATGTCGAGTATTTTCTGTGGCTTCGGGCCGGCGCTCCGCGACTGGACCCGGCCGACGTCGACCGTGCAGTTGCGGAGGGGCCGCGTTGACAGCGAACCGAGGTCGTACTGTTTTCCTGCTCGCCCACACCGGAAGGCCCGCGGCCGTGCGCAGCGCCGAGCTGGTGGTGAGGGGACTGCTGCGGGCCGGGATCGGCGTGCGGGTGCTGGAGGCGGAGGCCGCCGACCTGCCGCTCCCGGACGAGGTGCGGCTGGTCAAGGAGGCGACTCCGCAGTGCCTGGACGGATGCGAGCTGCTGATCGTGCTCGGCGGTGACGGCACGCTGCTGCGGGGCGCGGAGTTCGCGCGGGCTTCCGGGGTGCCGATGCTCGGCGTCAACCTCGGCCGGGTCGGCTTCCTCGCCGAGGCCGAGCGGGACGACCTCGACAAGGTCGTCGACCGGGTGGTGACGCGGGCGTACGAGGTCGAGGAGCGGATGACCGTCGACGTCGTCGTGCACAGCAACGGCGACATCGTGCACACCGACTGGGCGCTGAACGAGGCGGCGGTGCAGAAGGCCGGTGCCGAGAAGCTGCTGGAGGTCGTCCTGGAGATCGACGGGCGGCCGGTGACCGGTTTCGGGTGCGACGGGATCGTGCTGTCGACGCCGACCGGGTCGACGGCGTACGCGTTCTCCGCCGGGGGGCCTGTGGTGTGGCCCGAGGTGGAGGCGTTGCTGATGGTGCCGATCTCCGCGCACGCGCTGTTCGCGAAGCCGCTGGTGACCTCGCCCGACTCGGTGCTCGCGGTGGAGGTGCTGCCGCACATTCCGCCGGGGGTGCTGTGGTGCGACGGGCGGCGGACCGTGGAGCTGCCGCCGGGGGCGCGGGTGGAGGTGCGGCGGGGGGCCGTGCCGGTGCGGCTGGCCCGGCTGCATCACGCCTCGTTCACCGATCGGCTGGTGGCCAAGTTCGCGCTGCCGGTCTCCGGGTGGCGGGGGGCTCCGCACTAGCGGTTCGCCGTACGGGTCCGGGTGCGTGGGCGGCTGCCGCGTCGTCGTGGTCGATCGCGCAGTTCCCCGCGCCCCTTCGGGTGCGCTGCACTCGGCTGGGTGACAAGGGGGACCGGCGTCGCGCTTTCGGTGCCGGACCTCGTATGGTCGTGTCCGTGTTGGAGGAGATGCGGATACGGTCGCTCGGAGTCATCGACGATGCCGTCGTCGAGTTGTCGCCGGGGTTCACCGCCGTCACCGGTGAGACGGGTGCGGGCAAGACCATGGTGGTCACCAGCCTGGGGCTGTTGCTGGGTGGCAGGGCGGATCCGGCGCTCGTGCGGATCGGCGCCGGCAAGGCGGTCGTGGAGGGGCGGATCACCGTGCCCGCGGACGCCTCGGTCGCCGTACGGGCCGAGGAGGCCGGGGCCGAGCTCGACGACGGGGCCCTGCTGATCAGCCGTACCGTTTCCGCCGAGGGGCGGTCCCGGGCGCATGTCGGCGGGCGGTCCGTGCCCGTGGGGGTGCTGGCCGAGCTCGCCGACGAACTGGTGGCCGTGCACGGACAGACCGACCAGCAGGGGCTGCTGAAGCTGACCCGGCAGCGGCAGGCGCTCGACCGGTACGCGGGGGGCGCGGTCGCCGGGCCGCTGACCAAGTACTCCGAGGCCTACCGGCGGCTGCGGGCCGTCTCCGCCGAGCTCGACGAGATCACCACGCGTGCGCGCGAGCGGGCCCAGGAAGCCGACATGCTGCGGTACGGGCTCGACGAGATCGCCGCCGTGGAACCGCGAGCCGGGGAGGACGTGGAGCTGGCCGAGGAGGCCGAGCGGCTCGGGCACGCGGAGGCGCTCGCGTCCGCCGCCACGGCCGCGCACGGCGCTCTCGCCGGCGACCCCGAGGACCCCGAGGGCGTCGACGCCTCGACGCTCGTCGCCGGGGCCCATCGCGCGCTGGAGGCCGTACGGTCCCACGACCCGGCGCTGGCCGCGCTCGCCGACCGGATCGGGGAGATCGGCATCCTGCTGGGTGACGTGGCGGGCGAACTGGCGGGATACGCCGACGATCTGGACGCCGATCCGCTGCGGCTGACGGCGGTCGAGGAGCGGCGGGCCGCACTGACCGCGCTGACCCGGAAGTACGGCGAGGACGTGGGCGCCGTGCTCGCCTGGGCCGAGCAGGGCGCCGCACGGCTCACCGAGCTCGACGGCGACGACGAGCGGCTCGGCGAGCTGACCGCCGAGCGGGACGCGCTGCGGGCCGAACTGGGCGGGCTCGCACAGGCGTTGACGGACGCGCGGACGGAGGCTGCCGAGCGTTTCGCGGCCGCCGTGACCGCGGAGCTCGCCTCGCTCGCCATGCCGCACGCGCGCGTGTCGTTCGCGATCCGGCAGACCGAGGACCCGGAGGGCGTCGAGGTCGGCGGCCGTCCGGTGGCGTACGGGCCGTCGGGTGCCGACGAGGTCGAGCTGCTGCTGGCGCCCCACCCGGGTGCGCCGCCGCGGCCGATCGCCAAGGGCGCGTCCGGAGGTGAGCTGTCGCGCGTGATGCTGGCCGTGGAGGTCGTCTTCGCGGGGACGGATCCGGTGCCGACGTACCTCTTCGACGAGGTGGACGCCGGTGTGGGCGGCAAGGCCGCGGTGGAGATCGGGCGGCGGCTGGCGCGGCTGGCGAAGAGCGCGCAGGTCGTCGTGGTGACACATCTGCCGCAGGTGGCCGCCTTCGCCGACCGGCAGCTGCTGGTCGAGAAGACCAACGACGGTTCGGTGACCCGGTCCGGCGTGAAGGTGCTGGAGGGCGAGGAGCGGATCCGGGAGCTGTCCCGGATGCTGGCCGGTCAGGAGGACTCCGAGACGGCCCGGGCACATGCGGAGGAACTGCTGGAGACGGCGCGGGCGGACGGGTAGCCGCGCGTACGGTGGCGTGATGGTCCTCCGTCGCCGCCGCGCTGCGCGCACCACGTCCCTCGCACTCGCCGCCGTCGTCACCCGCTCCCAGCGCTCACGGCCCTGCGGGCCACCGCCCCCGGCGGCCGTGAGCGCTGGGAGCGGAAGAACTACGCCGGGCGGACCGTGGAGTTGTACGCCGGTCCCGTCACGGCCGTCGGCGCCTGGCGGGTCAGCCCGCTCGCCGGGGTGGCCCTGGCCGCCGTCGGCTGCTGCGGGGCGTACGACGACGTGGCCGGGGACCACCGGCGCGGCTTCCGCGCGCATCTGGCCGCGCTGCGGGAGGGCGAGGTCACCAGCGGGGCCGTCAAGCTGTCCGGGATCTCGGCGGCGGGCCTGCTCGCGGGCGCGGCGCTCAAGGAGCGGCCTGCCGACAGACTGCCGGCCGGGATCGTGATCGCCGGGACGGCGCACTTCGTGAACCCGGTGGACGTGCGGCCCGGGCGGGCCGCCGGTGCGGTCGTCGCGCTCGCGGCGCCCGGGCTGCTGCGCGAGGAGCCGGGCGCGGCCGGACTGGCCGCCCTCGCGCTCGGTGCGGCCGGCGCCGTGCTGCCCGGCGACCTCGGGGAGCGGGTGATGATCGGGGACACCGGGGCGCACGCGCTGGGCGCCGCCCTCGGTGCGGCCGTCGCCGTGGGGAACGGGCGGACCGCTCTGGCCGCGCACGCGGCCGGTGCCGTCGCCGCGGCGGTGCGCGGGGACCGGGTGAGTGGGGGGTCAGGTCACTCGGGTGAGTGATGCCGAGCGGCGCGTTGCCCCGGCATGTGGGAGCGTGTGATCTCCGGCGTTGCCGGAACGGCGGTGTGTCCTGGCATCCTTGAGCAGGTACGCGGAGGATGTCGCGCGGTACACCCCTCCGCAGCGTCCTTCCGTATGTTTCTCCGTTACCGTCGTGACCGTCGTGACCGTCCCACGCCGAATCAGGAGCCCGGGCCACGTGACCCCCGTGAGCAGCCACTCTCCGCACGGCCAGTCGACGCTGCGCACCGTGCAGGTGCTGGGCGGAGGCAACGCCGGCAGCAGCGCGCATGTGCGCTCGCTGGCCGCGGGGCTCGTCGCACGGGGCGTACGGGTCACGGTGTGCGCCCCCGTCGAGGCGGATCGCGCCTACGACTTCAGCGGGGCCGGCGCCGAGCACGTCCACGTGCCGCGCAGCAGCGATCCAGGGTCGGTGGCGGCGCTGCGAGCCGTCTGCACGGGCGCCGACCTGGTGCACGCGCACGGGCTGCACGCCTCCTTCCGCGCCGCGCTCGCCCTGGCCGGACGGCGCACTCCACTGATCGTCACCTGGCACAGCCACGCCCACTCCGAGGGGGCGCGCGCCCACTTCCTGCGCATGCTGGAACGCCGGGTGGTGCGGGCGGCCACCGTGGTGCTCGGCACCACCTCGGACCTCGTCGACCGGGCGCGGAAGGCCGGAGCACGCGACGCCCGGCTCGCCGCCGTCGCCCTGCCCGGGCGCCGCCCGCCCGCCGAGCCCGACGGAAGCGATCCCGTGAGCCCCAAGGTCCGGGCCGAACTCGGCGCCGTCGCACGCCCGTTGCTGATGGCCGTCGGCTCCCTCGACCCGCACCGCGGCTACGACGTCCTGCTCGACGCCGCCCGCGCCTGGCGCCGGCTCGATCCCGTGCCGCTGGTCGCCGTCGCGGGGGAGGGGCCGTTGCGCCCGGTGCTGCAGCGCCGGATCGAGGACGAGGAGCTGCCGGTGCGGCTGATCGGCCGGCGCGACGACGTGGGCGAACTGCTCGCCGCCTCCGATCTGGCACTGCTGCCGAGCGGCTGGGAGTCGCGGTCCGTGCTGGCGCAGGAGGCCCTGCAGGCGCGCGTGCCGCTGGTCGCCACGTCCGTCGGCGGCATTCCCGAACTCGTCGGCGACGCGGCCGAACTCGTCCCGGCCGGGGACGCGGCGGCGTTCGCCGACGCGGTCGTCAGGCTCCTGGAGGACCCCGGGCGGCGGGAACTGCTCCAGGAGAAGGGGCTGCGGCAGGCGGCGACCTGGCCGACCGAGGACGAGACGGTCGCCCAGGTGCTCAGCGTGTACGACGAGTTGACGCAGCCCCGGCCACTGATCTGACCCACGATCCGTGGACGGACGGCTCTATCCGGCACCGCCGCTCTGCCCGGCGTGCCGGCGGGCCCTCAGGGCGAGGCTCAACGCGAGCACCGTCTGCGGGTCGTCCAGGTCCGTGCCCAGCAACTCACCGATGCGGGCGAGGCGGTTGTACAGCGTCTGACGGTTGAGGTGCAGTTCGCGGGCCGTCTCCGCCTTACGTCCCGCGTGCGCGAGGTAGGTCTCCAGAGTGGGCAGCAGCGGCGGCTTCGCACGGCTGTCGTGGTCCCGCACCGGCCCGATCGCCCGCTCCACGAAGGCCGCCAGGTCGGGATGGTCGCGCAACCGCCACAGCAGCAGGTCGATGTCCAGGCGCCGGGCGTCGTACCAGGGCCGGTCCGTGAGCCCCTGCGCCGCGGTCGCCGTCTCCGCCGCGTGCCGCAGTCCCGCCGAAGCCGCCGCCCAGCCGCCGGCCACCCCGACCACCACGACCGGCGGCTGCGCCCCGGGACGCTGCATTCCGGCCCGCTCCACACCGGCCCGCAGCGCCGCCGCGACCCGGTCGGCGACGGCCGGGCGCTCCGACTCCGAGCGCAGGCCGAGCAGCACCAGGACGCGGCCCTCCACCGGCCGTACACCGAGCAGCACCGGCACGCCCACCGAGGCCAGCTCCTCCGGCACCGCGCGCGCCAGCACCGCCCAGCCACCGCCCGGAGAGAGCGCGTCGCCCAGCCTCATCACCACCGGCAGCAGCGGACTGCCGCCCGGCTTGAAGCCCAGCACCCGCGCCTGGGCCGGCGCTTCCTCGGCGGCGATCCGGCCCTCGGCGAGGTCGGTCAGGAAGTCGCCCCGGCCGCGCGCGGCCAGCTCCTCCTCCTGACGGGCCTGCATCAGCACCACGGCCAGGATGCCCGCGGTCCGCTCGGCGGCGATCCGGTGCACCGGCGACAGCGGTGAACGCACCGGCAGCAGCACCAGCCGCGCCCGCACCGAGCCGGTCCCCGGGCCCGTCCCCGGACCGCCTCCGGGCACGTCCACCAGCACCGACCCGGCCGGCGGGGCGTCCTTGTGCTGGCCGCGCAGCCCCTCCCACACCTTCAGCGGCTCCGCCCCCTCGTGACCGGCGCCGGCGGCGTACAGCAGCAGGCCGTCCGTGGTCTCCAGGAAGACCGGGTTGCCGCTGAAGTCGGCCAGGATGCCGAGGACCTGCGGGATGCCGCCGCCGCCCAGCAGGGCCTGCGTGCAGCGGCGGTGCACCTCCTCGGCGCGCTGCAGCAGCGCGTAGTGGCCGTTGACGATCTCGGTGTGGATCTCCTCCGTGACCGTCACGAACGGGACCTCGCGGTGCAGCTGCACCAGGGGCAGCCCGGCGGTGCGGGCCGTCTCGACGAGGGCCGAGGGCAGCCGCGTGAAGCGCGGGCCGAGCTCGACGACCAGGGCCGCGATACCGCGCTCGGCCAGGGTGCGGACGAACACGCGCTGCTCCGCCGGGCGCGTGCCGAGGCCGTATCCCGTGGTCAGCAGCAGTTCGCCGCCCTTCAGCAACGAGGCGATGTTCGGCACCTCGCCCGCGTGCACCCAGCGCACGGTACGCTGCAGCCGGTCCGCGCCCGCGAGCACCTCGGGGAGCCCGCTGCGCAGGCCGGGCAGTTCCAGTGCCCGCTGAACGGTGATCCCGGCGCCCGTGCTGTCGAATCGGCTGTCCATGCAGCGGACGCTACCCGCGGGCACCTTCCGGTGACATCTCCGGGCGGTCACGGAAACGATCACCGGCCGGTCCGGCGCCGCACCGCTCGCGGTCCGCCGCCTCCGCCCGGACGTCGCGTGCCGGGCCTACACCGGCTTGATGTTGTGGTTGAAGCGGAAGACGTTGTCCGGGTCGTACCGCCGCTTCACCGCACCCAGCCGCCACATGTTCTGCGGGCCGAGACCGGCCCGTAGCCGGTCCCGCCCCTCGTCGCCGGCGAAGTTCAGGTGGACCGCGCCGGTGCTCCACGGCCGCACGGCGGCGCGGACGTCGCGTACCCATTCCACGCACCGCTCGTCGTCCGCCGGCTCGGCCCAGCCCGCGAAGGGGTGCACGGCCCAGGTCGCGTCCCGGTACGGCACCACGTGGTCGTCCGGGGCGTCGGCGACCGCCCCGCCCAGCGGGAACAGCATCTGCCGGGTGCCGGCAGGCACGGGCGGGGAGTCCGCCACGGCGCAGAAGGCGTCCACGAAGTCGTCCGGAGCCGCGGAAAGGTACTCCGCCGACCAGTGGTGGCGCGGGCCGGGCGGCCGGTCGAGGAGGCACTGCGCGTCGGCGTACGGGATCGCGGTGACGACCTCCGCCTCGTGCGGCAGCGCCAGCAGCGGCTCGGCCAGCTTGCGCAGATCCTCGCAGGACCCCGCGTACGTCAGGAGCACGGAGCACAGCGGCCCGCCTGCCGGTGAGGACGGCATGAGGTCCGCGGGCGGGCCGGACTGCCGGACGACGGCGCCGGCCGCCTCCAGCGGGCCGCTGCCGATGACCTCCCGGTAGGTGCGCACCGCCTCGCGGGCGTGCTCCGGGAGGTAGTGCACGAGGGCGAGCGCGAACTCCGGCACCTCGTACAGCTTCAGGGTGAGGGCGGTGGCGACGCCGAAGTTGCCGCCGCCGCCGTGCAGGGCCCAGAAAAGCTCCGGGTTCTCGTCGGTGCTGGCGTGGATCCGATCGCCCCTCGCGGTGACCAGTTCCACGCCGAGCAGGTTGTCGGCGGCGACGCCGCAGGAGCGCTCCAGCCAGCCGCTGCCACCTCCCAGCACGCAGCCGGCGACGCCTGTCGTGGAGTCCCGGGCGCCGGTGGTCGCCAGGCCGTACGGCTGGGCCGCCCGGTCCAGATGGCCCGTCGTGGCGCCGCCCTCGACACGGACCGCCTCGGCCACGGGGTCGACGGTCACGCCGTGCATCCGGCGCAGGTCGACGACCAGACCGGTGTCGTTCGTCCCCATGCCCGCGACACTGTGCCCGCCGCCGCGCACCGCGATGTTGAGGTCCAGCTCCCGGCCGAAGCACACCGCCCGGACGACGTCCGCCTCGTGGGCGCACTGCGCGATCACGGCCGGCCGGCGGTCGACCCTGGCGTTGAAGACGGCCCGTGCCTCGTCGTATCCCGGGTCCCACGGCGCGAACACGTCGCCGTCGAGATCCTCACGGAGTTCGACGAGGGCCGTGTGCGCCTTGGAGGACATACGCGCCCTTCCTTCCGCCGTGGCCGGTCCTCTTCAGCCTAGGCAGGGCGCGCCCTCGCCTCATCTCCTGCGGCCGCGGACCGGTTCAGCTGAAGTGGATCTCGCCGAGGTCGATGGAGACCATCACCTGGTCCGTGAGCGCGCGGCCGCCGGCGCCGCCGCGGCAGGCCCGGCGTGCGGTGGGCAGCACGATGCGGGCTGCCTGGGTGCGCGCGCGGACGCGCTGTGCGGCGGCGCATCCCCCGGCCACGTCGACGTGATGGTCGTGGCGCCGCAGGAGCCGCACGCCCGCTCGAAGGGATTTCGATGCCCGTCCTCAACGCCCACGTACCGGCCGGCCGCTTCTCGCCCGAGCGGAAGCGGGCACTCGCCGACGTCCCCCGCCGGTCACTGGTACAGGCCCTCGGATCTTCGAGGGCGGCCGGTGAGACGCCAGGACACGGCGTACGCGGCCGGCCCGCCGGCCGCCGTCGGGCTTCCGGCCTGCCGGCCCCCCGGACCGCCGGGCGGCCTGGCCGACGGGCCGGAGAGGGTCTGCGCCGCCTTGTCGCCGCCGGCCCGGCCGCTTGTTGTCCGGCGGGGCCCTCCGGCGCGCGGACAGGAGGCCACGCTCCGGCTCGGCGAGGTTGTCAAGGTCCGGGCCGGGGCGGGGCAGAGCACGCGGAGGGGTGCCGGGGAGCGGAACCTCAGCCCCCGTAGGCCCCCGAGGCCGTCAGCCGCAGCGCGGTGTCGATCAGCGGGACGTGGCTGAAGGCCTGCGGGAAGTTGCCCACCTGGCGCTGCAGACGCGGATCCCACTCCTCGGCGAGCAGGCCGAGGTCGTTGCGCAGCGACAGGAGCCTCTCGAACAGCTTGCGGGCCTCGTCCACGCGGCCGATCATCGCCAGGTCGTCCGCCATCCAGAACGAGCACGCGAGGAAGGCGCCCTCGTCGCCGGGGAGGCCGTCGACGCCCGCGTCCTCGCCGGAGGTGGGGTAGCGCAGGATGAAGCCGTCCGGCGTGGACAGCTCGCGCTGGATGGCCTCGATGGTGCCGATGACCCGCTTGTCGTCCGGCGGCAGGAAGCCCATCTGCGGGATGAGCAGCAGCGAGGCGTCCAGCTCCTGCGAGCCGTAGGACTGCGTGAAGGTGTTGCGCTCCTTGTCGTAGCCCTTCTCGCACACGTCCCGGTGGATGTCGTCGCGCAGCTCGCGCCAGCGCTCCAGCGGGCCGTCCGCGTCGCCGGACTCCAGCAGCTTGATCGTGCGGTCGACGGCGACCCAGGCCATGACCTTGGAGTGCACGAAGTGGCGGCGCGGGCCGCGCACCTCCCAGATGCCCTCGTCCGGCTCGTGCCAGTGGTCCTCCAGGTAGCGGATCAGCTTCAGCTGGAGCAGCGAGGCGTAGTCGCTGCGGGCCAGGCCGGTCATGTGGGCCAGGTGCAGGGCCTCGGTGACCTCGCCGTACACGTCGAGCTGGAGCTGGTGGGCGGCGCCGTTGCCGACCCGGACCGGGGCGGAGTTCTCGTAGCCGGGCAGCCAGTCCAGCTCCGCCTCGCCCAGCTCACGCTCACCGGCGATGCCGTACATGATCTGGAGGTTCTCCGGGTCGCCGGCCACCGCGCGCAGCAGCCACTCGCGCCAGGCGCGGGCCTCCTCGCGGTAGCCGGTGCGCAGCAGCGAGGAGAGCGTGATCGCGGCGTCGCGGAGCCAGGTGTAGCGGTAGTCCCAGTTGCGTACGCCGCCGATCTCCTCGGGCAGCGAGGTCGTGGGCGCGGCGACGATGCCACCCGTGGGCGCGTACGTCAGGGCCTTCAGTGTGATCAGCGAGCGGACCACCGCCTCGCGGTAAGGGCCGTGGTACGTACAGTGCTCGACCCACTCGCGCCAGAAGTCCTCCGTCGCCTCCAGCGACTGCTCGGGCTCCGGCAGCGGCGGCGGCTCCCGGTGCGAGGCCTGCCACGAGATGGTGAACGCGATCCGGTCGCCGGGCGCGACCGTGAAGTCCGCGTACGTGGTCAGCGCCTTGCCGTAGGTCTCGGCGGAGGTGTCGAACCACACGGAGTCCGGGCCCGCGACGGCGACCGTGCGGCCTTCGTGCTTGTGCACCCAGGGGACGATCCGGCCGTACGAGAAACGCATCCGCAGCGCCGAGCGCATCGGCACCCGCCCCGAGACGCCCTCCACGATCCGGATCAGCTGCGGGGCCCCGTCACGCGGCGGCATGAAGTCGGTCACACGGACCGTTCCACGGGGGGTGTCCCACTCGGATTCCAGGATCAGCGAGTCACCGCGGTAGGTGCGCCGGGCGGCGGACGGGGGCTCGGCGTCGGCGGCGTGCGCGGGGCCGATCCGCCAGAAGCCGTGTTCCTCGGTGCCCAGCAGACCGGCGAAGATGGCATGCGAGTCGAAGCGGGGCAGGCACAGCCAGTCGACTGTGCCGTCCCGGCAGACCAGGGCGGCGGTCTGCATGTCTCCGATGAGTGCGTAGTCTTCGATGCGCCCGGCCACGTGCAACTCCAGTCGAACGGCCACGTAGCCCCATGAGGGGGCTTTCGCTATGTGCGGTCAAGGGGTCGTTGTAATGCGTCGTTGAGCTGTGCAGTAAAACTGCCGCTCCGCCCGGAGGCAAAACGACCGTCGTCGCTCAACGATCTGACGAGCTCTTGTTGTTCCGGTGCTTACGGGCGGGGGTGGTGCCGTGTTTCGCCGGCGGGCTCGGCAGCGAGTGTCCGAGCAGGATACGACGCACGTAGATGATCTGCGTGCCGCTCCGGGCAACCCACATGCGCCGAACGAGTGACCGCCGGGTGAGAAACAGGTGAGCGGTACGCGTACGTGGCGGGCCGTGCGCGGAGCGTGGCCGGGCGCCATCGGGTCGTGGCGCTGATACCCTGGTAGCCCGTGGACCGGTGGGCTCGAAACCCCCGAACCGCAGCGACGGCACCTCCGGCGAAGCCCGGCACGGCAGCCGCACCGCATCCCCAGACCGAGACCACGGGAGCCTCCTCTTGGCCATGCCGCCCAAATCTTCGACGACCAAGCACATCTTCGTCACCGGGGGTGTCGCCTCCTCTCTCGGCAAGGGCCTGACCGCGTCCAGCCTGGGAATGCTGCTCAAGGCCCGGGGTCTGCGCGTCGTGATGCAGAAGCTCGACCCGTACATCAACGTCGACCCGGGCACGATGAACCCCTTCCAGCACGGTGAGGTGTTCGTCACCAACGACGGCGCCGAGACCGACCTGGACATCGGCCACTACGAGCGCTTCCTCGACCGCGATCTGGACGGCTCCGCCAACGTCACCACCGGCCAGGTCTACTCGACGGTGATCGCCAAGGAGCGGCGCGGCGAATACCTGGGCGACACCGTGCAGGTCATCCCGCACATCACCAACGAGATCAAGCACCGCATCCGCCGCATGGCCACCGACGACGTGGACGTCGTCATCACCGAGGTCGGCGGCACGGTCGGCGACATCGAGTCGCTGCCGTTCCTCGAGACCGTCCGCCAGGTCCGGCACGAGGTCGGCAGGGACAACGTCTTCGTCGTGCACATCTCGCTGCTGCCGTACATCGGCCCCTCGGGCGAGCTGAAGACCAAGCCCACCCAGCACTCGGTCGCGGCCCTGCGCAACATCGGTATCCAGCCGGACGCCATCGTGCTGCGCTGCGACCGCGAGGTGCCGACCGCGATCAAGCGCAAGATCTCGCTGATGTGCGACGTCGACGAGGCCGCCGTCGTGGCCTGCCCCGACGCGCCGTCGATCTACGACATCCCCAAGGTCGTGCACTCCGAGGGCCTGGACGCCTACGCCGTCCGCCGCCTGGACCTGCCGTTCCGCGACGTCGACTGGACGACCTGGGACGACCTGCTCGACCGCGTCCACAACCCGGACCACGAGATCACCCTCGCGCTCGTCGGCAAGTACATCGACCTGCCCGACGCCTACCTCTCGGTCACCGAGGCGCTGCGCGCGGGCGGCTTCGCCAACAAGACCCGCGTGAAGATCAAGTGGGTCACCTCCGACGACTGCCGCACCCCGTCCGGCGCCGAGGCGCAGCTGTCCGACGTGGACGCCATCTGCATCCCCGGCGGCTTCGGCGACCGCGGTGTCTCCGGCAAGGTCGGCGCCATCCAGTACGCCCGGGAGAACCGGATCCCGCTGCTCGGACTCTGCCTCGGCCTGCAGTGCATCGTGGTCGAGGCCGCGCGCAACCTGGCCGGTATCGCCGACGCCAACTCCACCGAGTTCGACCCGGCCACCGCCCACCCGGTCATCTCCACCATGGCCGAGCAGCTCGACATCGTCGCGGGCGAGGGCGACATGGGCGGAACGATGCGCCTGGGCATGTACCCGGCGAAGCTGGCCGAGGGCTCCATCGTGCGTGAGGTGTACGACGGCAAGGAGTACGTCGAGGAGCGGCACCGCCACCGCTACGAGGTGAACAACTCCTACCGCTCGGAGCTGGAGAAGAAGGCCGGCATCCTCTTCTCGGGCACCTCCCCGGACGGCAAGCTCGTCGAGTACGTGGAGTACCCGCGCGACGTGCACCCGTACCTGGTCGCCACGCAGGCGCACCCGGAGCTGCGCTCCCGGCCGACGCGTCCGCACCCGCTGTTCGCCGGACTGGTCAGGGCCGCGGTCGAGCGGAAGAACGCGAGGTAACGCACCGGTTGTACGGTTGCCGGGGTGCGAGCCCGCCAAGGCGCGCACCCCGGCTTGTTCGCACGCCGGTGGTACGTCGGGAAGGACAGGGCATGACGATCAGGGACAGCCACGAGGAGTGGGAGATCCGGGCCACGGAGACCCCCTTCGTGGGCAACAAGACCTCGGTCCGCACGGACGAGGTGGTCATGTCCGACGGCACCGTCGTCCGCCGTGACTACCAGGTCCACCCCGGGTCCGTGGCGGTCCTCGCCCTCGACGACGCCGGCCGGGTCCTGGTGCTGCGCCAGTACCGGCACCCGGTGCGCCAGAAGCTGTGGGAGATCCCTGCCGGCCTGCTCGACGTTCCCGGTGAGAACCCGCTGCACGCGGCCCAGCGCGAACTGTACGAGGAGGCGCACGTCAAGGCCGAGGACTGGCGGGTGCTGACCGACGTCTACACGACGCCCGGCGGCTGCGACGAGGCGGTGCGCATCTTCCTCGCCCGCGAGCTGTCCGAGGCGCAGGGCGAGCGCTTCGCGGCGGAGCACGAGGAGATCGACCTGGAACTGGCGCGGGTCCCGGTCGAGGAGCTGGTACGGGGCGTCCTGGCCGGCGAGCTGCACAACAACTGCCTGGTCGTGGGCGTCCTTTCGCTGGTCGCCGCCGAGCAGGGGGACGGGCTCGACGCGCTGCGCCCGGCGGAGGCGCCGTGGCCGGCCCGTCCCTTCCAGGCCTGATCCGCCACCTGCCGCACCGGGTGTCGTCCGGTGTGACGATCGCCTGATCCGATCGGGGGACGTCTCCGCCGTGCTCCGCCGAGTTCGTCGCAGAGCGTGAACTAGGCTCGGGAACGCCCGACCGGAGTCCCGGCGGGCTCTTGCGCGTGCGGTTGGACGGGAGTGTGGCCCGTGACGGATCAGGCGGTGGACCCAGACGGCGTGCAGGTGTCGGGCGCGTCCGCGCAGAGCCAGTTCCTGGGCCGCACACGGGAGTTGAAGGAACTGCGCGCCGACATCGAGCGTGCCGGACTCGACACCCTCTCCGGCCGCAAGGCGCCACGCGCGCGCGTACTGCTGATCGCGGGCCGTCCCGGCTCCGGCCGCACCGCCCTCGCCGAGGAGCTGGTACGGCAGATCGCCGGCCGGTACCCCGACGGGGTGCTGCGCGCCCGGCTCAGCGAACCCGACGGCACCCCCGTGCCGACGGCCCGCACCGCGGGGGACCTGCTCACCGCGCTGGACCGGCCGGCCCCGCCCGGCGCCGCCGACGACGACCTCGCGGCGGCGCTCCGCGAGGCACTGGCCGGCCGCCGGGCCCTGCTCCTGCTGGACGACGCGGCCGACGCCGAGCAGGTCGACGCCCTGCTGCCGGACACCCCCGACTGCCTGGTCGTCGCGGTCGCCCGGGGTCCGCTGACCGGCATCTGCGACGTCCGCCCCTGCACCCTCGGCGGCCTCGACACCAAGTCCGCCGTCGAACTGCTGTCCCGGCTCACCGGCTCGGTCCGGATCACCGTGGACCCGCGTGCGGCGGAGGGACTCGTCGAGGCGTGCCAGGCCCAGCCCGCCGCGCTGATGCTGGCCGGCGGCTGGCTCGCCGCCCGCCCCCAGGCAGCCGTCGCCGACCTCACCAAGCAGCTGCACGCCGAGGGCGACGACGGGACGCCCCTGAGCCGGGTCTTCCGGCTGGTCCACTCCTCGCTGCCGGGCAGCGCCGCCCGCATCCTGCGCCTGCTGTCGCTCGCCCCCGCCGGCCGCATCGACCAGCACACCGCGTCCGCGCTCGCGGGCTGCTCGGTCAACGGCGCCCGGCACACCCTGGACGACTTCGCCGCCCTCGGCCTGCTGCGCAGGACCACCACCGACTCGCTGCTGCCGGAGTACGAGGTGCCCGGCTGCCTGCACCCGCTGCTGCGGGCCGTCACCGAGACCGAGGACCGCCCCGCCGAGCTCCAGCTGGCCCGCGCCCGGATGCTGGAGCGGACGGTACGGCTGCTGCAGTCCTGCCGGGCCGTCACCGAGACCGACAGCCCGCAGGCCCGCGAGAAGCTCGCCGGCACGCCGCGCGCCCTGCGCTTCCCCAGTCCCCGGGCGGCCGCGGACTGGCTGCGCCTGCGCCGCCCGGCACTGCTCGCCTCCGCCCGGCTCGCGGTCGCCGACGGAGAGCTGGACACGCTGGCCCGGCGGCTGATGTCCCAGCTCGTGCGGGCGATGGTCGCCCACTTCGGGACCCAGGCCGCGGCCAGCGACCTGTACGGCATCCACCGGCTCGTGCTCGACGTGGCCGAGCGCCGGGACCTGCCGCGGGAGCAGGCGGCGGCGCTGCTGAACCTGGGCGATCTGGACGCCAGGACCGGCCGGACGGCCGACGCCCTGGTCCGTTACCGGGCCGCGCTGGACGCCGGACGCCGGGCGAACGACCCGTACGCGACCGGTCGCGCGATGGAATCCGTGGGGGGCGCGCACCAGGAGCTGGGTGATCACGACCGGGCGGCCGACTGGTTCGGCCGGGCGCTGGCCGAGCGCCTGGCCCGCGGGGAGCGTGAGGAGGCCGCCCGGCTGTACGGCCGGATCGCGACGGCGCACACCTACGCGGGGCGCTACGGGGAGGCGCAGCGCAACTGGAGGGCCGCCGTCGCCGGGTACCGCAGGCTGGGCGATGTGGCCGCCCATGCCCGTGCGTTGAGCGAGCTGGCGCGCGTCCAGGAGTACGCGGGGCGGCCCGAGGAGTCGCTGCGTACCTGCCAGGAGGCGGTGGAGTGGGCGCGCCGCGCGGCGGACGCCCGCCTGCAGGCCGCCCTGCATCTGCGGCTGGCCGACACCCTGGAGCGTCTTGGTGATCCCACGGCCGCCCTGCTGCACCGCAGCGCCGCCGAGCGCATGCTGGGGGATGAGATCCAGGAGGCCGAAACGCCAGATCCAGCCAAGGAATATGCGGCTAGTGCCTGCGAAATCCGTAGTGCATCCACAGAAGATTGATGCAATGAAAGGCTAGACAGCGGGAACGCCTTCATTAGACTGGCTCTGCCGCGCGTTCTCCTGCGGTGTCTCCCGGTGTGCCCCCTACATCCGGGGAAGTCGTGTAATACACCCCCTCTGAGCCAAGGACCGTGATCGACGTGAAGGTCGGCATCCCCCGCGAGGTCAAGAACAACGAGTTCCGGGTGGCCATCACCCCCGCCGGCGTGCACGAGCTGGTGCGTAACGGCCACCAGGTAGTCATCGAGCGCAACGCCGGCCTCGGCTCCTCGATCACGGACGCCGAGTACGTGGCCGCCGGCGCGCAGATCCTCGAGACGGCCGACGAGGTGTGGGCCTCGGCCGACCTGCTGCTGAAGGTCAAGGAGCCGATCGCCGAGGAGTACCACCGCCTGCGCAAGGACCAGACGCTCTTCACCTACCTGCACCTGGCCGCGTCCAAGGAGTGCACGGACGCCCTGCTGGAGTCCGGCACCACCGCCATCGCCTACGAGACCGTCGAGCTGCCGAGCCGCGCGCTGCCGCTGCTCGCCCCGATGTCCGAGGTCGCGGGCCGTCTCGCCCCGCAGGTCGGTGCCTACCACCTGATGCGCGCGGCCGGCGGCCGTGGTGTGCTGCCGGGCGGCGTTCCCGGCGTGACCCCCGCCAAGGCCGTCGTGATCGGCGGCGGTGTCTCCGGCTGGAACGCCACCCAGATCGCCGTCGGCATGGGCTTCGAGGTGACGCTGCTGGACCGCGACATCAACAAGCTGCGCGAGGCCGACCGGATCTTCGGCACCAAGGTCAAGGCCATCATGTCCAATTCCTTCGAGCTGGAGAAGGCCGTCCTGGACGCCGACCTCGTCATCGGCGCGGTGCTCATCCCCGGCGCCAAGGCGCCGAAGCTCGTCACCAACGAGCTCGTCTCCCGGATGAAGCCGGGAAGTGTCCTTGTCGACATCGCGATCGACCAGGGCGGCTGCTTCGAGGACTCCCGTCCGACCACGCACGCCGAGCCGACCTTCCAGGTCCACCAGTCGGTCTTCTACTGCGTCGCCAACATGCCCGGCGCGGTGCCGAACACCTCCACCAACGCCCTCACCAACGCCACGCTCCCGTACATCGTGGAGCTGGCCAACCGTGGCTGGGTGGACGCGCTGCGCCGTGACCCCGCGCTGGCCAAGGGCCTCAACACGCATGACGGCAAGGTCGTTTACCGCGAGGTGGCCGAGGCGCACGGGCTGGACCACGTGGAGCTGGAGGCGCTCCTCGGCTGACCGCCGGGTCCCAAGTCATCACAAGCTAAAAGGCGATACGTCAACACGGGTCGTCAACCGCGAACATCCGGCCGGACCTTGCCGACAAGGTCCGGCCGGATGTGTGTATGGTCACTTTGCGATTCTCGGTCAACTCGCCTCGAACGTAACCCTTGAACCGATTCGCACACCGGTGAAACCTGCCGTGCGACGGCCGTACGCCCTTGACAGAGGGATGTTTCATTGCCGACACATCCTGCCGGGTCCGGCGGATTGTGTTGCTGCGAACGCCCGACACGCCATAGAGTCGCCAACCGTCGGCATGGTGCCACGCTGACCTGTCTAGAAGTTTCCTGGTCACCAAGGAGGTAAGACGACTTGTGAATGAGTCGACATTTTCTCCCGGGGGTGGTCAACCAGGAAGCCCTGCGCGGGGCCAGGCTCCCGCGGGGTTCGAGGCTGTCGGCTCCGTAGCGGTGCGCACCTTCGCAGCCCACCAGAGTCACCACAAGTCAGGGGTGACTCAGCCAGCACACCAGAGCATGGATGGCCATCACGTGAACGCCATGGCCGGCGACGGAAGTGGCGCGCCCCACAACCACTTCGCCGACTACGAGGAACTGCCCGACGGGCACTTCTACGACCCGGACGCCGAGTACGAGCCCGATCCGGAGTACGCGGCGACGCTCGCGCCCGACGCGGCCCGCCAGCGCCGCGAGCGCATCGGCCCGACCGGGCGCCCGCTGCCGTACTTCCCGATCCCGGGCCCGCTGACCGACCACGGGCCCGCCACGATCATCGCGATGTGCAACCAGAAGGGTGGCGTCGGCAAGACGACGTCCACCATCAATCTGGGTGCGGCGCTCGCGGAGTACGGACGCCGGGTGCTGCTGGTGGACTTCGACCCGCAGGGCGCGCTCTCGGTCGGTCTCGGCGTCAACCCCATGGAGCTGGACCTCACCGTCTACAACCTGCTCATGGAGCGGGGCCTGGCGGCCGACGAGGTGCTGCTGAAGACCGCGGTCCCCAACATGGACCTGCTGCCCAGCAACATCGACCTGTCGGCGGCCGAGGTCCAGCTGGTCTCCGAGGTGGCCCGCGAGTCGTCGCTGCAGCGCGCGCTGAAGCCGCTGCTGCCGGACTACGACTACATCGTGATCGACTGTCAGCCCTCGCTCGGCCTGCTCACGGTGAACGCCCTGACGGCCGCTCACAAGGTGATCGTGCCGCTGGAGTGCGAGTTCTTCGCCCTGCGCGGTGTGGCGCTGCTGACCGAGACCATCGAGAAGGTCCAGGAGCGGCTCAACCCGGAGCTCGAGCTCGACGGGATCCTCGCCACGATGTACGACTCGCGTACGGTGCACAGCCGGGAGGTGCTCGCGCGGGTCGTCGAGGCTTTCGACGACCACGTCTACCACACGGTCATCGGGCGCACCGTGCGCTTCCCGGAGACCACGGTCGCCGGTGAACCGATCACCACGTACGCCTCCAACTCCGTGGGTGCCGCCGCCTATCGCCAGCTCGCCAGGGAGGTGCTCGCCCGGTGTCACGCCGAGTGAGTCTGCCGGGGGCCGACGAACTGTTCCGTACGACAGGGGGAATGGCGCTCCAGGCATCCACTCCCCGGCGGGGCGCCAACGGCGAGGCCCGGGTGCCCCCTCCGGCGGGGGAGGCCGACGCGGCGGCCGCCCCGGAGGACGCGCCGCAGGCGGTGCCCGCGCAGGGCGGTGACGGTGACGGCGCGGAGCATGTCGCGGCCGACGCGGAGCCGGCGGACGCCGAGTCGCGCAGCCGGGGCGCGGAGCGCTCCTCGCGGCGGCAGGGGCAGGCTGCGGCGCAGGAAGGTTCTGCCACGGCAACGCCCCGCAACAAGCGCGGGCGGGCCGCCGCGCGGCGGCCCAGCGGGCGTGAGCGGCACGACGAGAAGATCACGGTGTACGTGTCCGCCGAGGAGCTGATGGACCTGGAGCACGCGCGCCTCGTCCTCCGGGGCGAACACGGGCTGGCCGTGGACCGGGGGCGCATCGTGCGCGAGGCCGTCGCCGTGGTCCTGGCCGACCTGGAGACCCGCGGGGACGCCAGCATCCTCGTACGACGGCTTCGTGGGCGGTAGCGGTAGCCTGCGGGGGCTATGACCTCGCAAGGCTCCCCAGTCCCGTCCCCCGGCCCGGCCGGCCGCAGGCGTGCGCTGGGGAGGGGCCCAGGGGCTCCGCCCGAGCGGGACGACGAGGCAGCCGGGGCCGCGAAGGCCGGCGAGCCGGTCGACGTCGTCGAGACCACCGCCCCCGAATCCGAGCCGGAACACGCGGCTCCCGCCCCGTCCGCTCCCGCCCCCTCCGCCGAGCCCCTCCCGTCGGCAGATCCCGTCGAGCTTGCCGCGGTCCAGGCTGCCGGAGCTGCCCCGTCCGCCGGGCCTGCCGGGCCGGTCGAGCCCACCGGTCCCGCCACGGACGTCGTGACTGCCGCGTCCGCCGGGCCTGCCGGGCCGGTCGAGCCCACCGGTCCCGCCACGGACGTCGTGACTGCCGCGTCCGCCGGGCCTGCCGGGCCGGTCGAGGCGGGCACGTCCGTCGCGCCCTTCGAAGCTGCCGGGCCCGGCGAAGCCGACGGGACCGGGGAGGGGGAGCCCGGTGGTTTCAAGGTGCGGCTCGCCAACTTCGAGGGTCCCTTCGACCTGCTGCTCCAGCTGATCTCCAAGCACAGGCTCGACGTCACCGAGGTCGCCCTGTCCAAGGTGACCGACGAGTTCATGGCGCACATCCGGGCCATGGGGCCGGAGTGGGACCTGGACGAGACGACCGAGTTCCTGGTCGTCGCCGCCACCCTGCTCGACCTGAAGGCGGCACGGCTGCTGCCCTCGGCCGAGGTGGAGGACGAGGCCGACCTGGCGCTGCTGGAGGCCCGCGACCTGCTCTTCGCGCGCCTGCTCCAGTACCGCGCCTACAAGCACGTCGCCGACATCTTCAGCGACCGCCTCGAGGAGGAGGCCCACCGCCACCCCCGTACCGTCGGCCTGGAACCGCAGCACGCCGAGCTGCTTCCCGAGGTCGTCATCAGCATCGGCCCCGAGGGGTTCGCGAAGCTCGCCATCAAGGCGATGCAGCCGAAGCCCAAGCCGCAGGTGTACGTCGACCACATCCACGCGCCGCTGGTGAGCGTGCAGGAGCAGGCCGGGATCGTCGTCGCGCGATTGCGGGAACTCGGCGAGGCCAGCTTCCGCGCGCTCGTCGAGGACACCGACGACACCCTCACCGTGGTGGCGCGGTTCCTGGCGTTGCTGGAGCTGTACCGCGAGAAGGCGGTGGCGCTGGAGCAGGAGACCGCCCTCGGTGAGCTGCTGGTGCGCTGGACCGGCGGCGAGCAGGACGCCGGGCCGATGGTGACCGACGAGTTCGACCGGCCGCCGGAGCCCGTGCGGGCCGAGGAGCCCAAGGAGCAGGAGGAGAAGGCGTGAGCGAGGACACCACCGAGCTGCCCGCCGGGCTGCGTGCCGTCGCCGGCCTGGAACTGAGGCCCGCCCTGGAGGCCGTCCTGATGGTCGTGGACGAGCCCGCGACGGTGGAGCACCTCGCGAAGATGCTGGAGCGGCCCAAGCGGCAGATCGCCGAGGCGCTGCGGGAGCTGGCCGACGAGTACACCGCACAGGGACGCGGCTTCGAGCTGCGGCTCGTCGCGGGCGGCTGGCGCTTCTACACCCGCCCCGAGTACGCCCCGGCCGTCGAGCGGCTCGCCCTGGAGGGCCAGACGGCCCGGCTGACGCAGGCGGCGCTGGAGACGCTCGCGGTGGTGGCGTACCGCCAGCCGGTCAGCCGCGGCCGCGTCTCGGCGGTGCGCGGGGTGAACTGCGACGGCGTCATGCGCACCCTGCTCCAGCGCGGTCTGGTCCAGGAGGAGGGCACGGAACCCGAAACAGGTGCGATCCTGTACACGACGACGAACTACTTCCTGGAGCGGATGGGCCTGCGCGGCCTGGACGAACTCCCGGAGCTCGCGCCCTTCCTCCCGGAGGCGGAGGCGATCGAGGCCGAGACGCAGGAAGGCGTGCCGTCGTTCGATCCGGACGCTCCGGATTCCGAGGACGCAGACGACAAGACGACGGAATTTTGATGCGAAGCAGCGGCAGTGGCAAGAGTGGCGGGACCGGCGGACGCGGCAACTACCGCGGTGCCGGTGACAACCGGGACCAGCAGGGGCAGGGCCGCCCCCGCAAGCCCCGCCCCGAGGAGCGCCGCTACGACGTGGGCCCCGGGGCGACCAAGGACGGCCCGAAGGCGGGGCGCGGCGGCGCGGCCCGCGGCGGCGCCAAGGGCGGCCCCCGCAAGCCCCAGCAGGGCGGACGTACCGAGCCCGCCCGTTCCCGTGAGTTCGAGACGCGGGCCGAGGAGCGCAACCGGGAGCGGTACGCGGGCAGGAAGGACGTCAAGCTGCCCAAGACCTTCCCGGGCGCCGAGCAGGAGGGCGAGCGGCTCCAGAAGGTCCTCGCGCGCGCGGGCTACGGCTCCCGGCGCGCCTGCGAGGAGCTGATCGAGCAGGCCCGGGTCGAGGTCAACGGCGAGATCGTGCTGGAGCAGGGCAAGCGGGTCGACCCGGAGAAGGACGAGGTCAAGGTCGACGGCCTGACCGTCGCGACCCAGTCGTACCAGTTCTTCTCGCTGAACAAGCCCGCCGGTGTCGTCTCGACGATGGAGGACCCCGAGGGGCGCCAGTGCCTCGGCGACTACGTCACCAACCGCGAGACGCGGCTCTTCCACGTGGGCAGGCTCGACACCGAGACCGAGGGCGTCATCCTGCTCACCAACCACGGCGAGCTGGCCCACCGGCTGACACACCCCAAGTACGGCGTGAAGAAGACCTACCTCGCGCACATCGTCGGCCCGATCCCGCGTGACCTGGGCAAGCGGCTGAAGGACGGCATCCAGCTGGAGGACGGGTACGCGCGCGCGGACCACTTCCGGGTAGTCGAGCAGACCGGCAAGAACTACCTCGTCGAGGTCACCCTGCACGAGGGCCGCAAGCACATCGTGCGCCGCATGCTTGCCGAGGCCGGGTTCCCGGTCGACAAGCTGGTGCGCGTCGCCTTCGGCCCGATCACGCTCGGCGACCAGAAGTCGGGCTGGCTGCGGCGGCTGTCCAACACCGAGGTCGGGATGCTGATGAAGGAAGTGGACCTCTAGAAGCAATGCCGCTGTTTTAAGCCGTGACCTTGGGTTTTCGCTTGGTCGGGGCGGTCTTGGACGCTGGAACGATGGTGACCGCATCGGCCGGCGGGAC
>NZ_JBIDCW010000043.1:0-33164 GCF_043204795.1 Streptomyces sp. NPDC047706 | reverse complement strand
GCGGACGCTGCACGCCCTCGAACCCGTGCCCCACACCACCATCAGCCCTCGGCGAGAAATCGGACCCCGGAAACATCAGCCGGTGGATCCGGGCTCAGACAGAGCCGCACCCGTCTGGTATCAGCCGTGCCTGGTCCTCCCGAACCACTTCTGATTCTTAAGGTACTCGTATGGAACGTCGGCCGGAGCAAGGTGGACGGTCCGGCACGAGGTGCACAGGTCTCCTCCGCAGCTGCGGCAGCCCACGTAGCGCCCGCCCGTGCCTGGGCCGTTGTCGCCCGACGCGTCCACCGCTCCAACTCCGCCCGCTCGTCATCAGACAGCAGCAACGGTTCCAGCTTCGGGCCCCGACGAGGAACTGACGCACCAGCAGCAGAAGTCACACAACTACTAACGATCAACTACTGGCGCAGGACACTAGGCGGTGGTGTTCATGCTGGTCAGCGCGGTGCGGGCTGAAGGCCGGCGATCTGCTTGGGGGCGGGGATGCCGAGCTGGGCAAGCAGGTCCTGCTGCGGCTTGGTGGGGGTGGTGACCTGCTGGAACGTGCCGGCTGGGCCGGTGAAGGTGCCCAGGTGGAGGCGGTCGAGCTCGCGGCGGATCCTGGGCCAGGTGTCGCCGGTCGTGGTCTCGGCGATGCGGACGAGCAGGAGGGCGAGCCAGCACAGCAGGACGTGCGCGCGGATGCGTTCCTCGAGCCGGTGGTAGACCGGCCGCAGGTCGATGACCTGCTTCATGTCGCGCCAGCCGCGTTCAACTTCCAGGAGCGCCTTGTAGCCGAGCGCGATGTCCTCGGCGGAGAGCTTCGGGTCCGAGCAGCGCAGGAGGTACTTGCCGTCGAGGTTCTCCTCGGTCTTGATCCTGGCCTGGTCGATGCGGAGCTTGCCGGCGGGGGTGGTGCGCAGGTAGCGGTTCAGGCCGGGCTTGTCGGTGATCTTGCCGCGCAGTTCGCCGCGCTTGAAGTCGCTGAGCTTGTCCGAATCCTGGATCAGCTCGCCGAGCTGGGCGACGAGTTGCTCGCGCATGTGCCGGTCGCGGTCGGCGGCCTCGGGGTTGTGACAGATGACGAACCGTTCCGTGTCGCTGATCCGCACCTCCTTCACGCGCATGTTGCCGGTGATGTCCTGGTAGCGACCCTGCCGGGACAGGGCCGCCTTGACCTCCGGAGATCCCGAGCGGAGCTTCTCGCCGATGATGTAGGCGTCGGTGCCGCTGCGCAGGTAGCGGCGGTTGCGGTCGGAGGAGAAGCCGCGGTCGGCGACCCACACGATCTTGGACAGGGTCCAGTCCCGCATGTCGTCCTTGACCTGCCGGATCAGCCTCTGGTCGGAGGCATTGCCGGGCCATGACCATACGCGGACCGGGATGCCGTCGCGGGTGACGGCCATGCCGATCACGATCTGGGGCAGGTCGTCGCGGGAGTCCTTCGACTTGCCGTGGGTGCGGAACCCCGCCGGCCTGGCGGCGTCCGCACCGCCAGGGCCCTGATCGTCCTCGTCTTCGCCGGTGGCGTCCTGACGGTGGCCCTTCTCGTCGCGGGTGACGGGCGCGTCAGGTTCCTCCAGTTCGAAGTAGGTGCTGGTGGTGTCGAAGAACAGCAGGTCTACTTCCAGGTTCAGCAGGTTCGCGACCGCGTCGAAGACCTGCTTCTCCAGGTCGTCCTTCACCTCGTGGAGCCAGTCCATCGCCCGGTAGCAGGCGTCGTCGTCGGTGCCGGCCAGTGCGTCGATGTGCACGTCGTGGGTGATCCACTCGGCGGCGGCGAGCTTGGAGGAGGGGGCCAGCGCCCGGTTGGCGACCAGCGCGAACAGCACCCGCTCGGTCGCGGACATCTCCCGGGGCCGCCCCCGCTTGGGCTGCCCGACCCGGCCCACGATCTTGTCGATCTTCAGTTGGTGCCATAGGTGGTCGAGGACGTAGGCGCCGCCGAACGGGACCGAGCCGGTAAACTCCAACCCCGGCGCGGCATTCGCTTCCAGTGCCTGGCCTGGTTCCAGCAGGCGCGACAGCGACGCGACCAGCCGCCGGATCGCGCCGCGGTCGAGCTCATCCTCGCGGCCGAAGGTGAACAGGACCTTCGGCACCGCCCGGCCCTTGACCGGGTCCCATTCATTGTGGGCCAGGTGCAGGTACCGGACCGTCCCGGACTTGTTCTCCCGCTTCGTCGTCCTCACGTACACGACTCCAGACCATACGGGACAAGCGCAGGCCAGTACAGGGAGATCAGAGAAATCGTGTCTCTAGGCGAATTTCGGCTGCTACTCCAGCCGACACGGCCGTGACCAGCGGTTTCACCCTGCCACTGCCTCCAGAACCTCCGAATTACGCGGAACGCGGGCAGGCCAGCAGCCACCCCTTACACCAACAAGCCCTCCCCCGAGCGTCACCACCCCTGCCGCCCCCGGCCAATGCCTGGCACCATGGGCGGCAAACACCGGACGGGGAGGACCGAATGGCAGTCGACGTGGCTCAACTCGTCGAGCAGAGCTGGCCCTTTGTCGGAGCGGCGGTGGGCGCGTACGGCACCGCCGTGCTGACCCGGGCCGGTGACGCGGGGGCGACGGCGACGGTCTCCATGGGCCAACGCGTGCTGCACCGCCTGTGGCGTCGCCTGGAGAGCCGTCCCCACCTCCTGCGGGCGGTGGAGGGCGCCGCCCGGGATCCCGAGGACGACGACGCCCAGGCGGCGCTGCGCAGCGAGATCAGGCGCCTGCTGCGCGAGGACGAGGAACTGGCGCGCGACCTGGCGAGGCTGCTCTCCGACGCGGGTCCCGCGGGTGCGACGTACCAGGCGATCGGCCAGGGCTCCGTGGTGGCGGGGGTGAACCACGGGGTGATCAGCACCGGTGGCGATGTGACAGTCGAGCGGTGACGGCCGGTGGCTTCCGAGGAGGCACACTCGTACCACTACACGGCCGCCGGCATGGGCTCGGTGGTGGTGGGCAACGACAACCTCGGGTCGATCAGCACGAACGTGCACGTGCCCTTCCTGCCGCCCGACGAGGTGGAGGCGCACAGCGGCTTGGTCCTCCTCCCGGAGGCCCGGGACCGGGCGTTCGTTGGCCGTGAGGAGGAACTCGCCGAGCTGCACCGGGCCTTCGCCGCCGAGGACGCGCCCGGCGGCAGGACGGCACAGGTCGTGCACGGCATGGGCGGGGTGGGCAAGAGCGCGCTCGCCCTGGAGTACGCACACCGGTACCGCGACCACTACAACCCCGTGCTCCGGCTGCCCGCCGACAGCCCCGAGGGGCTCACCGCCGGGCTGGCCGCACTGGCCGACGACCTCAACCACCTCCTCCGCCAGATCGACCTCCCGCTCCAGGACCGGGCCACGTGGGCGAGGAACTGGCTGCAGTGCCACAGCGGCTGGCTGCTGATCCTCGACAACGCCGAACACCCGCAGGACGTCGCCGCGCTCCTGGGCGCCCTCGGCAACGGCCGCGTCCTGATCACCACTCGGCAGGCCACAGGCTGGCACGCGCGGTGCCGTCTGCTGGCCCTGGACGTGCTGCCGCAGGCCCCGGCCGTGGAACTGCTGGCACGTCTCAGCTCGGACGGCGAGGCGCCCCCGGCGCCCGGCGCGGCCGACGAGCCGGCTCTGCGCGATCTGGCGGCCGAGTTGGGCTGCCTGCCCATCGCCCTGGCGCACGCGGCGGCCTACCTGCACCGGACTCGCACCGACCCGTCCGCCTACACGGCGCTCCTGCGGGAGGCCCCCGGGCAGGCACTCGGTGAGACCACGCACCGCGACCGGAACGAGCGCACCACCGCGCGCGTCTGGCACCACTCCCTGCGCGCCGTCGACGAGGAGCACCCGCGCGCCGTCCACGTACTGCGGGTGCTCGCCTGGCTCGCCCCGGACCGCATCCCGCGCCGGCTGCTCGACCCGCTCCAGGGCGACACCTCCCGGCGTCCCGGGCGGGCGCGTCGGACCGCACCGCGGCGGCCGCACCCGTACACCGCACGGGGTCTGGTGCAGCAACTCGGCTGGGTACGCCCCCGCAGCCGCGATGCGCGCCGTGAGCTGACCCCGCTGGAGATCAACCGCGCGCTCGGCGTACTCCACGCGTACAGCCTGATACGGCTCGACCGGCAATCGGTGAACGTGCACCGCCTCACGCAGCGCGTCGCCCGCAGCCCGGATCCCGCAAGCCCGTTCTTCCGGCCGCGGGCGGTCGCGGCGGCCCGACAGGAGGCCTCGGAGCTGCTGCTGCGGGCCGCGACAGACGCCCCCCGGCTGTGGACCCGCGAACGACAACTCCTGCCGCACCTGGAAGCGTTCCTGCACGCGGCCAGCCCGGCGGATGACCGGCCGGACACCGCGGTGCTGCTGCAGCACGTGGTGGCGCACCTCAACAGCTGGCCCGGGCAGCAGGGCGCACCCGCGGTCGAGTACGCCGAGCGGAGCATGGCCGCGATGCGCAGGCACCTGGTGGGAGGCCGGTTCCACCCGGCCCACACCGCCGCGCGCGGCGTGCTGGCGGAGTCCCTGCTGCACGCGGGCGAGCTGGACCGGGCCGTCGCGCTCCTGGAGCGGGACCGCCGACGCGGACGGCGGGGGTCCAGCGGCCTGCACGGCGCCCGGCGCGCCACCCTGGCCCGGTGCTACCTGGAGCTGGGAGAGCCCGAGCGCGCCGTTCCGCTGCTGCGCGAGGAGGCGTCCGAGGCCCGGAGGTACGGGCACGACCCCCGTGAGGTGCTGCGGTCACGTGTCCGGCTCGCGGACGCGTACCGGAAGGCAGGGCGCCCGGAAAAGGCTGCGGCGATGCTCGAACGCGATCTCTCCGACACCGAGGCCACGCTCGGCGAACTGGACCCGGACACGATGGTCGTGTGCGACTTCCTGGCCCACGCCTACCTGGAGTCGGGGGACACGGACCGGGCGGTCGCGCTGTTCACCCGGAACCTGGCGGACCGGGAGCAGGCGTTCGGCCGCCGCCATCCCATGGTGTTCATCTCCCGTCTCGGACTCGCGCTCGCCTGGGAACAGGCCGGTGAGCCGTACCGGGCGGTCGAACTGATGGACCGGAACCTCGCCGACGCCGTCGGCCTCCACGACGCGGCGGGACACGAGGTCCTCGCCTGGCACCACCACCAGGCGCGGATGCTGCTGAACGCGGGTCGGGCGGAGCAGGCTGTGGCCCTGCACGAGGAGAATTTCACCCGCTGGGCCGCAGCCTTCGGCCGCCGCCATCCCGATGTGCTCCACGTGCGGGCGGACTTCGCGCAGTTTCTGACCTGGCGGGGCAGGGCGAGACAGGCCGTCCCCATGCTGGAGCAGTGTGTGGAAGAGGCCGAGGAGGCACTGGGAGCGAGCGATCCGGTGACGGTCGGGTACCGGCTCCGGCTGGTGAAGGCTCTCCGCGAGGTCGGCGACATAGCACGGGCGGTGCCGCTGCATGAGCAGGTCCTCGACGAGGCCCAGGCAGCCGGTGGTGCGTGCGGCTGGCTGACCCTGGCCGCACGAGTGGACTGTGGGCACGCGTATCGGGACAGCGGTGATCTGGAGCGGGCGGTATCCGTACTGGAGGAGGCACTGTGGGACGCGGAGGCACACTGCGGGCGGCGCCACGAGCTCTCGTTGGCGGCACGCTCGGCCCTCGCCCGGGCCTACGCGGCGACAGGGGACACGGACCGTGCCGTCACCATGCTCCAGGCGGTCGCGACCGACGCGGAGAGGTTCCTCGCCCCGGACCATCCGCACGGACCCATGGCGCGCCGGCACCTCGCAGCGCTCACGTCCGCGGCGGACACCGGCACCGAGACGTCACCGACCGGGCCGGCTCCCTCGGTACCCGACCAGCAGAACACCGAGGACCATCGCCGAGGCGATCCAGGTGCCCAGCCCCCACACGACGGCGATCCCCCATGAGAAGTACGGTCCGGCCCCGGCAGCCGCACAGGTGGCGCCGCCGATGACTGCGACGGCTGCGGCAGCATGCGAGGAGACGCCCCAGGGGTACCCGTAGCGCTGGAACAGGCTCTGCGCACCGCCGACCAGCACGCTGAAGGCGAGCAGGGAGGCTACGGCCGCACCGCAGGCGAGCAGGAGACCTACCGGTGCCGCCGCCCACCACGGCCAGGGCAGCCACACAAAGGAAGCGGCGCACACACCGGCGAGGACGAGCAGCATGCCGCAGCCCACGCTCTGCGCACCGATGTCCCGCCCGCGCTGGATGTTCATCACGGTGCGCGCGAGCAGCGGCCAGAACACCAGGACGCAGACAGTGACCCCAGCCGTCGCCAGCGGGCTCAGCGCGGTAAACGCCGTCAGCGCCCCCGCGGTGGCGGCGCCCAGAGCCAGACCGGTCACCACGGCGGCGAGCGCCGGCTGCGCCGCCTCCGCGCCGTCCGGCAGCCCGGGCAGGAGCCGCATGCCGCTGTCGCTGTCGCTGTCGGACGGAGCGTCGGCGAACGAGGAGGGCGACTCGGACGACGGCGCGCCCGGCGGCCTCACGGACCGGGGCAACGGCCCCTCGGCCATCTCCGTCAGCCGGCGGGCGACCTCCCGGACGTCGGCGGGCCTGCTCTGCGGATCCTTCTCCAGCAGATCCCGTATCAGGTGGTCGAGCCGCTGGGGAACCCTGGACGCGTGACGCCACGACGGCTCGGCCACACCCGCCTGATGGGCCCTCAGCACCTCGTCGGGACTGCCGGTGAACGGCGGCCGGCCGGCCACGAGGAAGTACAGCAGACAGCCCAGCGAGTACAGGTCAGAGCGCGGATCGACCCCGTCCGTCCCCGCGGCCAGTTCCGGCGAGGCGTACTCTGCGGCGCTCCCGGCCACCGGATGGCCGGCGAGCCGGGCGACGCTCGGCGCCCGCAGGACAACACCTCCGTCCTTGGTGACGAGCACGTTGTCCGGGCTGAGGTCCGCGTGCACCTGACCGACCAGATGCATCCGGTCGAGGGCCTCGCACAGCTGCCTGCCCCAGTCCAGCAGCACGCTCAGGTCCGGCGGTCCGTCCCCAAGGCACTCGCGCAGCGGGCGCCCCGCCAGCGGCTCCACCACGAGGTAGCGCGCCCGGTCCCCCTCCAGCAGGCCCTCCCCGCAGTCGTGGACGTCGGCCAGGCGCGGTCCCGACACCCCCACCACCGCCCGGGCCGCCTCCGCGAACGCGCCCGGCCGTGGACCGCCGGACGAGGACGCGCTGGTCACGTCCGACCGGCCGTCGTCGCCGTCGCCGTCGCCAACCAGCAACCGCACCGTCACCTGACGCTTCTGCTGCTGGTCCCACGCCTCGCGGTAGATCTCCACCCCCGAGGCGGGGAGCGTCGCGCCCAGCCGGTAACGGTCGTCCAGTAGCTCGCGCACCGAGCCCGCCTTCCTGCTTCCGTGCCCCATACACCGCTGACCGGGCAAGCCTCCCCGCAACACGCCCCCAGGTCCAGAGGACCGCAGCCCCTCCAGGAGCAGGGAGTGGCCGAACGGACTGGAACTGGTCACAGGCCAGGGGCACGTGGCGATTGTCAATCCCCTGGTTTCGTAGAGACCTCTCCTATGCGGCCTGGCACCTCTGGTCGCTCTTCTTGCGTGCTTCGGTGATGGTCCGTTCGAACTCCTCCGGCGGCAGGCCGCCGGCCGCGTTGTGCCTGCGTCGCGGGTTGTAGAACCCGGTGATCCAGGTGGCGATCTTCAGGCGGGCCTCGGTGCGGGTGGCGAACCGGTGCCGGTGGATGTACTCGACCTTGATCAGTGAGTTGAACGACTCCGCGGCGGCGTTGTCAGCGCCGACCCCACCCGCCCCATGGACTGCACCACGCCCAGGCGGTCACACAGGGTGCCGTACGCCTCTGACGTGTACTCACTTCCCCTGTCGCTGTGGAAGATCGTCCCGTCCCTCCGGCCGCCGCGCGTCGCGGTGGCCATCTTCAACGACGCCCCGACCAGGTCCGCGTCATGGTGCTCGCCCATGGCGTAGCCGAGGCAGCGGCGCGAGAACGCGTCGATGACCGTGGCCAGGTAGATCTTGCCCTCGCCGGTCTCGATCTCCGTCATGTCGCCGTACCAGAGAACGTCCGGGGCCACCGCGTCGAAACGGCGATTCACCAGGTCAGGGGCAGCCTTCCGCTTGCCCTGCCGGGTCAGCGACCGCCGCCTGGGCGGCTTGCGGCCCAGCAGACCGAGCCCGGCCATGATCTCCGCGACCGTGTTCACCGACACCTGCCAGCCCTCCGCCCACAGGTCCAAGGTGATCCTCGGCGAGCCGTAGGTGCCACCGGACTCCGTGAAGAAGTGGATGATCCGCTCCTCCAGCCTCGCCCTCCTGACCTCGCGTTTCGTCGGCTCGTCGGGGCGCCGGCGCCATTTGTAGAACCATGCCTCGCTCACCCCGACCACCCGGCAGGACACCCGGTGTGGGACGCCATGCCCGACCCTCTGGTTACCGATGAAGGCGACCACCGCCTCCGGAGCGTTCTCGGTCACTTCACCCAGAGGGCCATGCATCGCTTGAAGACATCACGCTCCATCTCCAGCTCCCGGATCCGCTTGTTCTTCTCCCCGATCTCCCGGCGCAGCCGCTCCAGCTCGGCCCGCTCGGCCTCCCGCACCCGACCGCCACCCCCACCGCCACTGGCGGCTGTCGGTTGTACTGGCCGGTCCGAGGACGTCGTCCCGTTCCGCCGCCACCGCGACACCCATCTGTGCAGCGTGCCCGGGTTGATGCCGAGCTCCTCGGCGACCTCCCCGACCGACCTCCCGGTCTCGACCACGATGCGCACCGCGCCCTCACGGAACTCGGCGTCGTACGGCGGCTTCTTCTTGGACCCCATGAACCCCAACTTCCCCTGCAATCACGGGCTCCACGCTACGAGGGGATGGTCAGCGCCGAGCGCGGTCAGAACGACCCGTGGACGCCAGACCTCGTGTCGACCGCAGTACGCCAGCGCCGCGCTCTTCTCCCACTCGACCTATGGGAAGAGCGGGTTCGCTGGCGGGACGAACAGCTCATGCGGCTGACGCCGCTGTGGGAGGACATTCGCGCCACCTCCTGAGTTCCTCTGGGGTCCTGACTTGTCAGTGCGGATGACGGGTCGAGGTACCTCGGATACGCCCGCATCCACGCCGACCTGCGCAAGGCCACCAGAACCCGTCAGGCGAGCTGTCCCAACTACCGCCGTTGGAGCCCCGCGCCAGGGCAGGTCGTCGCCGACCCTGCCGGTCGCGAGGAAGCGGAGAGCAAAGCTGGACATGTCGACGCCCGACGGGTGAACAAGCACGTCAAGCCTCTGGTGGAGACGGTTCTCTCGGTCGAAAACTCATCTACCAGGGGCTTCACCACGTTGCCAGCCCAACCGCCCTACCTCAGAGGCAGGTCACTGTCAGCTGCTGCAACAGGCCCCCCTCACCAGTTGCAGTCCTTCGGAACGGGCGCGGTCGACCAGCATCACGACCCACTGTTCGTCCGACACCGCCTCCGCAGCCGGCTCGATGACCGGCTCCTCCACGGCCTCGTGCTCGGTGATGGTCTCGCTCATCAGGCGTCTCCTTGATCATCGGATCCGCCGTCTATTGGACACTCCCCCGCATCCACGGCGAACTCGGCCACATCACCCCAGCCGAACACGAGGCCGCCCACTACCTCGCGGCCGAACCTCCTGCGTCTCTCCAGAAAGTCAGCAAACTCAGTCTCCACGAAACCCAGGGCTTGACAGTCTCTGCAAGCTCAGGCAACCCGTCGCGGCGGAAGGAAGGCGCCAGCCGTCTTCGGGTCCGGCCATGGAGTGACGGTTTCTCCGGCGACAAGCCACCCGTAGGCACCCCCGCGCACCAGTCGCAGCTCGTAGAGGAAGGGTGCGGCGGCGTCGCTCATCCGTCGGTAAAGAAGCGCGGTCGCGTAGTCGCCCTGCTCCTCGAGGTGCAGAATCTTGTACTCCGTGGACAGGGGCGCCTCACCCGCGCTGCCGCGAGCAGCGAACTCCGCGAAGACCTCCTTGCGGGGAGCTGCTGCAATCGCCCCCTCCCGTGTCGGGAAAAGAATGGCCATGTCGTCCGTGTAGAGCTTCTCCATCGCGTCCATGCGGTAGTTGCTCCCGTCGTGAACGACACGCGAGATGAACTCCTCGATGACGGGGGTGATTTCATTCATTGCATTTTTCCTTCTGTTGGGGCGGCACCCGTGGCTGGTCGCCCCAAAAAGGACGTCTGACTTCGAGGCCACGGGACGACCTTTCAATACGGATGGGTGTACAGGCCCTTGGGGATAACACCGTCTCAGCCGGCATGACGGCCGAGAGAGTCCTGCATTGTTCACGCCGATCACATCGTTCGACGTACAGCGAACAACCTAGCACGAACGGCTTCACTCTGAACCGCCACGGCAAAGGTGACAACGCTCTCACTGGCGGATGATCTTCGCTGAGCGATACACCACCTAACATGTGAGCCACGCCACCTTGACCGGCAACTTCTTAGTGCTACGGTTTTGAGCGATGTTCGATGACTGGCGAACCCCCTTAGTGGTGCGTGCCGTGTCTTATTGCAGTGTCTTGGTGTTCGCCGAGACAGATTCCGGCACACCTCCTGTTCGCTGCATCTCCTGCGTATCAGAGCTGGCCATTTCCGTTCTGGCGCCGGCGTCCGACGCACACATACCGACTGGAGTGAAAAGCGCATGACGAGTCGAGCTGCCAATCTCAGCCGTCGACGGTTGCTGTACGCCATGGGTGCCCTGGGAGCGGGGTCCGCCGCGTCCGCGATGACATCCGGAGTGGCCGAGGCCCTGGCCGGGCCGGGAACAGAGGCGACGGGCCTGACGGTGCCGCGACCCGCCGGTGGAGCGGTCGTGCCCATGAGACTGCACGTCCCGGAGCGCATGCTGCAGGATCTGCGGCACCGGTTGGACCTGACCAGGTGGCCGAGCGAGGAACTCGTGGACGACTGGTCGCAGGGGGCTCCGCTGTGGCGAGTCAAGCGGCTCGTCGAGTACTGGAGGCACCACTACGACTGGCGCCGCGTCGAGGCCCTGCTCAATGGATTCGGGCAGTTCCGCACCGTGATCGATGGCGTGAGCATCCATCTGCTGCATGCCAGGTCACCGCACCCCGGCGCCATGCCCATCATGCTGACGCACGGCTGGCCCGGTTCGGTCCTGGAATTCCGCAAAGTGATCCGGCGTCTGACGCACCCGACCGAGTTCGGCGGATCCCCGCGAGACGCCTTCCATGTCGTCACTCCGTCCCTGCCGGGATACGGATTCTCCGACCACCCGGATGAGCTGGGGTGGGGCCGTGTGCGGACAGCCAAGGCCTGGTCCAAGATCATGCCGCGCCTCGGATACGACCATTACCTTTCCCAGGGCGGGGACTGGGGCGCGGCGGTCAACGTTCAGTTGGGAGTCCTGCGACCCAAGGGGTTGCTGGGAATCCATCTGAACTTCCCTCAGATCGTGCCGCCCGACCTCGACCTCAAGCACCTCACCCCGGAGGAACAGCTCGCGATGAGGCAGTTGGACGCGCAGGGGAAGCACGAAATCGGGTACCAGCTGCAGATGATGACCAGGCCCCAGACCGTTTCCTATTCTCTGGCGGACTCCCCCGTCGGTCAGGCAGCCTGGATCTACGAGAAGTTCGGGGTCTGGACGGACAGCAACAAGAATCCGGAATCGGTCCTCACCATGGACGAGATGCTGGATGACATCACGCTCTACTGGCTGACCAGGACAGCGGACTCGGCGGCGCGCTTCTATTGGGAGAACTCCGACATCACCATGAACGCCGTAAAGATTGACCTTCCCATGGGCGTCACTCTGTTCCCCAAGGAGTTCTACACGCCGCCTCGCGCATGGGCTGAAAAGGCGTTCTCCCACCTCGTCTACTGGAACAAGGCGAGTGCAGGGGGACACTTCGCGGCGTTCGAGCAACCGAAGATATTCGCGGAGGAGATTCGCAGGTTCGGCCGGCTGTTCCGCTGACGACCTGCCAGGAAAATCTGCGGTCCATCATGAGAGTGAGCTTTTTCCATCACTCGTCCTCCGTACCGACTCCAGAACATGGCAGACGTCCCGGACAAGGTCGTTAACAAGCCTGGGACGTGCTGGTCACAGTCCCAGACGGACATCACGGGCTACCTGCGGTCGGTAAACTGATGGGTGCCGGCGAAGGGGTACGTCACGGCTTCGGACGTCTCGGTCGTCACCTCGCCGACGTCGACCCTCTGCTGCCATCTGATGTCACCGCTGGTGGAGACCCAGTCGGTGCGCTGACCCCGCTGGACCGGTTGGGTGAGGAAGTTCCAGGCGCCGCCCAGGAGGTAGCGCGGGAGGTCGACACGTGTCTCAGAGGCGGGAGTCGACGCACCGTGGCCGAACGTGACGTCCACGCGTGCGAGGTTCCGGGCGTCGGCCCGATGGGTCAGGTCCGGCGGGATCGCTGTCGTGTGATGGCTGACCAGGTCGTAGAGGTAGGAGGGAACGGGATGTGCCGTCGTGCGCAGACGTGTCCTGTCCCCGGGCGACGCCGCGATGTCGGCGATCAGGGCTTCGCCGTCGCTCCTGGTGACCGACGCCACCGCCAGCGGCCCGGGCGAGAGGTATTCGCTGTCGCCGTAGCAGGTGTGGAGCCTGCCCACCGCGTCGTTGACGACGAGCAGGAGCCTCACCCCTGCGGCCTGGGCGGCCTGGGTCTGTGCGAGCGGTGTGACGGTGGCGCTGCGGCGCACGACGGCCGCCTTGCCCCGCGCGGACAGCTGGGTGTACTCGGCAGCGGAGCCGGTACCCGCGGAGACGGCGTCCAGGTTCGCGCTGCCGACCGGAAGAGGCTTGGCACCCCTTTGCATGAGCACATCCAAGTCGTGCGTGCCGTGGGAGACATGGAGCGGGGTCTGCGGGGCCCGCCACCTGGTGGTGAAGTCGATGCCGCCGACCTTCACCCTCTCCGGAGAGGGCTGGGCCCACACGCTGTCGTAGGTCGCATCGATCATCTTGGTTCTGTCGATCCAGTCCCCGTACGTCCCGGGTTCGGGCTGCGCGGTCGTGAAGGAACGCCAATACTCGACCCTGGTGTTCGTCGGCATGCTCGGCCTGGGTGTCAGCGCGCGGACCTGACGCGCCTCGAAGGCGTCGAAGGTGACCGTCGTGGGATCCGTCAGTTCGACCTCCGGGTCGCCCAGCAGCGCCAGGCCCTTGGAGTACGGACCGTGCGCCCCGCGGACGTCCTTGAACATCATCGCGGAGTAGGTGTCACGGGGCAGGTGCAGGGTGAGACCGTCCTCCGGCACCCGGTGGTACCGGAAGTACGGAGCGTTGGCTCCCTTGAGGGTGACCGTGCCTGTCGTGGGCTGCCCGTCACGGTCCTTGGCCCGGAGCGTCAGGTCGTACCCCTCGGACTCCGTCCGCGTGCTGAGGACCGTGTGGGCGGCGACCGCGTCGGGCGGCGTCCCGCGCGACGACCTGGCCGGTGTGGCCGCCCACGGCCACCTTGCGCGGGTCGACGACGAGGCCGACCGAGGCGCTGCCATGGGCCGGGACGGTGACCTGGTCGGATTCCCGGGTGAACAGGTCGCTGGGGCTGTCGCCCCGGTCCGGTGTCAGAAGCTGTGTCACATCCTCTTTTCGCAGGTCACAGAGCGTGAAAGGTGGTTGTGATCCCGCTTGCCGTTCGGTTGGGCGTCGATAGTCGCCGTTTCGAACGGCAGCAGTGCGCTGGTCTTCATGCGGCTGCGAGGGTGGCCGTCGATGCCTCGGTCTGGCGGCGGGGGCGGGCCAGGCGCCGGGTCATGAGAGTGATGAATGCCCATTGGATGTGGGTTTCGGCGTGGGACATCAGACGTTCGTAGTCCCTCGCGTTGCGGCGGGCCCGCATGGTCCATGAGTTGCTCCGTTCCACCACCCACCTCTTGGGCAGCAGAACGAAGCCCTTGGCGTCCTTGGGGCGGGGAACGACCTTGATCGTGATGCCGAGGGTGTCCTGGGCCCAGGTGCTGAACTCCTCGCCTCCGTAGCCGTTGTCTGCCCAGACCAGGACGATTTCGGGGTGTTCGGTGTGGAGGCGGGTGAGGAGGATGCGGGCAGCGTCGCGGTCCTGGACGTCGGCGGGGGTGACGAGCAGGTCGACCAGAAGGCCGTCCTGGTCAACCAGGAGATGTCGCTTCCTGCCGTTGATGTGTTTGTTCGCGTCGTACCCCCGCGTCGCGTTCGACACCGTCTCCGCGCCTTTGACGGACTGGGAGTCCACGATCACCCGGACCGGCCAGGGACAGCGCCGACGGCGCAGTCGCAGCCGTCGGCGGAGCTGGTCAAGGATCCGCTTGAGTACGCCGGCCTTCGCCCAGCGGGCGAAGTACCCGAACACGGTGCGCCAGGGGATGCCGAAGTCGGCGGGCAGCGCTCTCCACTTCGCCCCGTTGTCGGTGATGTAGCGGATGGCGTCAACCACGCGTCGGCGGGGCCATTTCTCCGGGGCGCCGCCCTTGGGGGTCTGGCATGCGGGAGTCGGGAGAAGGGGCTCCAGCAGGAGCCATTCCGCGTCACTGGTGTCGGAGGGGTAGCGGTAGTGCGGCAGCATCACGAGATTCGGGCCGCGACCTGGGGGTCAGGAGCCAACTGCGGTGCGGTCGCGGCCCGTTGCCTCGCTTTCCTGCTCGGCTTCACTCCAGGTTGGCCAGCAGCTGAAGGGTGGACTCGATCGCGCCCATCTGGGCCATGACGGTGCGGATATAGGGGTCGTCGGGGGTCTTGGTCTGGTGAGGTAGGAGGATCCCGGCGATGAAGTTGGCGACACGGTGGTGCACGGTGCCGAAGAAAGCCCGCTCGTAGCCGATCCACACCTCCGGCGCGTCGTCCAGCAGCCGATATCCCCACTTCCGGTCCCAGGTCACGGGCGGCAGACCGCGCGCGGCGGCGACCTGGCGCAGGTGCGCGAGCCCGGTGTGGATCTGCGCGCGGGTGCGTTCGGTGGCGGCCATCAGCTGGATGACGCTCAAGCCGGCGGGGCGGGCCTCCTGCAGGGCGCTGAGGATCGCTTCGGCGTGGACATGAGCGGGGACACCCCGCCCCATCGCCTACTCACCCGAACCCTTCAGCAGCCTCATCAGCTGCTCGTCCAGGTCGACCTCACCGCGGGTGACAGCGTTCTCGATCCAGTCGGCCGCGGCGCGCACCCGCGCAAGTCCTTGGCCGATGGTGTCTCGTTCGGCGTCGTCGTAGTGCTCGCCGCGCAGGCGGGGAACGATCCTGCCGGCGGTGGTGACGAACTGCGCGCAGGCCGCGACCAGATCCATGAACTGGGCACTGTGCTCCATGCGCTCAAGCTGCGGGGCTGCCTCCTGGTGCACGAACTGGGCTTGCTGGCGGAACCGGTCGAACTGGGCTTCATTGACTGCATGCCGGGCGGTGTCGTCGGCCATGGCTTTGTCGGCGACCGCCGGACGGCGCAGGAAGTCGGTGGTCACCACGGCCGCGACCGCGTCGTCGGTGGCCAGGTCGTGGATCGCCTCCACCTTCTCCTGGACGCTCTCCGGGGAGTCGACCTTCCAGCCCACCACGCGTTTCGCGCTGTCGTGCGTCCACCGCGGCTGCCCGCCGCGCGGGCTGGGCGGGGGGTTGGTGACCGCCTCGAACCGCTCCTGCTCATCGGGGATGCTGGCCAGGATCTTGTGGATGGTGTGCGAGACGTCCGCCCGCCGGCGCTGCTTCGGCCAGCGCGAGGACACCCACCGGTAACTGCGGACCGTCGTATAGGCCAGTCCGACGTCTTCGGCGAACATCCGGATGGCCTCGCTGACGGTAAATAGGTCGTCCTTCCCGGACGGATTCGCGCCTCCGTACGAGCGCATCGGCTCGATCTCCACGGCCGCATCTCCGAGACGCCACTGGACGCTGCTCATCGCGGCCACCCAGTCCCGCCCCAGCTTGACCAGCTCGTCGTAGCGGTCCCGGGTCACACTGCCGATCATCGCGGGCATCCGGACATCACCCCCGGCGGTCCCGGGTGCGGCACCCATTTCATGCCGTCAGCTCGCCCCGGCAGGCCGTCGCTTCGCACCATCCGACCGACACCAGGAACCCGCCAGGGCGCACGGCCCCGCAGTGAAGCACTTTGACAGCCACCGAATGCGCGGGCTCACAACCCGGCGTCCGCCGCGCGCCGGCTGTGCCAGGCCCGTTTGCGGCAGGCGGGAGAGCAGTACGTTGTCGAGGCAGGATGTTCGACCCCGACCGTCCACGACGCGTCGCACTCTGGGCAGTTGGACTTCACACCGGCCTGGACCGCCTCGGTCCGTGCCCGCGCCCGCCGCATCCGCCGCCAGTGCCGCGACCGGCACACCGACGAGCAGAACACCGCCGACGCCTTCACCGAAGGCATCAGCGGACCACCGCACCCCCGGCACAACCGCGGCCCGGTGTCGCCATCCGCGGCCACGACCAGCCTCAGCCGGGGCACCCTGTCTCTGCCCATGAAGGCCACGCTACGAGCGAGCGTGTGATCACGTCACCCGGTCACCCCCCGTGGACTCAAGGTTCATCAGGTCTGCGCCGAGTCCGCCCGATAGCGGTCGATCCACTGATTGTTGAGCTCGTCAGCCTGACGCGTGTGGCGGGGCACGATCGCGCGCCGGTCCCGTGACTTGAGCCCGAGGAACGTGAGGATGCCTTCCGTGACACCCGCCATGTCGCCGTCGAGTTCTTCGTACCGGACCTGGAGTGGTTCGACGCCATTCGAGGTGAACCAGGCTTCCCACGCCGCGTTGTGTTCATCGATCGTCTGCATCAACTCGTCGATGCGGGTCGAGTCGAAGCTGGGCATCTGCCCGCTGCCGCCGTTACCGCCGCCGATCTCTCCGTTGCCGCCGATGTACCAGGCATCGGTCTGCTCGGCTCGCAACCAGGACACCGCCTGCGCCAGGACATCCTCACGCCGCAGATAGACGAAGCGCGTGCGGCCGAAGGCCCGGTTCAACAAGGCCACATCCTGCCCGCCAAGGTGCGGATAGCCCTTCCCCAGCTTGTCGACTACCTCGTCCAGGGTGCCCCACATGAGCTTCGCCCCGAACACTCCGTTCTCGGTTCTACCGGCGGCAAGGGCCGCCTGCACATAGTCCACGTATTCGAAATCGCCCTGATCAGAGCGCAGGATCTGCCACCTGTCAGCCCACAACGGCTCGTCAGGCGCACGGAAATACGCCTGCGGCCGGCCAGCGACCCCAGTCGACTCCAACAGCCCGAGGAGCAACGAACTACCAGTACGAGGAGTGGCACAGATGAAGTAGGAGTCGACCTGTTCCGCAGCGTCCGTTCGCATCGTCACAGCGCAAGGTAAGACCGCCGCGTTCACGACGCGCAACCCGATTACCGACGGGCAAGCGACTGTCGTGTACGGATCAGACACAGCTTCTCAGCCGCAGGGACACCGGTGTGTCGCCGTGATTCGTGTAGGTGACGGAGCGTTCGATCGGCTGCGGGTCTCGCGACCATCTGATCAGGCCCGTGTCGATCGAGCCGGAGGCGACGGCCCCCGCCCCGAAGGCCGCGGCGGCGTCGACACGGCCGGTACCGCCGCGGTAGGCACTCGTGTCCGGCGTCGCCTTGCTCGTGCTCATCAGGGCGTCCTTGAGCTGCTGTCCCGACCGGTCGAGGTGCTTCTGGGCAAGCAGTGCGGCGGCACCGGCGACGTGCGGAGTCGCCATGGACGTACCGCAAATGACGGTGTAGTGGCCCTCGCCGGTGGTGTGGTGCGAGCGAGCGGCCAGCACGTTCACTCCCGGCGCGGTGGCGTCGGGCTTGAGTCCGTCGTCACCCTCGCGCGGGCCGCTGCTGGAGAAGCCTGCCATCTGGTCCGTGGAGTCGACGGCGCCCACGGTGAGCGCCGCTGCCGCCGTGCCCAGGGCGTTGACGGTGTACTCGCCCGGTCCGGAGTCGCCCGCCGCGATGACGAACAGCGCACCGGTCTCCTCGCTGAGGCGGTTCACGCTCCGGCTCGTCGGATCCGTCTGGGTGTGCAGGGAGGAACTGCCCAGACTCATGCTGATGATTCTGGCCTTCTCGGTCCTGGCGGGCCCACTCCATCCCGGCGATGATCCAGGACTCGTCGCCGGATCCGCTGTCTCCGAACACTTTGCCGATGGCCATGTCGGCGCCCGGGGCGACACCCCTCTCCTTGCCGTCCGAGGCGGCACCTGTGCCCGAGACGGTCGACGCGACGTGCGTACCGTGCCCGCGACGGTCGGTGATGTCCTCGCCCGGTACGAAGCTCCGGCCGGAGACGATGCGTCCCTGGAGATCCGGGTGCTCCACGTCGATGCCGGTGTCGAGCACGGCCACCTTGACTCCGGCGCCGGCCGCGCCGACGTCCCAGACCCGCGGCGCTCCGATGTGGGCAGTGCTGTCCGCCAAGGCCGCCTTGACCTTGCCGTCCAGCCAGATCCTGTGGATGCCGGCGGACAGGGAGGCGGTCCGGCGGCGGTCTCGCGGACGCCGCTCCCGTCCGGCTCCGGCACGAGGGCCTGCCGCAGGCTCGCGGCCCTGGAACGGTCCGCGGTGGCGGACTCGCCGCCCACGGAGGTCAGTTGCCGCTCGGGGACGAGTCCCGGCAGGTCGGTGCGGGCGGGACGGGACGCAACGGCGTGGCGGGTGACGATCAGGAGCAGCCCGGCCGCACGCGCGTCGTCGTACCCCTGGGCTACGAGTCCGGTGACGTTGAAGAGCCGTCTGTCGAGTGCGCCGGAAGCGACGTAGGGCTCGGCGTCGTCGGGGACCACGTATGTTCCCGAGGCGTCGGTGAGGGTCCGCACAAATCCGGTGGCACCCGGGCGGCGCTCGAACCTCATCGATGCCGGTGCGCCGTTCGCCGCCTGCGTGACGGTGACCTTGTCACCGGTGATCAGGGTGACAGTGCGGGTGGTGCCGAGGGGGCCCGTCGCCGCGCGGCGGCGACGAGTTGCCGGCCATGACGGGAGCGGAGGGAGGTGAGGTAGCGGACGCCGGGTCCGCACCGAGGGACGACAGGAGCACCAGGGCGATGCCTGACACCGCCATGCGCCCGCCAAGTGGCAAGGGAGGCACAGGAGTTTTTGACGCAAGGAGACGTCGGGGAATTGCGCTCCTGAATTGACCAGGTGCACACGCAGGCGGTCAACACATCCCGGTGTCGTATCGACGCCGTGTCACACCTGCGCCGAGCGGCGACAACGGCCGCGATCGGCCAGGGCCGTTGGAACAGGGCGCGGTCGACGACGTGAGTGGTCCCCGCCCACCCGGCCACACATGTCCGGGAATCGCCCGGTACGCCGTCCTGGCACGGCGACATCGCCCGGCGTACGTCAGGCCTGCGTACTCCCCCCGCGGCAGGCCGGACCCTTCAGGAGGAGTCGCGCACGACCAGCTCGGTGGGCAGGAAGACATGCCGCCTCGCCACTCCGGGATCGGCGATCTCCTCCAGGAGGATGCGGGCGATGGTCGAGCCGATCTCCTCCACCGGCTGCCTGACGCTCGTCAGCGACGGGTAGGCGTAGCGCGCGACGTAGGAGTCGTCGAAGCCGACGATCGCGACGTCGTCCGGCACGCGCCGTCCCTGGCGCCGCAACTCGAGCATGGCGCCGGCCGCCATCACGTCGGACGCGGCGAACACGGCGTCGAGGTCGGGCGTACGTTCAAGCAGCGAACGCATGGCGAGCATCCCGCCCTCCTCCGTGAAGTCGGCCGAAGCAACCAGCCGCTCGTCCGGCGCCAAGCCCGCCTCTTCCAGTGCGGTCGTCCATCCCCGCAGCCGACCGCGGGAGACATCCATGTCGAGGGGCCCGGAGATGGTGGCGAGCGCCGTGCGGCCCCGGGAGATGAGGTGCCGTCCCGCCTCCTTTCCGCCGCCCAGGTTGTCCGACACCGCGTGGCTCAGGGACTCCGCGGGCGAGCGCCGGCCCGCCAGGACCGTCGGCAGGCCCATGTCCTCCAGGATTCCGGGCAGGGGGTCGTGCTCGTGCACCGAGACCAGCAGGACGCCGTCCACCCTGCGCTCCGCGACGCTGTCCGTGAGCCGGTTGCGTTCACCGCTGTCGCGGACGAGCATGAGCTGGAGTTGCGTCCCCGTCGTGGCGAGCACCGTGCTCACGCCCCGGATGACGCCCGCGAAATAGGGCTCCGAACCGAGCCTGCTCTCGGACTCGGGAATCACCAGCGCGACGGAGTTGGTGCGCCGCGTCACCAGACCTCGGGCGACCGAGTTGGGGACGTAGTTCAGCTCGGCTATGGCGGCGAGCACCGCGGCCTTCGCCTCGTCGCTCACGAGCGTCGAGCCGTTGATGACCCTTGACACCGTGGTGCGCCCCACACCCGCCCGCGCCGCCACGGTTTTGATGGTCGGCCGATGCTGTGCCCCCATGTTCCTCTCCTCGTCCGGCCCGGTCGCACGCCGGTTCGCCAGCGCATTGTGCCAGAGAGGTGCGGAGGTGAGCCGGTCCGGAGCTCCCTCGCCGGCTTCTCACTGTGACGAACAGCGTTCAAGTTCTTGACACAGGGCGCGCTCAAGAGCCAGTCTTCCGGCACTTGGTGGGAACGTTCCCACCAAGTTTGGGAACGTTCCCAACGCTCATTCCGGCCGGCCGCCCCAGTCGACCGGCCCGTACTCGGTGCGTCGGCGCCGCCGCCTGAGAGGACACCTACATGAAGGTCACCCGGAAGCTGTTGCGAACGAGAGGTACCGCCGTCATATCGGCCGTCACGGCTCTCGGCCTTCTCACCGCGTGCGGGGGCAGCGACTCCGGAGGCACGGGGGGAGGCGTCAAGGACGGCAAGACCACCATCACCATGGGCCTGTTCGGCGTCATGGGCTTCAAGGAGACCGGCCTCCTCGAGGAGTACATGAAGCTCAACCCGAACGTCCGCATCGAGGCCGAGGTCGCGGGTGACGAGCAGACCTACTACACGGCTCTGCAGACGCACCTCGCCGCCGGCAGCGGCCTCAAGGACATCCAGGGCATCGAGATCGGACGCGCGAAGGAACTCGTCGACACCCAGGCCGACAAGTTCCTCGACCTGGGCAAGGTGCCCGGCACCGACCACTTCCTGCCGTGGAAGCTGAGCCAGGTCACCGGCAAGGACGGCAAGGTCATCGGACTCGGCACGGACATCGGGCCGATGGCCGTCTGCTACCGCAAGGACTTCTTCGAGAAGGCCGGCCTGCCCACCGACCGCGAGCAGGTCGCCAAGCTGTGGGACGGCGACTGGGCGAAGTTCGTCGCCGCCGGCAAGCGGTTCAAGAAGGACTTCAAGGGCGGCGACGTCGCCTTCATGGACAGCTCCAGCGGCCTGTTCAACGCGATGATCTACGGCAACTCGCAGCAGTTCTACGACAAGGACGGCAAGCTGATCTACGAGGACAGCCCCGTCGTCCAGGAGGCCTGGGGCCTCGCCTCCGAAGCCGCGACCTCCGGCCTGACCGCCAAGCTGCGGCAGTTCCAGCCCGGTTGGGACCCCGGGCTCGCGAACAGCACCTTCGCCACCACGGTGTGCCCGGCGTGGATGCTCGCCCACATCAGCGAGAAGGCGGGCGACCGGAACAAGGGCAAGTGGGATGTCGCCAAGGCCCCCAAGGGCGCCAACTGGGGCGGCTCGTTCCTCGGCGTGATGGAGAAGAGCCCGGTGAAGGAGGAGGCGAAGAAGCTCGTCGCCTGGCTGACCGCGCCGGAGCAGCAGGCCCGCCTCTTCGAGGAGATCGGCAACTTCCCGTCCTCGCAGAAGGCGCTGGAGGCGCCCGAGGTGACGAACGCGAAGTCCGAGTACTTCAGTGGCGCGCCCCTCGGCCAGATCTTCGGCACCGCCGCGCAGGAGATCCCCGACGAGCAGGTGCTCGGCCGCAAGGACGGAACGATCAAGGACATCTTCTCCCAAGGGCTGACCTTGATCGAGTCCCAGAACCAGAGCCCCGACAAGGCCTGGGAGACGACCGACGAACGCATCAAGAAGGCCGTCGGCTGACCTTCACCCGCATCTCCGGCGGGCGGACGCGCACGACGCGTGCGCGACGGCCGCCGGAGTACGCCCAGCCCGCATACCGTCACGCCTAAGGACCACCGGTGTCCACTCGGACCTCAACTGCCGCGGCCGGCCGGCAGCCCACCAAGATTCCTGCCGACCCGTCCCGCCCCGCCCATGTGGGTCGCCAGCCGCGCAAGGACCGCCGCTGGAGCGGCCTTCTCCATCGGCTGGACGTGAACGGGGCGCCGTACGCCTTCATCGTCCCCTTCTTCGTCGTCTTCGCCGCCTTCAGCCTGTACCCGCTCCTCTACACGGCCTGGATCTCCCTCCATCGCGCCGAACTCGCCACCATGGACCTGATGGAGTGGGTGGCGCTCGACAACTACACCGCCCTGGCTCAGGACGACCGCTTCTGGAACGCCCTGGCCAACACCTTCACCATCGGCGTCCTCTCCGCCGTTCCGCAGCTGCTCATGGCGCTCGGCCTCGCACACCTGCTGAACTACCGGATGCGCGGATCGACCTTCTTCCGGGTGGCCACCCTGACGCCGTACGCGACGTCGGTGGGTGCCGCGGCGCTCGTGTTCACCATGCTCTTCGAGCGCGACTTCGGCATGATCAACTGGCTGTTGAGCCTGTTCGGCTTCGACCATGTCGACTGGGAGAGCAACAAGTGGGCCGCGCAGATCGCGATCTCCACGATCGTCATCTGGCGCTGGACCGGATACAACGCACTGCTGTACCTGGCCGCGATGCAGGCGATCCCGCTCGACCGCTACGAGGCCGCCGCGATCGACGGGGCCTCGCGCTGGCAGCAGTTCCTCAAAGTCACCATCCCCGGGATCCGGCCCACGATCGTCTTCACGATCGTGCTCTCCACCATCGGCTCCACCCAGCTCTTCGGCGAACCCCTGATCTTCGGTCAGGGACCGAACGGCATCACCGGCGGAGCGGACAACCAGTACCAGACCCTCGGACTGCTGCTCTACGAGGAGGGCTGGAAGAACTACCAGATGGGCCGGGCGGCCACGGTGGCGTGGGCGATGTTCCTGCTGCTCGTCCTCGTATTCGCTGCCCAGCGCCTGCTCAAGCGGCGCTCAGCGCGCTCGTCCTGACCAGGAGATGCCCCTCATGACCACCAACACCCTCCGGGCGCGCCGGGACGTGCTCGCCACCTCGCCCGGCAAACGCCCCTTCCGGCTGCGCAAGGCGATCGGAGCGGGCCGCCAGCACCACGCGGGCCCCGTCACCTACATCCTGCTCGCCATCGCGGCCCTCACGTCGATCTTCCCGCTGTACTGGACGATGGTGGCGGCCTCCACCGACAACACCCGGGTCACCCAGACGCCGCCGCCGTTCCTGCCCGGCCCCCACCTCTTCGAGAACCTGGGCAGGGCCTGGCAGGACGCCGCGCTCGGCAAGGCCATGGTGAACAGCATGATCGTGGCCGGCACCATCGCCACCTCGACGGTGCTGTTCGCCACGCTCGCCGGCTTCGCCTTCGCCAAGCTGCGCTTCCGGGGACGCAACATCCTGCTCACCCTGGTCATCGGGACGATGCTGGTGCCGCCGCAGCTCGCGGTCGTTCCCCTCTTCCTCATGATGACCGACCTCGGCTGGGGCCAGAAGCTGCCCGCCGTCATCTTCCCCACGCTGGTCAGCGCGGTCGGCGTCTTCTTCATGCGCCAGTACCTGGGCGACGCCCTGCCCGACGAACTGGTCGAGGCCGGCCGCGTGGACGGAGCGCACTCGCTCCGCATCTTCTGGAGCATCGTCCTGCCGGTCGCCCGGCCCGCCATGGCCGTGCTGTTCATGATCACCTTCGTGCACGCCTGGAACGACTTCTTCTGGCCGTTCATCGTGCTGGACATGACGAACCCGACGGTCCCCGTCGCCCTCACCCAGTTGAGCGCGGGTTACGTCCGGGACCAGTCCCTGATCATGGCGGGCGCGCTGCTCGGCACGCTCCCCCTGCTCGCGATGTTCATCGTCTTCGGGCGTCAGATCGTCGGCGGCATCATGCAGGGCGCCGTCAAGGGCTGACCAGGCACTCCCGAGCCTGTCATCTCCCCCTCACCCATCGACTGTCATTCCGGAAGGATCCGCGTGGTTATCGCCGCTGGACACGAACTGTCCTCGACCGAGGCCCCCACCTCCCTGACGTTCCCCCCGTCGTTCACCTGGGGCACCGCCACGGCCGCGTACCAGATCGAGGGCGCCGCCGCTCTGGACGGACGCACGCCCTCCATCTGGGACACCTTCGCCCGCACGCCGGGCAGGGTGCGCAACGGCGACACCGGTGACATCGCCACCGACCATTACCACCGGTGGCGTGAGGACGTCGCGATCATGGCCGACCTCGGCGTGGGCGCGTACCGCTTCTCCCTCGCCTGGCCCCGCATCCAGCCGACAGGTCGCGGGCCCAGCGTCCAGAAGGGACTGGACTTCTACCGCCGGCTCACGGACGCACTGCTGGAGAAGAACATCCAGCCCGTGGCGACCCTCTACCACTGGGACCTCCCCCAGGAACTGGAGGACGCCGGCGGCTGGCCGGAGCGCGCCACCGCGGAGCGCTTCGCCGCGTACGCCGCCCTGGCCGCCGACGCGCTCGGAGACCGGGTGCGGACCTGGATCACACTCAACGAGCCCTGGTGCAGCGCCTTCCTCGGTTACGCGTCCGGGGTCCACGCGCCCGGGCGCACCGACCCGGTGGCGGCGCTGCGCGCGGCCCACCACCTCAACCTCGCGCACGGCAAGGCCGTCGAGGCCCTTCGCGCAAGCCTTCCCTCCCTCGCCCAGGTGGCGGTCACGCTCAACATCCACCATGTCAGGCCCCTCTCCCAGGACGCCGAGGACGTCGACGCCGCGCGCCGGATCGACGCCCTGGCGAACCGGGTCTTCACCGGGCCGATTCTCAAGGGCGCCTATCCGGAGGACCTGCTGCGCGACACCTCGCTGCTGACGGACTGGTCGTTCGTCAAGGACGGGGACCTGCGGGAGATCTGCCGGCCACTCGACTTCCTGGGAGTCAACTACTACACCCCGACCGTGGTCTCGGGCGGTGCCGTCGAATCCAGCCACGGTTCCGACGGTCACGGTAAAAGCGACCACAGCCCCTGGCCGGCCGCCGACGACGTGACCTTCCATCTGCCGCCGGGCTCGACGACCGCGATGGGCTGGGCCGTCGACCCCACCGGCCTCCACGACCTGCTCCTGGGCATCCAGCGTGAATTCCCCCGGCTGCCCCTCATGATCACCGAGAACGGTGCCGCGTTCGACGACTACGTCGACCCCTCGGGCGAGGTGAACGACCCCGACCGGATCGACTACCTGCGAGGCCATCTGGCGGCCGTGCACCGCGCGATGGAGGCGGGCGTCGACGTCCGGGGCTACTTCCTGTGGTCCCTGCTGGACAACTTCGAGTGGGGCTACGGATACAGCAAGCGCTTCGGGGCGGTCTACGTCGACTACCCCACGGGCAGGCGCATTCCCAAGGCCAGTGCCCGGTGGTACGGCGACGTGGCGCGCTCGGGCGTGGTGACGCACCGGACCTGACGCGGAACCAGGAAGGGCCGCGGGCGGCATCGGACCCGCGGGCCGCATGGCCCGCGCCGGGGACCCCCCGGCGCGGGCTTCGCTCAGTTGAGCTTGTGGTCCGGCCGTCGGACCGTGGTGGTCGTGGTAGCGGTGCCGGTGGTGCCGCCCCCGGTGACCAGGGCCTTGTTGGTGACCCGCTGGGGAGCGTTCCTGGCGATGTCGACCGTCAGGGTCAGACTCGGATGGTTCTCGCCGGGCTCCAGGACGTCGTCGCGCGTGCAGGCGAGCGGGCTGCGCGTGCACCTCCAGCCCGTGCCGGAGAATCCGACGGGCTTCAGTCCCTTCGGCAGGACATCGGCTGGTCACGCGCAGCCGGTACCTGCCCTGACCGCAGGCGACCAACGACCCACTCGTGGTGATCTTCAGCAACGTCCACGCGGGCCGGTCGTCCGAAGGCATCACCACACCCACGGCCGCCCCGACCGGAAACTCGCCCACGGGGACGGTCTCGACCACGTCGTTGGTCCCGGTGTCGATCACCGACACCGTGTTGTCCTCGGCGTGGGTGACAAGACGCTGCCGCCGTCCGGCGACACGTCCACCCCGCCCGGGTCGTCGCCGACGGGGACGGTGTCGACCGGGTCGACCGGGTCGTTCGTGGCCTCGTCGATCACCGTCACCGAGTCGTCCGCCTCATTGACGACGTAGACGGTCCCGTCGTCCGGAGAGACGGTCACCGCCGAGGGGAAGGTGCCGACGGGATCGTGTCCACGACGTCGCTCGTTGCCGTGTCGATGCCCCGGACGGTGACCTCATTGGTCGTGTGGATCACAGACAGCGCGTCGTCGATGGAGCCGGTGACAAAGGTGTGGGCCCCGGGCGGCACGGCCCGGGCGGATTGCGGCACCATGGCGGGGAGGGCCGCACCGGTCGTCAGGACGAGTGCCGCGACCGGCCCCCGCTTCACACTCGGCAGCCGGCTTTGCCCCGGTCGGGGCGCACCACCGTCTGCAGGTGGCGGATCCCGTCTCCCGCGCCGAGCGACAGGGAGGCCGCCGAGCGGTGCCGGAAACCGCAGCCGTCGATCGGCCGGGCCCGCGCGTGGCGGGGCCCGGCTTGCTGGACCGGCCGGGGCTGAGTCAGCCCTGGCGCGCCTTGAAGCGAGGGTCCTTCTTGTTGATCACGAACGTCACGCCACGGCGGCGCACGATCTGCGCCCCCGGCTTGGACTTCAGTGAGCGCAATGACTTGCGCACCTTCATGACTCCGCACCTCCTGTGTTCATACGGGTCTACCGCGGGCGCCGGACCGGCGCCCGCCCGGCGTTCAGGCGGGTTCCGCCGCTCAGCGCTGCTCGCGGAACAGCACGTGCTCCCCGGCGACCGGGTCGTACTTGCGCAGGACCAGCCGGTCGGGGTCGTTGCCGCGATTCTTGCGCGTCACATAGGTGACACCGGTGCCGGCCGTCGACTTCAGCGTCACGACGGGACGTGTGGCGTTGCGTGCCATGAGGCCTCCTTTCACCCACCGTGAGTGGCGAGTGCATGCCATTCACAGGAGTCAAGAACAGCGGCCGTCGCCTGCGCATTCCCGACCCGGCACACCTAGGCGTACAGCGCGGCCACCGCCGTGTCGTACAGCGTCTTCTCGGCCTGCTCCCAACTCCAGCCGCTCTCCACCACGAGCGTGCGCCAGGCAGTGGGGCCGAACCACAGCCACAGCAGGTCCGCCGTCTGCTGCGGGGAGGAGCGAGGTGGCGGCGTCAGGCCGTGCAGATGGCGGGCGGCGGCGTTCAGTGCCTCCCGGTAGGCAGCCGTCGCCCTCGCCCACAGACCGTCGGCGCTCTCGTGGACCGGCAGCGCCTTGCGGATCGCCTCGTGGACGGTGAACTGGCTCTCGTTGCCCAGGCGCGTGCCCCGCGCCAGGGCGTGCAGGACGGCCTCCGGCGTGCCCAGGCCCAGGACGTGCTCCATGGCCTGCTCGTAGCCGGATGCCGACACCCCCTCATCGACGATCCTGTCGAGGATGTCGCCCTTGCTCCCGACGCTGGCGAAGACGGTCTTGGAGGAGACACCGGCCGCGGAGGCGATGTCCGCGATCGTCACCCGGCCGTATCCCCGCTCGGCGAGGAGTTCGGTGGCCCGCCGCAGGATCACCTCTCGGGTGCGGACCGCGGCCTGCTGCCGCAGGGGGGAGACGTAGGCGCGCTTGCTCGGCATGGTGCCACTGTAGCCAATCAAGTACCTGTTTGAACTATTCATTAGGTGATCTGTAACCTCAATCTCGCGGGCGGCAGCGCCCGCCATTCGGCACGACGTACGCGAGAGGGACCGACGAGGTGGGCATGAACCCGACCGAACTTGCGCAGGGGCTTTTCGAGATCCTCGTGACCGGAGACGCGGCACTGGCCGCCGAGGTGGTGGCGGAGGACTTCCACAACCGGGAGGCCGCCGCCTCTCCGGCCGCCTGCTCGCTCCCGGGACCGGCGGGCGTGCTGGCCTCCGGCGCATGGATGCGCTCGGCCTTCGATGACCTCAGGTTCGAGATCCTCGGCATCGCCGGCAACGACGATCAGGTCTGGCTCCGTCTGCGCATGCGGGGCCGTCACACGGGCGCCTTCGTCACGTTCCGCGACGGCACCCTGGACCAGGCCGTACCGCCCACGGGACGCGAGATCGACTTCGAACAGATCCACGTGCTCGACGTGCGTGAGGGCAAGGTGACCCGGCACGAGGCCGTGCGTGACGACATCACCATGCTCGGCCAGCTGGGCGTCTTCCCACCCTCCCCTGCGGTCGCGCTGCGCATGCTGGCCTGGAAGGCGACGGGGCGAGCCGCTCGCGCGGCCGACCTCGTCAGCCGGGCCGCGGCGGCCGCGGCCGACTCCCGTCACGCGCCCCGCCCGCTCGGCTGACCCGCGGCCGCGCCCTGTCGAACGCTGCCGAATTCCTTGCCCGCCACAGGACTTGAGCCTGTCGCGTCGCCGGTACGGCAGTAGGGTGAAGCAGTGACCTCCTCACCGGAAGACTCGTTGCGGCTGATCGGCGAAGACGACCGCGAGACGGCCGTGCGACGCCTGCAGGAGGCCTACACCGAAGAGCTGATCACGCACGCGGAGTTGGACGAGCGCCTGCACCAGGTGCTCACCGCCACGGCGCACGGCGAGCTCGTGTCGGCCCTGGCCTCGCTTCCGGAGGAGCACCCGGGCACCACGCCGACGATCGCCGCGGCCGGCGGGCGGATCAAACGGCGCGGCGCGTGGCGGGTGCCGCGCATCCTCAAGATCGAGTCCGCGTACGGAAAGGTGCGTCTCGATCTGTCCCGGGCGGTGATCGAGCATCCGCTCGTCGACATCGAGCTGCAACTCGGCACCGGCGGCGCCAAGATCACCGTGCCTCGTGACGCGGTCGTCGACGTCGAGGGGCTAGTGACCGGGTGGAAGGACCTACGCTACAAAGTCCCCCGGCGGTCCCGCCCCGGCGGCCCGAGGATCCGGATCTTCGGGACCATGGGATTCGGACGACTGAAGATCCGCCACGCCCGCCGCTGAACGGACGGTGCCTCCGCGGGGTGTCCCAGGAGGCACCGTCCGCGGGGTGTCCCGCGCGGGCGCAGGCCTAGCCTCAATCAAGACATCCGCATGCCGCCGGGGAACCCGCCCCTCGTTGCGCCGGCCGAGGGATGCGGACGTGACCTGCGCATATGAGACCCCGCACAGCAGCGCCTCGTACATGGCAGCCGCGGAATCCGGCTGAATCCTTGTGGGCGGGAGTCGGAGCCGCGTCACCCCGCCGACCGTCGCGTGGTCGGCCCGGGAGCGTGATGACCAGAGGGAAGTGACTGCCATGCATCGTCGCGGCGTTGATGCCGCACGACGCGCACCGGCGTTGTGAACAGCGTGTTTTGGTTCACCGCGAAAACTTGTGGATCCCCGTTCCCACGTTCGCCACGCTGGGGCCGGTCAACCACCCGCCACCTCGCGCCGATCTCGGCGACGGGTGCGGTGCTGTGAACGATCCCCCGCCGCATGTACGAGACAAGGAGTCCCGATGGCGAAGCTCCGTTCCGCTGTGACCGCACTCATGGTCGGCACCGCCGCCCTGGCCTTCTCCCTGCCGAGTAGCACAAGCGCCGCCCTGGCCACGCCGGCTCAGCCGACGGCCGCGCAGCTCGCTGCGGTCGTGGCCAGGGTCCGGAGCACCAGATCGCGGCCTCTTCCGGTGTCTCCAGGGTGCCGACGGCACATCGCCGGGGGTGTGCGTGATCAGCGCCGACGTCACCGCGAACCGGCAGGTGCGGGAGCGGCTCGACGTCCTCAGCGAGGCCAGTACGCGGCTCCGCAGCACGCGAGCACACCGCGGCCCGCGAACACGCGGCACGCCGACTCGCCGAGTGGGGGCTCGGAGGTCTCGAGGACGCCACGAAGCTCATCGTCGGCGATCTCGTCGCCAACGCCGTCCGGCACGGCACCGGAGAGATCGGGTTACGGCTGCTGCGGCACCAGGTGCTCACCGTCGAAGTGTCCGGCACAGACGCCTTCGCTCCGCGTCCCCGTCGCGCCGGCGCGACGGACGAGGGCGGTCGCGGCCTCCTGCTGGTCGGCCGGCCGTCCCGCAGATGGGGCTGGCGGCCACGCCGGAGGGCAGGGTCGGCTGGGCGGAACTGAACCTTCCTAGCAGCTCCAGGGGCTCCTGACGCGCCCTGAGGGAGCGTCCGGCGTCGAGAATCGCGGAGGCGTCCGGCCCCGGGTTCCGGGGAATCCTGGCCCGCGGCGGTACCAGTCAGGTACCATCACGGCCATGCCTTCCTTGAACATCACCTTCACCGAAGAGGAGCTGGAGGAGGTCCGCGCCGCGGCGGCCGCCGAAGGCAAATCCCTCAAGCAGTACGTCCACGACTTGCCCCTGCGTGAACGCCAGCGTCTCCAGTTCGTGCGCGTCGCAGTCGCCTGGGGAGAGCGGCACCGCGAGGAGTTCGACGGGGCGTTCCCGGACGAGGTCCCCCCGGCCGACCGGCATCAGGGAGCTGCGGCCGCCTGATGGTGCTCCACATCGACGTCCCCTGGCTTCTCGACGTCCAGGAACAGGCCGTCCCCGAGGACGTCACCGTCACGGACTACTCCGCCCTGGTCGCCACCATCGCCCGGCACAAGACGCGGATCCCGCGTCCGGGCATCGCCCCGCCCGACGCCGCATGGCGGGCCGCGTCCCTCCTGCACACGATCGTCCGCCTCGAACCCCTGCCGTACCGGAACTCGCTGTACGCCTGCCAGGTCGCCGTCGCCTACATGGACGCCTCCGGCGAGGGCATAGACCCGCCCTACGGAGCGCTGGTCGACCTCGTCCGTGACATCCAGGCCCGCAAGGCCACCGTGTACCAGGCGGCCGACCGGATCCGCACCTGGCGCATCTGACGGGGCCGCAACGGCGGAGGGCGCCATGGCAGGTGGGCGGCGCGACGCTGTCCGGGGCGGACGCCGAGGGGGCCCGTCAGGCGCCGAAGACGTGCCATCCCGCCCGGCACTCCCTCACCGGAGCATCGGTCAGCCACCCGCGCACATCCGGCCCGTTGCTGGTGTCGATGTCCTCCATCCGTACGACGTGGAAGCCGTCGGTCAGCAGTACGAGCCTCGCCGTGCCCGCGGCCGTGTGCTCATGGCTGATCACGTCACCGGAGGCGACCGTCGCGCGAACCGACGCCTTGCAGGACGGGGCAGTGGGCGTGGCCGTGGACGAGGGGCCGGCGGGCGCGACGCCGAGGTCGGGCCGGAGGTCGCCACCATCCCGGGCAGGCCCACCTCGACGGTCCGGTCCTGCCACAGCCTTCACGGCTGGGACCAGTGGAGCCCGAGCCCGACAGCGGCGACGGCCCCCACCAGCGCCCCGATCACCAGCGGCGCCCAGCGCCCCACACAGACGCCCCACCCGCCTCATCTGCCCAGAGTGACATCGGCCCCGTTCAACGCGGCGACACCCCGCCACGCGTCAGTGCCGAGAGGACGAAACCCACACGTCGGTACCGCCCGGCCATGGATGAGGCTGCGGGCGCCCGGCCAGAGGGCGGTGGCCCCGTGACCGTGAGCCTCGACACCCCGGAAGAAGATGGGTACCGTAACAGTTTTGGGAGTAACACCTCATGCCCTATACCGGAGACGATCAAGGAGGCCCGACGATTTCCCCGCGCCCGACCGACCCCGGTCCCAGTCCGCTGACGCAACCGCCGTCGGCCGACGTCGTCCTGCGGTTCGTCAATACCCACCCCGCGGGACCCCACGAACTGCCCGAGCGCTTCGGAAACGCGCAGGACCTGCGCACGTGGCTGCTGGAGCAGGCCATGGGATCGGAGTCGACACATGTCACGGAGGCAGACGCAGCCAGCGCTCGTGAGCTGCGCGAAGCCTTGATCACCGTGCTCCTCGCCCACTCCGCCGGCCAGGAATCCGCGCCCGACGGGCTCGCCGAGGCGGAGAGGTTCTTGCGTCACGCCGCGTCCCGTTATCCGCTGGTGACGGTAGTCACCGCTTCGGGAGCCTCGCTGGCGCCCGCGCAGACCGATGTCCCCGGACTGTTCGGCACCGTGCTGGCGAGTGCCACCGAACTCGCCCAGGCAGGCGTCTGGGACCGGGTGCGGGCCTGCCGGCACACGCCGTGTCACTACGGCTTTTTCGACCGGACGCGGAACAAGAACTCCGTCTACTGCGGCCCGGGATGCGGCTCGCGCGCGTCGATGCGGGCGTACCGGCAACGGAAGAAGGCGCTGGCCTCCCAGCGCGGCCCGACCTCGAAGTGACTCCGCCGGCCCGACCGTGCTCCCGCGCCTCGGCATGAACCGACCTGCACAGAGCGGCAGTTCATCCCTGTTCGGTTCCTGACGGCACCACTCCGGTCTCACTCCTGCCTCGGGGGACCTTGCCCCCATACTCGAACTAACGTTCGATAGACCGAAAGTGTGACAAGAGGGTGTGCGTACATCTTGCGAGGTTCCACTCACCGACTGAACTTGGCCGTTAGGGGCTAATCGCCTAAGGTCGTAACCAGGTGGTTGCACCGCGCCCCGTCCCCCGGACGTGCCGCGGTCTCGCCCACTCCCGGATCACAGTCGTCATCCGGGTGCTATCACCCGGTCGGCGGCGCGCCACGCGCCCGCCCGAATCGGCCATTGAACGAGAAGGAAGAGTCCCCAGATGTACATGAAGCTCGAAGTCACCGTGCTGCCCGTCTCCGACGTGGACCGGGCCAAGGCCTTCTACGAGGCGCTGGGATTCCGCCTGGACATCGACAAGGCCGCCAGTGAGGAGTGGCGCGCGGTGCACCTCACCCCGCCGGGGTCCGAGTGCTCGATCATGTTCGGCACCGGCCTGACCCCGGCCGAGCCGGGCTCGGCCCAGGGCCTCTACCTCGCCGTCTACGACATCGAGGAGGCCCGTGCAGAACTCATCAGCCGCGGCATCGAGGTGAGCGCGATCTTCCACGACAACGGCGGCATCATCTACCACGGCCACGAGGGTGGCGACGTAACCCACCGCCTCCCGGGCCAGGAGCGCAAGCCCGGCCTGCACCCCGAACGCGCCTCCTACGCCTCCTTCGCCACCTTCAGCGACCCCGACGGCAACGGCTGGGTGCTTCAGGAGATCCAGCACCGCGCCCCGGGCCGCTGAGACCGATGACCCGGGGGTGCGACGGGCCGAGCCGCCTCGCGGGCCGGCCCGTCCTCCCGGGC
>NZ_JBIDCW010000042.1:18720-34806 GCF_043204795.1 Streptomyces sp. NPDC047706 | reverse complement strand
GGGGCCTTACGCCTGCCCGGACTTGGGGATACCGCGGATCGCGCGACGCGCCTCGTGCTCACGGACGGTAGCCGACGGTTACTGGGAACAGCTCATTGAGCGAGCCCCCCGCAGTTGCTCCGGTGAGTCGCCGGGCAGGGCTTGATCAAGTTCCGGAGACGTGCGGTTGGTCGGCCGCTACCGGTTGGGGTGCACAGCAGAGCAGGCACGGGCTCCGTGATCATTGGGGTGTCTAGGCTCAACGCTGCATCCGCGCCGCCTCACGCTCGGTCACGCCAGGCTTCAGCTGGGCGGCCACATCCTCCGCGCACTCGTAGGCGAGGCGCTGCACCTTGCGGAACCCGCGCAGCTCCGCCGAGCGTTGACTGGTCACTGCCGTCGCCATGGCACCCTGTCCCACCGGTAGCGGTACGTGCTCGTAACTTGACATCGGTGAATGTGACAGTTGTTAGAGGCTGCGTCAATAGGAGTGGGCGAGCCTGTGGACGACCGCACGGATGTGGACAACTCGTGACGCGCGGTTCGGCCCTCAGGGTGACCCTCAGGGCCCCGTAATACTCAAGGGTGACGTGAAGACGGCTCTGGGGTCTGACGACTTGCGTGGCGCTCATCACTACCGTCGTGGATGTGACTGTGATCGCGACCGAAAGCCTGAGCAAGCGGTTCCCCCGGGTGACCGCGCTTGACCGGCTCTCCGTGGACGTCGGGCCCGGTGTGACCGGACTCGTCGGAGCCAATGGAGCCGGCAAGTCCACACTGATCAAGATCCTGCTGGGTCTGTCCCCCGCCACCGAGGGCCGCGCCGAAGTGCTCGGACTCGATGTCGCCACCCAGGGCGCCGCCATCCGCGAGCGCGTGGGGTACATGCCGGAGCACGACTGTCTGCCGCCCGACGTCTCGGCCACCGAGTTCGTCGTCCACATGGCGCGCATGTCCGGCCTGCCGCCCACCGCCGCGCGCGAACGCACCGCGGACACCCTGCGCCACGTCGGCCTGTACGAGGAACGCTACCGCCCCGTCGGGGGCTACTCGACGGGCATGAAGCAGCGCGTCAAGCTGGCCCAGGCCCTGGTCCACGACCCGCAGCTGGTCTTCCTCGACGAGCCGACGAACGGCCTCGACCCGGTCGGCCGTGACGAGATGCTCGGCCTGATCCGCCGCATCTACACCGACTTCGGCATCTCCGTGCTGGTCACCTCGCACCTGCTGGGCGAACTGGAGCGCACCTGCGACCACGTGGTCGTGGTAGACGGCGGCAAGCTGCTGCGCTCCAGCTCCACCACGGAGTTCACGCAGACCACGACGACCCTCGCCATCGAGGTCACCGACACCGACGAGCACCCGGACGGCACCCGCGCGGTGCGCGACGCGCTCCACGCGCGCGGGGTGACCGTCGCCGCCGGCAGCGGACTGCCCGGCGCCGGCCACGTCCTGCTGCTCACCGCGCAGGGCGAGGAGACCTACGACCTGGTCCGCGACACGGTCGCCGACCTCGGTCTGGGCCTGGTCCGCATGGAGCAGCGCCGGCACCAGATCTCGGAGGTCTTCACGACCGGCACGGACACCGGAACCGACACCGGCACGGACACCGGAACCGACACCGGCACGGACACCGGAACCGACACCGGCACGGACACCGGCACGGACACCGGAACCGACACCGACGAGCAGCGGAAGGAGGCCGTCCGCCATGGCGGTTGAGCAGCCCGTACCCACGGCGCCGGGTGACCAGACCCGCATCCACAACATCGGCTACCGCACGTACGACGGCCCGCGCCTGGGCCGCGCCTACGCCCGCCGGTCCCTCTACTCGCAGTCCCTGCGCGGCTCCTACGGCCTCGGCCGTTCGGTGAAGTCCAAGGTGCTGCCGATGCTGCTGTTCGTGGTGATGTGCGTGCCCGCGGCCATCATGGTCGCCGTCGCGGTCGCCACCAAGGCCAACGACCTGCCTGTGGACTACACGCGCTACGCGATCATCATGCAGGCCGTCATCAGCCTGTACATCGCCTCGCAGGCCCCCCAGTCCGTCTCGCGCGACCTGCGTTTCAAGACCGTGCCGCTGTACTTCTCGCGGCCCATCGAGACCGCGGACTACGTGCGCGCGAAGTACGCGGCCCTGGCCTCGGCGCTGTTCATCCTCACCGCCGCCCCGCTGCTCGTCCTCTACGTGGGCGCGCTGCTGGCCGAACTCGACTTCGCGGACCAGACCAAGGGATTCGCACAGGGACTCGTCTCCGTGGCACTGCTCTCACTGCTCTTCGCCGGCATCGGCCTGGTCATCGCGTCGGTGACGCCGCGGCGCGGCTTCGGCATCGCTGCCGTGATCGCCGTGCTGACCATCTCCTACGGCGCCGTGTCCACACTGCAGGCCATCGCCGACGCGCAGGGCACCTCCGGCTCCATCGCCTGGATCGGCCTCTTCTCGCCGATCACCCTCATCGACGGCGTGCAGTCCGCCTTCCTCGGCGCGCAATCGGCGTTCCCCGGCGGTGTCGGCCCCACCAACGGCGAGGGCGTCGTCTACGTCGTCGCCGCCCTCGGTCTCATCGCCGCGAGCTACGGCCTCCTGATCCGCCGCTACAAGAAGGTGGGACTGTGACCACGCTCTCCATCGACCATGTCTCCCGCTGGTTCGGCAACGTGGTCGCCGTCAACGACATCACCATGACGATCGGCCCCGGCGTCACCGGCCTGCTCGGCCCCAACGGCGCCGGAAAGTCCACCCTGATCAACATGATGGGCGGCTTCCTCGCCCCCTCCACCGGCACCGTCACCCTCGACGGCCGGCAGGTGTGGCGCAACGAGAAGATCTACCAGCAGATCGGCATCGTCCCCGAGCGCGAGGCGATGTACGACTTCCTCACCGGCCGCGAGTTCGTCGTCGCCAACGCCGAACTGCACGGCCTCGGCGCGAAGGCGGCCCAGAAGGCCCTCGCCACGGTCGAGATGGAGTACGCGCAGGACCGCAAGATCGCCACGTACTCCAAGGGCATGCGCCAGCGCGTGAAGATGGCGTCCGCCCTGGTCCACGAGCCGTCACTGCTCCTGCTCGACGAGCCCTTCAACGGCATGGACCCGCGCCAGCGCATGCAGCTGATGGACCTGCTGCGGCGGATGGGCGACGAGGGCCGCACGGTGCTGTTCTCCTCCCACATTCTCGAAGAGGTCGAGCAGCTCGCCTGGCACATCGAGGTCGTGGTCGCCGGACGCCACGCGGCAAGCGGCGACTTCCGCAAGATCCGCCGCCTGATGACCGACCGGCCGCACCGCTACCTGGTGCGCTCCAGCGACGACCGCGCCCTCGCGGCCGCTCTGATCGCCGACCCGTCGACCTCCGGCATCGAAGTGGACCGGACCGAGGGCGCGTTGCGCATCCAGGCCGTCGACTTCGGCCGCTTCACCGCCCTGCTCCCGCGGGTGGCCCGGGACCACGGCATCCGTCTGCTGACGGTCTCGCCGTCCGACGAGTCCCTCGAGTCCGTGTTCTCGTACCTGGTCACGGCGTAGGAGGCCGAAGAATGTACGACCCCACAGTCGCCCGGCTCACCTACCGGGCCCTGCTCGGCCGGCGCCGTGCCCTCATCCTCGCTGCCCTTCCCCTGCTGCTGATCGCGATCTCCGTGGTCGTGCGCGCCCTCGCCGGCGCCGACGACCAGACCGCCGCCGACCTGCTGGGCGGCCTGGCGCTGGCCACGATGGTGCCGATCATCGGCGTCATCGCGGGCACGGGCGCGATCGGCCCGGAGATCGACGACGGCTCGGTGGTGTATCTGCTGTCCAAGCCCGTGAAGCGGCCGACGATCATCTTCACCAAGCTGATCGTGGCGATCGCGGTGACGATGGTGTTCTCGGCGGTGCCCACGCTGATCGCCGGCTTCATCCTGAACGGCAACGGCCAGCAGGTCGCCGTCGCCTACACGGTGGCCGCGCTGGTCGCCTCCATCGCCTACGCCGCGCTGTTCCTGCTGCTCGGCACGGTGTCCCGGCACGCGGTGGTGTTCGGCCTGGTCTACGCGCTGGTCTGGGAGGCGCTGTTCGGCTCGCTGGTGGCCGGTGCGCGCACGCTCAGCGTCCAGCAGTGGTCGCTGGCCGTGGCCCACAGGGTCGGCGACGGTGAGCTGGTGACGTCCGACGTCGGGCTGACGACGGCGACGGTGCTGCTGATCGTGGTCACCGTCCTCGCCACCTGGTACGCCGGGCAGAAACTGCGGTCCCTGACGCTGGCCGGGGAGGAGTGACAGGACCGGGCGACGACGCACGGTGAGGCCCTCGTTCTTGACGGGGGCTTCACCTCGTTCCGGTCACACTGGGCGGAACGGCACCTGGCGAACGAGGCCGTACGGGGGACGCGCGGCCGGGAGGAGCGGACATGGCAGGCGAGACGCCGCAGCACGAGGACCGCGGGCAGTCCGGTGACCAGGTGGACGCCGGCTGGGACGACCTGGTTCTTGACGAGGACTTCGTCCGCGCCGCCGACACCGCCGAGCCCTCCGCCCGGGCCCGGATGCTCGCCGAGCGATGGCGCCGCGAGGCGCCCGAGCCGCAGCCGTGGCGCTCCGACGAACCGCCCGCCGGATGGTTCTTCAGCAAGGTCCGCCGGCGTCGGTGGCGCCGGCGGTAGCCCACTTCGGCGCCCCTCTTTAATCAGTGGCGCCCAACTCGGCGTACGGGCACAGTGGCTGTGTCCACGACGCCGGATCGATCCGGCGCCACCCACTGGGAGAGGAGCCGGACGATGTCCCTGCACGGCAGTACGTCCCGCTCCCGTCAGGGCAGCCTGCGGCGGACCTCGGAGTAGTCGCCACCGCTCCGCGGAGCCGCCCCGCACGGGGAGCTGCCCGGGGCGGCCGCTTCGAGCACGCGATGTCGCTCTCGCGTGGGCCGCCCACCCGGAGGATTGGCCGAGTGGTAAGGCACCGGCTTGCTGAGCCGTGGTCGGGTCTGAAAAGCCCGCGCACGTTCGATCCGTGCATCCTCCGCCACACCGGACCGTCACCGGGACCGGCACGGACACCGCACCCCCACCGGCGCCAAGCGGTCCCGCTTCCGACTGAACCCCTACGACGGCGAACTCCTACTACGCAGAACTCCTACGACGGCGAACTCCTACGACGGCGAACTCCTACGACGGCGAACTCCTACGACGGCGAACTCCTACGACGGCGAACTCCTACTACGCAGAACCCCTACTACGCAGAACCGGCTCCAGGCCGAGCCGACGACGAGGCGGATGCCGCCGCCGACGCCTCCAGCAACCGCTCCACCACCACCGCGATCCCGTCCTCCTCGTTGGACGCGGTCACCTCGTCGGCCACTGCCCGCAGGTCCTCGTGCGCGTTGGCCATGGCCACGCCCCGCGCCGCCCAGGCGAACATCGGGATGTCGTTGGGCATGTCTCCGAAGGCGATGGTGTCCGCGGCCTTCATGCCCAGACGCCGAGCCGCCAGCGACAGCCCCGTCGCCTTGGAGAGGCCGAGGGGGAGGAGCTCGACGATGCCCTGGCCGGCCATGGTGACGGTGACGAAGCCGCCCGCGGCCCGCTGGGCGACGTCCGCGAGCTCGTCGTCCGTGAGGGTCGGATGCTGGATGTAGATCTTGTTCAGCGGCGCCGACCAGAGGTCCGCCGCCTCCGTGAAGGGTGTCGCCGGAAGCCCGCCCTGAAGCGCGTAGCCCGGTCCGACCAGCACCTCACCGTCCAGGCCGTCGCGGCTCGCCGCCAGATACAGCGGTCCGGTCTCCGCCTCGATCTTGGCCAGAGCCACGCCCGCCAGCTGCCGGTCCAGGGTCACCGACGTCAGCAGACGGTGCTCGCCGGCGTCGTACACCTGTGCGCCCTGGCCGCAGACGGCGAGGCCGGTGTAGCCGAGGTCGTCGAGTATGTGCCGGGTCCACGGGACCGCGCGCCCGGTGACGACGATGTGCGCGGCGCCCGCCGCGGTGGCCGCGGTGAGCGCGTCCCGGGTGCGTCGCGAGACCGACTCGTCGGAGCGCAGGAGCGTGCCGTCGAGGTCGGTGGCGATCAGCCGGTACGGGAACCCGGCGGCGGGAGCCGTGTCGCTCACTTGGCCACCGGTTCCAGGACCTCCCGGCCGCCCAGGTACGGCCGCAGCACGTCGGGCACGCGCACGGAGCCGTCGGCCTGCTGGTGGTTCTCCAGGATCGCCACGATCGTCCGGGGCACGGCGCACAGGGTGCCGTTGAGCGTCGCCAGCGGCCGCACCTTCTTGTCCTCGCGCATACGGATCGACAGGCGGCGCGACTGGAACTCGGTGCAGTCCGAGGTCGAGGTCAGCTCGCGGTACTTGCCCTGCGTCGGGATCCACGCCTCGCAGTCGAACTTGCGCGAGGCCGAGGCGCCCAGGTCGCCGGAGGCGACGTCGATCACGCGGAACGGCAGCTCCAGCGACGTCAGCCACTGCTTCTCCCACTCCAGCAGGCGCTGGTGCTCGGCCTGCGAGTCCTCGGGAGCGACGTACGAGAACATCTCGACCTTGTCGAACTGGTGCACACGGAAGATGCCCCGGGTGTCCTTGCCGTGCGAGCCGGCCTCGCGGCGGAAGCAGGGCGAGAAGCCCGCGTAGCGCAGCGGGAGCTTGCCGGAGTCGAGGATCTCGTCCATGTGGTACGCGGCGAGCGGGACCTCGGAGGTGCCGACGAGGTAGAGGTCGTCGCTCGCGAGGTGGTAGACGTCCTGGGCGGCCTGGCCGAGGAAGCCGGTGCCGGCCATCGACTGCGGGCGCACCAGCGCCGGGGTGAGCATCGGCGTGAAGCCGGCCGCGGTGGCCTGCGCCATCGCGGCGTTCACCAGGGCCAGCTCGAGCAGCGCACCCACACCGGTGAGGAAGTAGAAGCGCGAGCCGGAGACCTTCGCCCCGCGCTCGACGTCGATCGCGCCCAGGATCTGACCGAGCTCCAGGTGGTCCCGGGGCTCGAAGCCCTCGGCGCCGAAGTCGCGAATCGTGCCGTGCGTCTCCAGGGTGACGAAGTCCTCCTCGCCGCCCACGGGGACGTCCGGGTGGACGAGGTTGCCGAGCTTCTGGAGCAGCTCCTGGGTCTCGGCGTCGGCCGCGTCCCGCTCCGCGTCGGCGGCCTTGACGTCGGCGGCGAGCTGACCGGCCTTCTTCAGCAGTTCGGCCTTCTCGTCGCCGGATGCCTTGCCGATGAGCTTGCCGAGGCCCTTCTGCTCGTTGCGCAGCTCGTCGAAGCGGACGCCCAACGACCTGCGCCGCTCGTCTGCAGACAGGAGAGCGTCGACGAGCGCGACGTCCTCTCCACGGGCACGCTGGGAGGCGCGCACACGGTCGGGGTCCTCACGAAGCAGGCGAAGGTCAATCACGCGCTCAAGGCTACCGGTGCGGGGTGAGCGCCCACGACTCACTATTCCGTGCCGTGGATTACGTGCCGTTATGCCGTAATTGCCCTTGGTTGTACGCTCTCGTCAATAAGGATCTTGACGATCCCTTGATCGGGGCGGCCTGCGGGTGGCCGGTTGACTGGATTGCCTTGTGGGGAGCGGGACTTGGGATCTGGGTTGTCCACAGGGGTCCGCATCCTCCGAAAAGTTATCCACAGGGTGTGTGGGAGATCTGTGGATTCGGAATTGATCAATCCGAAGGATCCTTATGGATCTTTGGATTCCCGTGGCATACGTCCCTTACGCTCACTTTCGAGTGGAAATACGTCGCTCCAAAGGGTTGACCCAAGGAAAAGAGTGGACGAAGGGTGACCTGCCTGCCGGTGGACGTCGAGAGGTCTTGGAGGGCGATTTGTCGACAAGGTCGCATCCCGCTGTCGACTTGTCCCCAGGTCGAGATGCGGACCTGTGGATAACGCCTGTGGATAACGCAAATATGCAGGTAGGACCAACGGTACCGGCTAGAACCGGCCGTCCTGGCACCGGGCCACCCAGTCCGCCGCCGCCGTGAACTCGTCGTCCGACGTGCCGGGAAGCGGACGCCGGACATCCCCGGGCCTCACGTCCGCGCGGGGGTAGGAGCCGAGGAAACGCACCTGGAGGCAGATCCTCTTGAGTCCCATCATGGCCTCGGCGACGCGGCGGTCGGAGATGTGGCCCTCGGCGTCGATGCAGAAGCAGTAGTTGCCGATGCCGGCGCCGGTGGGCCGGGACTGGAGCAGCATCAGGTTGATGCCGCGTGTGGCGAACTCGCCCAGCAGGTCGCGCAGGCCGCCGGGGTGGTCGTCGCGCTGCCAGATCACGACCGAGGTCTTGTCCGCGCCGGTCGGCGCGGCGGGCCGGGCGTGACGGCCGACCAGCACGAACCGGGTCTGCGCGTTCTCCGCGTCGTGGATCCCGGTCTCCAGGGCCGTCAGGCCGTACCGGGCGGCCGCGAACTCGCCCGCGAAGGCGGCGTCGTACTGCCCCTCCTGGACGAGGCGGGCGGCATCCGCGTTCGAGGCGGCCGACTCCCAGGTCGCGTCCGGGAGGTTCTTCCGCAGCCAGTTGCGCACCTGCGGCTGGGCCGCCGGGTGCGCCGAGACCGTCTTGATGTCCGACAGCGAGGTGCCCGGCCTGACCAGCAGCGCGAAGGTGATCGAGAGCAGCACCTCGCGGTAGATCATCAGCGGCTCGCCCGCGACGAGTTCGTCGAGGGTCGTGGTGATGCCGCCCTCGACGGAGTTCTCGATCGGCACGAACGCGGCCTCGGCCTCACCGACGCGCACCGCGTCCAGAGCGGACTGCACGGACACGTACGGCATCAGTTCGCGGGTCGCCGCCTCCGGCAGCGTGCGAAGAGCGACTTCGGTGAAGGTGCCCTCGGGACCGAGATACGCATAGCTCGCTGGCATGCCCTCACCCTAATGGGCCTCCGCGCACCCGGCTCGTGCGTCTCACGAGAGCCCCTCCCGTGAGTGAACACGCCCCTTGCGAGGTCCGCACACGGACCGACCCGCACCCTTGGCGCCCCAAGGGCACCGTTCACCCCTCCAGCAACACCTGCCCTACGTACTCTCCCTCCGCCGCCCCGCCCGGCGCGGCGAACAGCCCGCTCGCCTCGTGCCGGACGAACCGCGACAGCGCGTCCCCCCGGTCCAGCTTGCGCTGCACGGTCACGAAGCCGCGCAACGGATCCGCCTGCCAGCAGATGAACAGCAGACCGGCGTCCGGAGCCCCGTCCCCGTCGAAGCCGTCGTGGTACGAGAACGGGCGGCGGAGCATCGCCGCACCCCCGTTCTGGTCGGGCCGGCTGATCCGCGCGTGCGCGTTGATCGGGACGACCAGACTGCCCTCGGCGTCCGTCTTCTCCAGGTCCATCGCGGCCGTCTCGGTGCCGCCGGACAGCGGCGCCCCGTCGGACTTGCGCCGCCCGATGACGTCCTCCTGCTCCTTGAGCGAGAGCCGCTCCCAGTCGTCGAGGAGCATGCGGATACGGCGTACGACGACGTAGGAGCCGGCCGCCATCCAGGCCGGGTCGGACGCACCGGACTCCGGCACGAAGATCCGCCGGTCGAAGTCGGGCTCCGCCGGCTTGGGATTGCGTGTCCCGTCGATCTGCCCCATGAGATTGCGGGCCGTCATGGGGTGGGCCGTGGCCCCCGGCGACCGGTTGAAGCCGTTCATCTGCCACCGGACCCGTGCCGCGCCGCCCGCGTCCTTCTGGATCGCGCGCAGGGCGTGGAACGCGACCAGGGCGTCGTTCGCGCCGATCTGCACCCACAGGTCGCCGTCGCTGCGCGCCCGGTCGAGCTGGTCGGAGGAGAAGGGGGGAAGCGGGTCGAGGGCGGCCGGGCGCTGCTTCTCCAGACCCGTACGGCCGAAGAAGCTGTGCCCGAACCCGAAGGTGATCGTCAGCGACGAGGGGCCGGCATCCTGCGCCACACTCGTGTCGCCGTCCTTCGCGGGCTCGCCCGCCATCAGCCGGCGGGCCGTTTCCGACCAGCGGCGCAGCAGTGCGGCGGCCTCCTTGCGACCCGCGCCGACGGCGAGGTCGAAGGCGACGACATGGCCCCGCGCCTGCATCGGCGTGGTGATCCCGGGCTGATGTTTCCCGTGAAACATCACCTGATCGGCGCCCACTGAGGTGAGCGGCGTGACCTGCGCGGGTGCCGCGGCGTAGCCGACGGCGCCGCCCGTGGCACCGAGGACCAGCCCGGTGGCGCCGGCGGTACCGAGCAGCGTCCGCCGTGAGATGCCCTCCTCAGGGGACGCGTTCTGCGGAGCGGCCCCCTGGGGAGGCGTCCCGGCAGGGCGCGTCCGCGGGACGGCCCGGTGGTCGGCCGTCTGGTCGGCCATCTGCTCAGCCATGATGATGTTCAGCCGATCTGCGCGTTCTTGGAGACGGTCACCTGGTCGATGTCGGAGGTCCGCACGGTCGCGGCGATCTCCCATTCGCCCGCCATGGGGATCTGCACCCCGCTCGCCGACCAGTGCCCGGTGGTGATGTGGTCGGGGACCACGGGCAGCGGCCCCACGTTCTTGGACTTCAGGGTGAAGGCGACCTTCACCTCGGGGATGTCGAAGGCCCGCCCGTTGGGGCGCTGGACGTAGACGTGCATCTCGTTGGCGCCGACCCGCGCGGGGTCGATGTCGATGCGTACGACGCCCTTGCCGTCCGTGCCGCCCGCGTCGAAGGGCATGTCCAGGGTGACCACCCCGGTGGCCGAGGACGCGGCGGACGAGGAGGACGCGGAGGACGCGGAGGACGCGGCGGCCGCCTCGGCCTCCTCCACCGTGCGCCCCGGCTCGGTGGCCGTCAGCGCCGTCGTCACCGCGAGCAGGACGACAGCGACGCCGGCCTCGGCCAGCACGGAACGGCGCAGACCGTAACGGCTGGGGTCGGCGTCCCGCTCCCGCTTCTGCCGGGCCGTGTCGACGGCGGCGCGCTGCCGCGCGAGCTGGGCGGCTCGCTGGGAGTTCCCGGCCTGCTTGGAGTCCCCGCCCCGCTTGGAGCCTCCCGAACCCGAACCCGAACCCGATCCCGATGCCGACCGTGCGCCGGCCTTGGTGCTTTCCCGCTCCCGCCGCTTCGCCGCCGCTCCCGCGGTCATGGTGTCCGCCAGCTGACCGGTCCACCGCCGTGAGATCCACGCCACGCCCACCAGCAGCACCACCAGCGCCACCTTGACCAGCAGCAATTGCCCGTACCGCGTCCCCGTGAGCGCCGACCAGGAGCCGACCTGTCGCCACGACTGGTAGAGGCCGGTCGCGACCAGCGCGATCACGCTGCCGAAGGCGACCTGGGAGAAGCGCCGTACCGCGGCGGACTCCAGCGGGGTTTGCGCCGGAGCCCGGTACAGCGACACCAGCAGCGCGCTCAGCCCACCGAGCCACGCAGCCACCGCCAGCAGGTGGATGACGTCGACCGGCATCGCGACACCGGGCTGGATGCCGGTCGACGCGTGCTCGGCCATCGCCCAGGACGCGGCGATCCCCGCGGCCACGACACCACCGCCGAGCGCCAGCCCGAACGTCAGGTCCCGCTTCTCGTCCTCGTCCCGCTTCTCGTACGCCCCGAAGAGCACGGCGATGAACAACGCCGCGGCGGCGAGCAGCAGCAGCCGTGAGACGAGTGCCGCACCCGTCTTGGTCTGCAGCACCTGGCCGAGCAGATCGAGGTCGAAGACGTCGCCGAGCGAGCCGGAGAGCGTGTACGAGCCGCGCAGCAGCAGCAGCCCCATGGTCGCCGCGGTGAGCGCCACCCACCCAGAGACGACGAGGCGCTGGACGGCTCGCACACCCGCCCCGAGCGGCCAGCAGGCCAGCACGAAGGCCGCCCCACCGGCCAGCACGACGAACCCGGCGTACGACACGTACCGCCCGATCCCGTACAGCCAGCCGACGGCCCCGCCCCCGGCCGTCCGGTCCGCCACCGACACGGAGGTCGACGAGGGCGCGCCGATGGAGAAGGTGTAGGCACCGGCGACGGGATGGCTGTCGGCGGACACCACCTGGTAGGCCACCGTGTAGGTCCCGTCGGGCAGGCCCGAGTGGAGTTTCACGGCGTACGTCGTGCCGCTGACGTTGCTCGCCCCGCCGGTGTCGGCCCGCCCGCCCTTGGGGTCGAGCACCTGGAGCGAGTCGTCGGAGAGCGACACCGCCTCGGAGAAGGTGAGCGAGACCTGTGCCGGAGCCTTGTCGACCACCGCCCCCTGCTGGGGATCGCTGCCGGTCAGCGCGGCATGCGCGGAGGCGGTCCCGGCGCCGCCGAGGAGCAGTCCGGCCGCGGCCAGGATCAGCAGCACCAGGCTCCGGACGCGGGGAGCGATGGTCGGTGTCAAGGTGGTCCCTCCCTCAGTGCCCGGAATCCGGGGTGTACGTGGCGGACTTCACCGGCATCTTCACCGTGACCGTGCCGGAATCGGCGAAGCGCAGTTCGACGGAGACCGTCTCGCCCTGCTTCGGCCTGCGCTTGAGGTTCTCGAACATCAGGTGGTTCCCGCCGCTCTCCAGCACGAGTTCACCGTGCGCGGGCACCGGCAGTTCCTTGACCTCCCGCATCGCGGAGTGGACCGTCTCGTGCACGGTCACCTCGCCGATGTCGCTGGTCACGGACGTCAACTCGTCGTCCGTACCGCCCTTGTTGGCGATGGTCAGAAAACCGGCCGCCATCGAGTCCGAGACGGGCTGCGGCATGTAGGCGGCGCTGACGGAGACGTCGGGCGCGGAGTCCCGGCCGCAGCCCGTGAGCATCAGCGCACCCGTCAGCAGGGCCGCCGCCACGGTCGTGCGCCTCACGGCTTCTCCCCCTCGGCCAGCTTGGGGAGGTCCTTGATGTAGTCGTCGACGGTGGCGTCCTCGCCGTACAGGACGTAACCCGCGTCGGTCTTCGGGGAGAAGGCGACGACCTGGGTGCCGTGCGTGGAGACGATCTTGCCCTTCTCCTTGTGCGGCGGCTCGATGGAGATGCCGAGCGTGCGGGCGGCGGCCTGGATGGTCGCGAAGTCGCCGGACAGGCCGACGGCTTGCGGGTCGATGCCCTTGAGCCACGTGCCGAGCGCGGCGGGGGTGTCCCGGTCCGGGTCGGTGGTGACGAACACGATCCGCAGCTCGTCCTGCTGCGCCTTGGGCAGCTTGGTCTTGGCGACGGCGATGTTGTTCATGGTCAGCGGGCACACGTCGGGGCAGTTGGTGTAGCCGAAGTAGATCAGCGTCGGCCTGCCCGCCGTCTCCTCGCGCAGGTCGTACTTCCGGCCCTTCGTGTCCGTCAGCACCAGATCCGGCTTCTCGAACGGCTGGTCGAGGACGGTGGCCGCCTTGGCGTCGCCACCCTCCTCGGAGACCACGGCGACGGGCGAACCGCCGTCGTCCGCTCCGCCCCCGCAGGCGGACAGGGTCAGGGTGGCGGCCGCGATCAGCGCGGCCGCCGCGAACGTCTTCTTACGCATAGTGAAATGTCCCAGATGTGAGGTCTCCGGCATGCGCCGGTGGCGTACGGCAAGCGCGTCACCCGTGGGTGGACCCGTGTGCCGTACGCCTTGCGGCGCACACCGTCGGAGCGGGAGGCGTCAGGCGGCGGTGCCGCGCCGGCGCCCGGCCAGCACGCCGTACGCCACGCCGGCCGCGCCGACGACGATGCCGACGACGCCCAGGACACGGGCGGTGGTGTCGGTGCTGTCGGCCGGCTCAGCGGCCTCGGTGGTGGTCTTGGCGGCGGCCGAGGCGTCGGCGGCGGGCTCCTCGGAGTCCTTCTCGGGCCCGGCAGAGCCGTGGTGGTCGTCCTTCGCGGCGGACAGCTCCAGCACCGGCGCCGGGTTCTCCGGCTCCTCCTGGCCCTCCTGGGGCACCTCGATCCAGCGCACGACCTCGTCGTTGGAGTAGGTCTGGATCGCCTTGAAGACCATTTCGTCGGCGTCCTCGGGCAGCGCGCCCACGGAGACGGGGAACTTCTGGAAGTAGCCCGGCTCGACGCCCTTGCCGGTGGCGGTCCAGGTGATCTTGCTGACCGCCTCGGTGATCTGGTGGCCGTGCGACTCGATGGGCTTGTCCAGCTTGGACTTGGTGACCTGGACCTTCCAGCCCGGCACCGGCTCGGGCATGACCGAGGAGAGCGGGTGCTCGGTCGGGAAGCTGATCTCCAGCTTGGTGGTCGAGGCGTTGTCGCGCTCGTTGGGGACCTTGAAGTCGACGACCGCGTAACCGCCCTTGGCGGCCTCGCCGTCCGGCTGCACGGTGACGTGCGCGAAGGCGGGGGCGGACAGGACGACGACGGCCGAGGCGGCGACGGCACCGGCGGCGGCGAGACGGTAGGCCTTCATGGGGATGAGCACTCCACTTCGAGTGAGGGTTCCGTTGGTGAGGAGGGGTACGCGCGCGGGGAGGTGCCCGTTGCGGGCATCGCCGATCAGCGGGCCTGCCGAAGGTCGTTCGCCGGCAGGCGGGTACACGCGCGTGCCGCGCGACGGCGGCGGTCCACGGAAAGGAAGCGGCGGCGCGTCGCGTCAGGCGGCGAGAACGAGCACGGTGGCGGGCGGCCCGCGCCGGATCACGGTGTGCTGGAGTGCGGTGGTACGAGGCTCAGGGACGCCGCGTGCGGGGGCGCGCCGAAGACGCGCACGGGCGTCGGGCGCCGCCGGGAGCCCGGCATGCAGGGCGCGCGCCAGCGCGAACGCCGCGCGCAGGGATCGTACGAGCGAGCCCTCCGCGATCGAATGCGCCGAGAGCGCTGAGAGTTCTGTGATCCGCAGCAGAGCGAGGTCACCGCGACGCAGCAGCCAGCCCGCGACGACCGCCGCGAGGACATGGCCGAGCAGCATCGGCAGGGACGGAAGCTGTGCGGCGGGGGAGCCGACGGCCGTGGACATGGCGTCGGCGGGGTGGTGCACGGCGTGCGCACCCGAATCGCCGCCCTGATGGACCCGGGCCTCCACCAGGATCCGCTGAGCCTGCGCCGGGCTGATCGCCGCCGCGGTGCTCCCGCACACGAGCCGCGCGGCCTGCGCGACCAGCGTCGCGTCGGCCTGCGCGGCCTCGGACGCCGCGGCCGCGGCGTGCTGGCCCAGCCCGAACACCGTGTGCAGCACGGTCTGCCCGACCGCCAGCAGCGCGGTGATCCCCGGCAGCGAGCGCTCCCGCCCGGCGAGCGGCGCCGCGACCAGGAGCACGCCCAGGAATCCCGCGCCCAGCGTCCACAGCGGAACGGCGGCGCAGGAGGCGATGGCGTGCCCGGCCCCGGACAGCACGACGCAGACCGCGGCGAAGACCGCGGCCCGCGGGATCCGGAGCCCGGCTCCGGGGTGCGCTGTGCGCGGGCGGGGGGCAGACATGGCGGCCTCATCATCGCACTGCTCTTATGGCGGCCATACGGCAGGTCCGCAAGATTCCGTACGCTCCGGAAGGTCCTCCTCTGTGCCGTCCTGCCCGGTGCGGCTGCTATCGCCGGTCACCCATCCGGAACACTCATGCCTCACATACACCGTCGCCACCCTCGGCACATCCCCCGTATGGGCGGCATCACGTTGATTCCGCGCTTACATACGCGTACGGGCGGTAATACGTAACGGTATGTCGAGCCGCGGCCAGGAGGCTGGAGCATGAGCATCTGGTGGTCACTCCATCTGCGGCGCGACGCCGCGAGCGTGCCGCTCGCCCGGCGCCTGCTGCTCGGCACGATGGAGACGGCGGGTGTCGACCCCGACGTCTCCTACGACCTTTCCGTCGCCCTCACCGAGGCCTGCGCCAACGCCGTGGAACACGGCGGGGACACCGCGCACGGCGTCTCCACCGGGGCGTACCGGGTCACCGCCTACCTCGACGGCGAGAAGTGCCGCATCGAGGTCACCGACTCCGGGCCGGGGTTCACCCGCCCCCATCCCCGTCCACTGCCCGCCCGCCCCGACGCCGAGCACGGCCGCGGCCTGTGCCTCATCGAGGAGCTCGCCGACCACGTCCACATCGGCAACAACCCTGGCCGGGACGGGGCCGTGGTGAGCTTCGACAAGATCCTCAAGTGGAGAGAGGACGCTCCGCTGATGGCGGTGTAGCGCCCCGAACACGGCCCCTGGCGCGCGCCGACGGCCGGGGGGCCCCCCCGGGGGCCCCCCCCGGCGGGCCCCGCGGGCCGCCCCCCGCAGCCCGGGCCACCACCACACGCCCCCCGCCCGTCCCGCGGGGGCGGCCGCCCCCGCCGG